>JBBRDH010000025.1:0-43992 GCA_038204125.1 Mycobacteriales bacterium
AACCAGGACGGCCCGGTCCCCCGCCGGCAGCATTCGCAAATCCAGGCCTCCGGTCAACGCGCTTCCCAGCGATCGGTCATTGGGCGACCCAGTCGTGAACGCGTTTCCTGGGTCGTAACCTGCCTCTCCGGGTATTGATGGGAGTCGGGATGTCCTGCCGACGAGCGGGCCGGCTCCGCCGTGCCCGATCGCGTCGCAGCCGTTGGGCCGGCCGGGGCCAGACCTGCGCGCCGGCTCGGGCTCGTCGGCTGTCGTCCTTTCGGACCTGGCTGCATATCGACCCCCTGGAATTGGTTCCGTTCTGTCGACGACTGGCCGGTCGTCAGCCCGGCGCGGCCCGGCCGACCGTCCGGACCCGGCTTGAGACCGACCGCACAACCCATGGGTCAGCGGAGTTTGGCCGCTCGCCGTCGCGCCTTCGCCGCGGCGGCCTTGGCGGCCGATACGTCCTCAGGGATCATCCCGACAGCCGTGACGCCAACCGGCGCGGCCGCCTTGCCGTTCTTCGGAGGGGCTCCGGAAGCGGTAGCGGCGCCATTGCTCCCGCCGCCGTTCGTGCTGGCGCCGTTGGTGCTGGTGCCGTTCGTACCCGAGCCGTTGAGCCGGTCCCCGTTGACGTTGCCTCCGTTGACCTTGCCAGCGGGTTTCCGGGTACCGCCGGCGGCCCGTGCCGGGGCTGGTTCCCGCGGGCCGGAACCACCAGTCAACGGGAATCCGCGGCCACGCAGCACCTTGGCCAGGAACTGGCCGGTGTACGAGCGGGGGTCGGCCGCGACCTGTTCCGGGGTGCCCTGGGAAATCACCAGTCCCCCACCGGATCCGCCTTCAGGTCCCATGTCGATGACGTGGTCTGCGGTTTTGATGACGTCGAGGTTGTGCTCGATGACGACCACCGTGTTGCCCTTGTCGACCAGACCGTTGATCACGATCAGCAGTTTCTCGACGTCCGCGAAATGCAACCCGGTCGTCGGTTCGTCGAGGACGTAGACGGTCCGGCCAGTGGATCGCTTCTGGAGCTCGCTGCCGAGCTTCACCCGCTGGGCCTCGCCGCCGGACAGTGTCGGCGCCGGCTGGCCCAACCGCACATAGCCGAGTCCGACGTCGACGAGGGTCTTGAGATGCCGGTGGATCGGCCCGATGGCCTCGAAGAATTCTGCCGCCTCCTCGATCGGGGTGTTCAGCACGTCCGCGATCGTCTTTCCCTTGAAGTGCACCTCCAGTGTTTCGCGGTTGTAGCGGGCGCCCTTGCACACCTCGCAGGGCACATAGATGTCCGGCAGGAAGTTCATCTCGATCTTCAGCGTGCCGTCACCGGCGCAGGCCTCGCAGCGGCCGCCCTTGACGTTGAACGAGAACCGGCCCTGCTGGTACCCCCTGACCTTCGCCTCGGTGGTCGAGGCGAACAGCTTCCGGACGTGGTCGAAGACGCCGGTATACGTCGCCGGATTCGACCTCGGCGTGCGGCCGATCGGCGACTGGTCGACGCCGACCACCTTGTCCACCAGATCCAGCCCCGTCACCCGGGTGTGGCGGCCGGGAACCGTTCTGGCGCCGTTGAGCCGGTTCGCCAGGACGTCGTACAGGATGTCGTTGACCAGGGTCGACTTGCCTGATCCAGACACACCTGTCACCGCGATCAGGGTGCCGAGCGGGAACCCGACGGACACGTTCTGCAGGTTGTGTTCGCGGGCGCCGACCACGGTCAGCATGCGGTCCGGGTCGACCGGTCGCCGCTGCTGCGGGACCGCGATCTCCCTTCGACCGGACAGGAATGCTCCCGTCACCGACGCCTTCGAGTCGATGAGATCCTGCACCGGCCCGGACACGACCACCTCGCCGCCGTGCTCACCGGCGCCGGGGCCGATGTCGACAACCCAGTCGGCGGTCCGGATGGTGTCCTCGTCGTGCTCGACCACGATCAATGTGTTGCCGAGGTCGCGCAGCCGGGTCAGCGTCTTGATCAGCCGGTGGTTGTCGCGCTGATGCAGGCCGATGGACGGCTCGTCCAACACATAGAGCACCCCCACCAGGCCGGAGCCGATCTGGGTGGCCAACCGGATCCGCTGCGCCTCTCCACCGGAGAGGGTTCCCGCCGCCCGGGAGAGCGACAGGTAGTCGAGCCCGACGTCCAGCAGGAATCCGAGCCGGGACGCGACCTCCTTGAGCACCCGCTCCGCGATCATGCCGTCGCGTTCCGAAAGGAGTAGCCCGGGGAAGAATGCAAAGGCGTCCTTGATCGACATTTCCGCCACCTGGGCGATGTTCATCTCGCCGCGGTCGGAATGGTCGATGGTGACGGCGAGGATTTCCGGTTTGAGCCGGGTCCCCTTGCACACCGGGCACGGCACCTCGCGCATGTAGCCCTCGTAACGCTCCCGGGCCCACTCCGAATCCGTCTGTGCCGCACGGCGTTCCAGAAAAGGAATCACGCCCTCGAATTCGGCGTAATAGGAACGTTGCCGCCCGTACCTGTTCCGATAACTGACGTGCACCTGATCGGCGGTGCCGTTCAGCACTGCTTTCCGGGCGGCGGCGGGCAGCTTGTCCCAGGGCGTCTTCATGGAGAAGCCCATGATCTTGGAAAGCCCGTCGAGGAGCCTGACGAAATATTCGGTGGTGGTGCCGATAGACCACGGGTGGATAGCACCGTCGGCCAGTGACAGGTCGCCGTCGGGAACGATCAGCTCCGGGTCGACCTCCATCCGGGTGCCCAGTCCGGTGCACTCCGGGCAGGCGCCGAAGGGGGAGTTGAACGAGAACGACCGCGGCTCCAGTTCGTCCAGGCCCAGCGGATGGTCGTTCGGACAGGCCAGCCGCTCCGAATACCGGCGTTCGCGGTTCGGGTCGTCGTCCGGAAGGTCGAGGAAGTCGAGGATGACGACACCCTCCGCCAGAGCGAGCCCGGTTTCGACGGAGTCGGTGATCCGCTGCTTGGCGGTGACCCGGTTGACGAGCCGGTCGACGACCACCTCGATCGAGTGCTTCTCCTGCTTCTTCAATGTCGGCGGATCGGTCAGCTGATGCACCACACCGTCGATCCGGGCCCGGGAATAGCCCTTGCCCTGCAGGTCCGCCAGTAGGTCGACGTACTCACCCTTGCGCTCGCGGATGACCGGTGCGAGGACCTGGAACCTGGTGCCCTCGGGCATCTCCAGGACGCGGTCGACGATCTGTTGCGGGGTCTGCTTGGAGATGGCCTCACCGCAGACCGGGCAGTGCGGATGCCCGATGCGGGCGTAGAGCAGCCGCAGGTAGTCGTAGATCTCGGTGATCGTGCCGACCGTCGACCGGGGGTTGCGCGAGGTGGACTTCTGATCGATAGAGACGGCCGGCGACAGCCCCTCGATGAAGTCGACATCCGGCTTGTCCATCTGGCCGAGGAACTGCCGCGCGTAGGAGGAGAGAGACTCGACATACCGGCGCTGCCCCTCGGCGAAAATCGTGTCGAAGGCCAGGGCGGACTTGCCCGAGCCGGACAGGCCGGTGAATACCACCAGCGAATCGCGCGGCAGGGTGATGTCGACGTTCCGCAGGTTGTGCTCGCGGGCGCCGCGCACGATCAGGTGTTCAGTCACGGTTCCCCATGGTAGGTGGGGGGTCCGACAGTCCCGTCTTTCCCCAGGTCAACTCTCCTGCCGGCGCGGCCGACCCTGAACCGGCGGTCGAGCCGACGCCCCAGGTGCGGCCCCCCGGTGTGATCACTGTCGGTGCCGACCCACAGGATGACGGCATGAACGACATGAGTGCGGTCCGGTGGGGGCTGGTCGGCTTCGGTGCCGGCGGTCGGGTGTTCCATGCGCCGCTGCTGGCGGCCGCGGCCGGTGTCGAGCTGGCCGCCGTCGTGACCGGCGACCCGGATCGACGAGAGCAGGCGGTTTCGCTGCTGCCCGGGGTGACCGTCGTCCCCGATCTGGCCGCCTTGGTGGAGCTCGGTGTCGAGGCCATCACCGTCACCACGCCGCCGGGGACCCACACATCTCTCGCCATGCAGGCGCTGGACCTCGGGCTGGACGTGGTGGTGGACAAGCCCTTCGCCCTGACCGCGGCTGCTGCGCGCACCCTGGTCGACGCCGCGGCGACGGGCGGGCGGATGGTTACCGCCTATCAGAACCGGCGCTGGGACAGCGACTTCCTGACGATCAGGCGACTGCTGGCCGGGGGCGAGCTGGGTACCGTGCACACCTTCGTCTCCCGGATCGATCGGTTCCGGGCGGCGGCGGCGGGGTGGTCCACCTCCGTCGACCCGGCCCTCGGTGGCGGTACCCTGCTCGACCTGGGTCCGCATCTGATCGACCAGGCCGTCCAGCTTTTCGGCCCGGTCGTCCGGGTGCACGCCGCGTTGCGGACTGTTCGGGCCGGCGCCGGCGCTGAGGACGACATCGAACTTCACCTCGACCACGGCTCGGGGGTGCGGTCCACGATCGCCGCCGGAATGGCCTCCGCCGCGGCCGGTCCCCGATTCCAGGTCAGCGGCACCGCCGGTGGCTACCTCGTCAACGGTTTCGACTGTCAGGAGGCTCAGCTCAAGGTCGGCGGCAGTCCCGCCTCGCTGGGCGAAAGTTGGGGCGTCGAGGACGAATCCGCCTACGGCACGCTCACCACGTCGGCGGGTAGCCGGTCGGTGGTCAGCGAGCGTGGCCGATGGGACACCTTCTATCCGGCTGCCGCAGCCGCGGTTCGGCGATCCGCTCCCCCGCCCGTCGACCCGATGGATGCGGTCGCCACCGCGATCGTCATCGACGCGGCCCGGATGTCTGCTGCCGAGCTGCGGGTGGTCGAGATCGGCTGACCGGCGATGACCGACTGCGCCGTTCCTACCCGGACGGCGTCGTCAGCGACTGGCAGGCCGCTGCCATTGGCCGACATGCGCCGGTATCGCCGGCGAACCCACGAGATCATCGGCGGGCTCCGGGTTTCCTGCTGTCAACTTCACCGGCAGCACCCCCGCCCAGTAGGGCAGTGCGAGATCGGATGCGTCGTCCTGCGGCGGTCCGGTCCGGGATTTGATCGAGACGCTCTCCAGATCCAATCGAAGGACCGATGTCGCAGCCAGCTCTTTGCGCGACGGACCACGGACAGCGGCTGACCGGCCGGGCACCACGGCGTCCACGAGCGTGGCGAGAGCCGCCTTCTTGTCCGACTCGGCGGTGACCTCGCGCGCCATTCCGTGAATGACTACCGACCGGTAATTGACGGAGTGGTGGAAGGCGGATCGGGCGAGCACCAGACCGTCCACCAAGGTCACTGTCACGCACACCGGAATCTCGCCGGTGGCGGAAGACCTGAAGAAGCGCGCCGCGCTGGAGCCATGAAGGTACAGCCGATCAGCGACCCGGGCGTGTAGGTGCGGCAGGACCACCGGTCGTCCGTCGACGACGAAGCCGACGTGGCAGAGCACGGCCTCGTCCAGGACGGCGTGGACCTCGGTCCGGTTGTAGCCGACCCGCTCCTTCAGGCGCGTCGGCGAGGTCTGCGGCGAACTCGGGTAATCGTTCTGCGCCAAATTTCCTCCTCGCGTTCATGTACTAGTACGATCCAACGGTGATGTCAATACAATATCGGGTAGGCGGACGATCCGCCAGACAGCTTGTCGAGAGCGTCGAATCAGGGATCGAAAGCGGAGCGCTGCGGCCTGGTGAGATGTTGCCGAGCGTCCGGCTTCTCGCGACCGAACTGGGCGTTGCGCCCGGCACCGTCGCTGCGGCGTTCAAGCTGCTCCGTGATCGAGGGCTGGTGGAGACGAGCGGTCGAAACGGCACCAGGGTGGGTCGGCGCCCGCCGCTCGCCGCGAGGTCGATGACGCCCGCGCTGGCAACCGACGTCACCGATCTGGCCAGTGGGCAACCGGATCCGAACCTGCTGCCCCCCTTGCAGTGGCGAGGACAGCAAGGCGGGCCGGCAGCGGCCCCCGAGGCGTTCGTCCTGCCGGGGCTGCTCGAGCTCGCCCGGCAGCGTTTCCTCGCCGACGGTGTCCCGTGCGAGGCGATGACTGTGGCGGCCGGCGGTCTCGATGCGATCCACCGGGTGCTGTCAGCCCAACTGCGGCTCGGCGACCCGGTGGCGATGGAAGATCCTGGATGGGGCAACGTGCTTGATCTGGTTGCGGCGCTTGGCTTTCGCCCCGTTCCGATCGCGATGGACGCGGACGGCGTCCGTCCCGAGCTGTTGCAGGACGCGCTGCGGGCAGGCGCCAGGGCGGTCGTCATCACCAACCGGGCACAGAACCCGACCGGTGTATCGCTCACCCCGCACAGGGCCGCCGAACTGCGGTCCGTCCTGGCCGGGTCACCAGGCACATTGGTGATCGAGGACGACCATGCCGCGGAACTGGCCGGCGACCCGCTCGGGTCCGTGGCAGGTGCGACGCAGTCATGGGCGTTCGTCCGATCCACCTCGAAGCCCTACGGACCGGACCTGCGGGTCGCGGTGCTGGCGGGTGACCCGGCGACGATCTCCCGGGTCGAGACCCGGATGCGGATCAGCTCGGGATGGGTAAGCACGATCCTGCAGCGCTCCGTGGTCGAATTGTGGACCAGCACGGAAGCCGCGGCTTCCGTTGTTGCGGCGGGTCGGGCCTACGATTCGCGCCGTGGGCAATTGATCGCCGCGCTCGCCGCTCAGGGCATTCCCGCGTCGGGACAGGCCGGCCTGAATGTGTGGATACCGGTCGCCGACGAGACGACCGCGGTGGCAAGCCTGATGCAGGCGAGGTGGGCCGTCGCGCCCGGTTCCCGGTTCAGGCAGTCCAGCCCGCCCGGCATCCGTGTCACTGTCAGTGGTCTGGACGCCAACACCATTCCTTTGTTGGCGGTTGATATCGCCACCGCGATCGCTGGGTATTCGGCGGCACGGTATTCCACCTGAATCCTGGTTTTGTCCAGCCCGACGATCGAATCCGACAGCGTTGATACGGCGTCAGCCAGGACATGCCGCCGCCGGGACCGGCAATGAATCCGTCCAGCGACATCGTCTCCGAATAAAGCCTTTGAGCCATGAAGTTCTTCTCGCTGTCGTTTCCCGCCGAAACAGCAATCCCTCTTCAATTAGGCGTGCTCCGGCCGAGCCGTGCAGAATACATGTTCGGCCGGTCGGGCGGCCTATCCGCCGTCCAGGATGGTGTCGACCACGTGCCTCGCCAGCACTGAATCAGCGTGCATCGACCGTTTGTCGGCCAGAGTGATCAGAGCCTTCCACAACGCCCAACCCCGACCCCTGGCCCAGGTCCCGGGGTCCACCCCGGTCGCCGACCGAAGCAACGCCCGACCTTCCGCTGAGAGCATGGTCCACCCGATGGCGAAGTCGCAGGCCGGATCCCCTACGCCGCAACAGCCGAAATCGATGACGGCGGCCAACACGCCGTGCCGGACCAGCAGATTGCCGGCGGCGAAGTCGCCGTGGAACCAGACCGGCGGCCCGGACCACTCTTCTGCCAGCGCGCGCTCCCAGGCACGCAACGCCGCCTGCCTGCGGCCGGCTCCCGATAACGCCAGAATCGCGGTCCGGGTCCCGCCGTCGTAAGTGCTCAGCGGCGCTCCGCGGAAGGCACTGTGCGCTCCGGCAGGCGGACCGTCGGGCTCGATCCGATGCAGGGCGTTGAGGAAGTCGGCCAGCGCCAGGGCGAACCGGGCCGGGTCGTCGACAAGGTCGGTCGACGCCGGCTTCCCGGCCAACCATCGGTAGACCGACCACGACCACGGATAGCCAGCAGCGGGCATTCCCAGCGCGACCGGCGATGGAATGGGCAAAGGCAGACGCGGCGCCAGTCGCGGCAACCACAGCTGCTCTTTGTCGACCTGGGAGGCATAGCCCGCACCGCTGGGCAGCCGCACCGTCATGGCGTCGCCGAGTCGAAAGGTTCGGTTGTCCCAACCCCCTGGCTGCACGGCGGTCAGCGGTAGCTGCGACCACTGGGGAAATTGCCCGGCAATCAGCCGGCGGACCAGCGGGACATCGATCACCGTTCTGAGGTCCCTCATCCGTCCTCGGGTGAAGTGCTGCCTCCTACGGGCCGATCAGCGCCTACCGGAATCTCGCCCGATTCGGGAACCGAGTCGGCAGCGCGGAGTGCCTTGCGGTAGACGACCTTGTCGTCGCCCGCGTCGTAGAACGCACGGATCGTCGCCTCCTGGTGGTAACCGAGGTTTGCATAGAAGCGCCGTTGACCGGCAAACGCCGGCACCCCGGACGTTTCGATGAGAAGCAGCCTTGCCCCGCCATTCTGCAGATTGGTCTCCACATACCGGACGAGCCGGGTTCCATAGCCGCGTCCCTGGTAGTCCGGATGGATCGCCAGCAGGTACAGGTTCCAGGTGCCGCTGGTCATTCGTTCCGGGGCGCAGTAGGCAAGGCCGACCACAGCGTCACCGTCGGTGGCGATGATCCATCGGTCGCTGGGGCTCTCGCTGGACAGAAACGTGTCGAGCTTTGCTGAGATGTCGAGAATCTCGCCGGGTCTGAAAAGACCCGTTGCCGCAGCGATCTCCAGCAGCTCCGCCCGGTCCGGTGGCTGAACGGCTCGGATGGCTTTGGGGGCGGGAGGGAATGGGTGGGCCATGTGGCGAGCGTGCCGCAACCGTCAAGCCGATAACACTCGGATCGGCCGGGCCCGGCCCGTTCCCTACAGTTCTGGCATGCCCGTTCAGGTATTCCCGGCCACCGCTGACCGATGGGGTGATCTCGCCGAGGTGTTCGGTCGGCGGGGTGAAGATGCTTCGTGGTGCTGGTGCCGGCTGTTCCTCGGCCCGTCGACGGGCGAGTTCGCGGCCTCCGGGACGGCACCGGACAACCGGGGTGCGCTGCGGACGGAAATCGGCGCGGCCGACGTACCGCCGGGGCTTATCGCCTACGTGCAGGATCAGCCTGTCGGGTGGACAAGAGTGGGGCCCCGTGCGGGCTTTCCGCGGGTCGGCGCCAACCGAGCGCTGGCCAAGGTGCTCACCGAGGACTCCGGAGCCTGGTGGGTCACCTGTTTCGTCGTCGTCAGCGGGCACCGCCGGGCGGGCATCGGAGCAGCGCTGCTCAAGGCGGCGGTCGAGTTCGCCGGTGAGCATGGGGCGAGCGCGATCGAAGGACATCCGGTCGAGGTGGCCGCCCTGCGCGCTGATCGGGTGGCAGGATCCGCGGTCTTCACCCGGGACCATGACGATGTTCAGCGGGGCGGGATTCACCGAAGTTGGGCGCACCTACCCCAGCCGGCCGGTGATGAGGCTGAAGCTCTGATGTGGGCAGCCTCGAATCAACCCGGAGTACCCCGGGCCGCAGGCGGCTCACCGCTGTACCCCACCGTCATTGTCATCGAACTTGCTGGGTCGTTTAGAAGTTTCAGGTGAGCCGGTTGATTCGGCTGCTCGACGGGGTCGACCCGGACGGGACCTAAGCCGAGGAAGTAGTCGAACTCCGCCGCCTGGACAACGCGCAGGGGGAAGAAGGCGCGTTGAGCCCCGTCCCCGGCCGAGCCGCGAACCGCTCGGCATGACTCCCCGGCGCGCGGGTCGCTAGATTGGCTCGGTGAATTCACCCCAGAGCGACATCGAAGCGAGCGATTCCTACACCGGGCATGTCGATCCGCAAGGCAGGCCGTCCGTCCGCGAGCTGCCGGCGATCAGCATTACGAAGTTGTCGGTCGGGCCGATGGACAACAACGCGTATCTGCTCGTCTGCAAGAAGACCGGGGACGCGCTGCTCATCGACGCGGCCAACGACAGCGAAAGGATCGCCGACCTGCTGGGCGACGGACCGGACCGGCCCAGGCTGCGGACCATCGTCACGACCCACTCGCATCCCGATCATTGGCAGGCGCTGGGCGCCATCGCCGGTCAGACGGGCGCCAATCTTTACGCAGGCTCGGCTGACGCCGCCGGCCTGCCGGTGCCCACGGATGTTCCGCTCGGCCAGGGCGACGCGGTCCCGGTCGGCGAATCGCAGCTGGAATCCATTGCGCTCCGGGGTCACACCCCAGGATCGGTCGCCCTGCTCTATCAGGACCCGGAGGGTGCGGCGCACCTGTTCACCGGCGACTCGCTGTTCCCCGGCGGCCCGGGACGCACGACCTCGCCCGCGGACTTCACCTCGTTGATGGACGACCTGACGGCCCGGGTGTTCGACCGCCTGCCCGACGACACCTGGGTCTACCCGGGACACGGCGACGACACCACGCTCGGCGCGGAGCGCGGGTCACTCGAAGTATGGCGGGCCAGGGGCTGGTAGCCCCGAAGCCGCCGCCACCCAACGCGCCGCCGCCGCCGCACCCCGCGGGTCTTGGAACCCGTGGGGGGACGGCGGCAGGAGGGCGGCGAGCGACGGTTTGATCCGATGAATCAGACTGCCACCGTGCCCGACGGGACCTCGTTCTTTCCAGCGTTGATCAGGGCGAGTGATGCCACCACGGCCAGGCCGAAGAAGACCGCAGCCCAGGTGAAAGCGATCGAGTAGCCGTGAACTGCCCCGGCAGCCTGAACCAGGCCGGCAGCCGAGGGGTTGGCCGCCAAATCGGCGGCATGCCCGGTGAGGTAGTTGGTCGTCGCGGTCAGGGCGAACGTGCTCAGCAATGCCGTGCCGAGCGACCCGCCGATCTGTTGGGTCGTATTGACCATGGCGCTCGCCACGCCGGCGTCCGCCTTCGAGATTCCCACCAGGGCAACGTTGGTCACCGACATGAACACAAAGCCCATCCCGATCGCCAACACCAGCTGGGCCGGCAGGATCGTGCCGAGGTACGTGGTGCCCAGATTGAGCCTGGAGAGCCACAGCAGACCGAGAACGCCCATCGCCAGCCCGATCGGTACCACCAACTTGGGCCCGATCTTCAGGACCAGCTGGGAGCCCACCCCGGCGCCGATGATGATGCCGGCGCTGAACGGCAGGAATGCCACGCCGGCCTTGACCGGGCTGTAGTGCTGGATGCCCTGCAGGAAATAGGTGAGGAACAGGAAGATGGCAAACAGGCCGGCACCGACGAACAGCCCGACCAGGTACGCGCCGGCCCGGTTCCGGTCGGCCAGGATCCGCATCGGCAAAAGGGGGCTCGGGCTGCGGCTCTCGACGAGAACGAACGCCAGGAGCAACACCACCGCACCGGCCAGCGAGCCGATCGTCTGCCACGATCCCCAGCCGAGGGTGGGATTGGCCGCCCTGGTGAATCCCCAGACCAACAGGGCCAGCCCGCCGGTACTGAGCATCGCGCCGGGAATGTCGTAGTGGGTTCCACCGGTGGTCCGCGACTCCTTCAGCACCGTCGCGACGCCGAAGATGCCGATGGCCGCGATCGGGATGTTGACGAAGAGGCACCAGCGCCAGTTCGCGTATTCGGTCAGCAGACCGCCGAGGAGCAGCCCAACCGCGGCGCCGCCGCCGCTGATCGCCCCGAACACCGCGAATGCCTTGGCCCGTTCCTTCGGTTCGCGGAAGGTCACCGTCAATAGAGAGAGCGAGGCGGGGGCGAGCATGGCGGCGAAAACGCCCTGGAGTGCTCTGGCGGCGAACAGCATCCAGCCCTGCTGCGCGGCTCCACCCAGGGCTGATGCGGCCGCGAATCCGATCAATGACAGCATCAGGACCCGCTTACGGCCCAGGTAATCGGCGATTCGGCCGCCCAGGAGCAGCAGCGCGCCGAAAGGCAGCGCGTAGGCGGTCACCATCCACTGCTTGTTGGCGTCAGCAATGTGGAGCGCTGTCGCCGCGGTGGGCAGCGCAATGTTGACGATGGTGGCGTCGAGCACGACCATCAGCTGGGCGACGGCGATGAAAGCCAGCGCTACCCATCGCTTCGGGTCGAGGTCGGAGGCCCCCACGGGATTGTCACCAGTGGGATCCGATCCAGTGGGATGCGGTGCAGTGGGATGCGGTGCAGTGGGATCCGTCCCAGCGGATTCAGCACCGGCTCGATGAGCACCGGCGCGATGAGCACCGGCGCGGTGGGTACCGGCGGGATCGGTGCGAGACGGATCCTGACGTTCGGTCGAGGTGGAGCGGGTCACAGCGGGAACTCCTGTCGTTGAACGCGGCCCGATGAGGATGCATCGCGCCGACTTGCAGTGTGTCGGTGAGCTCCGACAGTCATCCCGAGGAGGGACTTCGACCACTCGAGGGCGGGGTGGGTCGCACGCCGGACCTGCAGGGTCGGTTCCGCGCAGATCGACAGCGATGTCGAAGCGCGGCAGGCGGGGTTGACTTTCGGTGTCGGAACCCTGCACCACGAAATAGTAGGAAGTCGGGGCTTGGCTTTCGGTGGAACTATCAGGCCCGTCGGCAGACCGTTGTCATCACAACCGCTCTCCTCAAGCTTTTGTCCTCAAACTTTTGTCCTCAAACTGTTGTCCCTTACAGTTGCTGTTGTCACACCGCTGTCATCACACCGCTGTCACCAGGACGTCGTCGTCAGACCGGGCGAGGCCGGCATGGGCGATCACCGGAAGCAGGACGTTGTCGACGATGTGATCGAGGTAGGCGGGCTCTATGTCCCGGCGATCCACACTGGTCCGCGTGCACAACTGGCCCTGGGCGATCTCCCAGGCCACGGCTGCGTCGACAGCGGCGGCCAATTCGCCACGCGAATGGGCCCGGTCCAGGATCAACTGCCAGGCCGAGAGCTGGGCAGATTTCAGTTGCGACCAGAGCTTGTCGGCCAAATCAGGGTCGTTGGCCCCGGCGTCGACGAGACCACGCAGAGCCGCCGTGTTGGTAGCGACGATGATCGGATTGCCCAACTGCATGGCGATTCTGGCCACCAGGTCCCCGCGCAGGCTGCCGGTGTCCGGTACCTCGGCGGGGCTCGCGGCAAATCCGCGGCGAACTGCGTCGAGAAGCAGGTCGCCCTTCTTGGACCAGCGGCGGTAGATGGTGGCTTTGGATGCCTTTGCCCGCGCCGCAACGGCATCCATCGTCACTGACTCGTAGCCGGACTCGTTGACCAGTTCGATGACCGCGAGGCAGATCGCCCGCTCCCGGGAGGCGCCCCGGTCGAGAATCGTGCTGACCGGACAATTGAGCTTGGCGACCGAAAAGCGGCTCGCATCAGGTTGTTTCGTCACGGATTCCTCTGGACAACGGTTCTGGGGCAGCGGTTCTGGGACAACGGTTCTTGGACAACGGTTCTACGACGACGATTCTTGAACGAGGGTTTTGGGTGAGCCGACCTGGTGGAGCGGGGTCCTGGTCAAGCCTTTGACGCTGGGTCAAGACTGTGTCGCTGAACGAAACGGTACCGTACACATAGGTTCCTGGCGAACGAATTTCTCCGAGTTCTGCTCAACGCGAAATCCTTTGTCCCGACGGACCGTCACGGCCGATTCGGACCGTCCAGCACGGACCGTCCAGCACGGACGGTCCAGCACGGACCGTCCAAGACCCACCGTCAAACGCAGCCGTCCAACACCGCCCAATTGCGGACCGTCCAAGGCAGCCCTACTCGAGCTGGACGAGCCCCTCGGCGGGCCTGTGCGCGGCGACCGGCAGATACCGGGCCCACCAGTCGAGAATCGCCTCGAACCGTTGCCGCCGGTGCTTCGGCCGGCCGGACCGGGACAGCTCGTGCCCCTCGCCAGGGAACAGCAGCATCTCGACGGGAGCGCCGCGCTGTTTCAGGGCCACGAACAACCGTTGCGCCTGCTCGACGGGGCATCGCCAATCCTGCTCGGAGTGGATGAGGAGCATCGGCAGATCGATCCGGTCCGCATGCGCCAACGGCGACTTCCGCCACTGGCTGTCGCGGTCGGAGCCGACGTACATACCGGCGAAGAAGTACCCGATGTCGCTCGAGCCCGCGAAGCTGTCCCAGGCGTTGACGGCCCGTTCGCTGATCGCGGCGGTGAAGCGCTCCGGAGCATGCGAGGCGAGCCAGGAACTCAGGTAACCGCCGTAGGAGCCACCCATCACCCCGACCCTGGCCGCATCGCACTCCGGCCGGTCCAGTGCGACATCCAACAGGGCCAACACGTCGTCCGCATCGATGGTGCCCAAGCGGCCGAGGACGGCCCGGCCGTGCGCCTCGCCGTAGCCCGCCGACCCTCGTGGGTTGGTCATCACGACGGCATAGCCGGCGTCGGCATAGACCTGCGGCTCGTCGAAAAACCCCCAGCCGTAGGCAGCATGCGGACCGCCGTGGATGGTGAGCAGCACGGGATGCGGCCCCGGCCCCGGCGGGACCACCAGCCAACCGTGGACGGGATAGCCATCCGGCGAGTTTGAGGTGATCTCGACCGCCTCATTGCGGCGACCGGCGTGCAGACCGGCCGCGAATCGGGACCGCCGCCGGATATTTTCGAAGCCTTCGGGGCTGACCGTGAGCGTCAACAACTCCCCCGGGCTGTCCGGACTCGCCACCACCGCGGCGAGCGTGGTGCCTGCGGCCATGAACGAAGTCACCTGTTGTCTCCCCCCGATGATCAGTGCGAGTTCGTCGAGGCGGAGCCGCTCGGCGGCCAGGGGCACCGCGACCAGTGGCGCGGATCCGCGGTCGAGCACCACGACCAGCGCCTTCTCGCCGGCCACAATCGGCGGACCGGCAGCAGCGTCGACATCGACGGTCTCCGGATCGGTCAGCCGGCGCGACTTCCCCCCGGCCAGCGATACCCGCCAGAGCCCATTCGTCCGTCCGGCATAGTCGAAGTCTTCGAACTCGGCGCCGACGTAGAGCACATCCCCGCCGTGGACCACCGGGTGTTGACCCGAACCGGTCAGCCGAACCAGCAGCTCACCCGACCCGGCCGGCGCCTGTCCGCCGGCGACGTCCCCGTCTGTGGCACGGACTGCAACCAATTCGACGTGGGCGCTGTCCGGCGAAGTGCGCCTGAAGTAGACGAGCCGGTTGCCGTCCGGAGTGAAGGCCGGGGTGGACAGCAGCGCGGCTTCATTCGTGAGCTGGACCGGTGTGGGGGATTCGGCGGCGGGGTCGACGACGAAGACCTGCTCCGGCCTGTCGACCAGAAACCCTTTTCCGTCCAGCCGGTAGGACAGTCGGGAAATACGGCGGGGTGGCTCGGCTTCCGGCGAAATCTTCGGCTCGGAGCCGTATCGGCCGGCCTCGGGCACGGCCGCGATGTAGGCGACGTGCGCTCCGGTGGGCGAGAACACAGGATCGCGTACGCCCAGGGGGTGGTCGGTGAGTTTGCGTGCTTCGCCGCCGTTGAGGGGGATCAGCCAGAGCTGAGCAGGGCCGGACCTGTCGGCCCGCAGGAAGGCGACGGTCCGGCCGTCCGGCGAGAAGATGGGTGACGAGTCGCGCGGACCGACCGTGAAGGGTTCCGGGGTCTGATCGCCCTGCTGGTGTTCCGCTGCCGACCCGATCAGTCGCCGCAGGGTGCCCGGGTAGAAGTCGCCGGCCAGATCGGGATGACTCACCGCGACGACGACATCCCCGGCGGCGTTCACCGTCGGGCGACCGGGGATCTGCAACAGCTCGATGTCCTCTGGTTTCACGATCGGGCACGTTAGCCGGTCAGGGGCCGCCGGGTTCGTCCGACCGGTGCTGTCGGCTCCCTCTGGCACGCTGTCGGTATGCCCGTAGCGATCCTGTGCCTCCGACCCTCTCCTGGAGGACGACCCATCGCGAACGGTCGAGGAGCCGCTGCGGCGCACGATGGCCCCAACCCCTGGACTCCCGTATCTCGGAACCAGCCGTGAGGGCCCGCCTGCGGCGCCTGCTGGCCACTCGTTCGCGCAAGATCGCGGCAGCAGCGCTGGTGGTGGCGGTGATTGCGGTGGCCGCCCTGGCCCTGCGTCCCGCGGCGGCCCCGGCGACCAGTTCGATCAGCACCGAGGACGTCCGGATCACTGCACCAGGCGGTGCCGGCGCTTCCGGGCCGGTCAGCCTGGACGCGACGGTCTATCTGCCGAAGGCGCTCCCGGCGCCCGCGGTGATCATGGCGCACGGGTTCGGTGGGTCGAAGCAGAGCATCGCCGGCGACGCCCGCGACCTGGCCACCCACGGTTTCGTGGTTCTCGCGTACTCGGCCCGGGGTTTCGGGCAGTCGACCGGCCAGATTGCGCTCGACTCCCTGGATTACGAGATCCCGGACGCCAGAGCCATTGTCGATTGGCTGGCGAAGCGGACAGACGTGGTCCAGGACGGGCCGGGTGACCCGAGGGTGGGGGTGACCGGGGCTTCCTACGGCGGAGCTCTGTCGCTGATGCTGGCCGGGACCGATCCCCGGGTGGATGCCGACGTCCCGTTGATCACCTGGAACGACCTCGCGGTGGCACTGTTCCCCAACGCCGTCGTCCCGTCGGGTGCCGGCCCGGTTGCCGAAACCCCGGCTGCCGCGACCAGCAGTACCGACGGGGTGTTGAAGAAGGCCTGGACGGCGACCCTGATGTCGTCGGTGATCTCCGGCTCGGCGCTCTCCGGCGGAACCGGGACCGCCGCTCCCGCCGACACCGGCGACAGCGGATTCACCCGAGGCCAGGGCGGGTCGACCAGTGCTCCCGCTGCGCCGACCGGCTCTGGCCCCGGAGCTGCCAACGGGGGTGCAGCGTCCGGCGCGGTGGGCTGCGGCCGGATGATGCTCAACCTGTGCGCCGGCTACTCCGAAGCGGCGCAGAGCGGCCGGTTGCCCCCGGCTCTGGCCTCACTGCTCGCCCGTTCCAGCCCGAAAGCCGTCGTCGGCAAGATCAAGGCGCCGACACTGTTGGTACAGGGCGAACGGGACACGTTGTTCGGCCTCGACCAGGCCGACGCCAACGCCAGAGCCATCGCCGCCAACGGCGCCAGTGTCGCCCTGACCTGGTACAACGGCGGTCACGACGGCGGAACACCGGACCAGGTCACCCGGGACCGGATCAGCGGCTGGTTCACCTCCTACCTGGGCCGCGGCGCCGCACCTGCCCGCAGCTTCAACTACAGCGTCGACGGGCCGCTCTCCGACACCGGCCGTGCCCGGACGAGGACGTTGCAGGTCGCCGGCTATCCCGGCATCGACGGGACGCCGGCGGTGTCGTCGGTCGCGGTACCGCTGGCCGGTGGCCCCCAGACGGTGCTCAATCCGCCGGGCGGCGCGCCGGCCGGAATCTCGTCGTTACCCGGGTTGTCCGGCCTGGCCGGGAACGTGCTGTCCTCGCTCGGCGGCGGTCTGCCCGGTCAGGTCGCTCGGTTCCGGTCGGAACCACTGGGTGCGCTGACCGTCATCGCCGGGACTCCCCGGATCTCGGTATCGGTGAGCGCGGCGCCGTCGACCTCCGCCGCCGGAACCCCACCGGCCGGGAGCGGCGCCGTGTTGTTCGTCTCGATGAGCAAGGTGACCGAGGGCGGCGTGCGGACCCTGGCCGGCAATGCCGTCGCGCCGATCCGCATCTCCAACCTGCCCACCAGCGGTTCCCCGGTCTCGCTGGCGGTGGATCTGCCCGCCGTGGCGTTCCAGGTGGAGGCGGGGTCCCGATTGGAGGTCGACGTCGCCACCACCGATCAGGCGTACGCCGGGTCCGATTCGCCGGCCGTCTACCGGGTGGCGCTCGCCGGGCCTGACGGGTCGCCCGGTCAATCGGGGAACCTGACCCTGCCGATCGCCGGCGGCCTCCGGGTTTCGGCCGGTGAACTGCCCGTCGGCACACTGATCGGACTGATAGCTCTGGCAGCGGTGGCCGTGCTCGCACTGGTCCTGGGCGGCCGGGTGAGACGGCCACGGGCCGTGCCGACGTCCCAGGAGCCGGTGGCCGAAACGATCGCCGGGGGCCCGGGTAGCCCGCCGGCTCCGAACGCAGGGCCGGGTCAGGGCCAGAACTCTGCACACCGGCCGGCGGTCACCGGGACCGGACCGCCGCCCCTGGAGATCATCGGACTGGGCAAGCTGTATCCGGGTGGCGTCGCGGCCGTGACCGATGTCAGCTTCCGGGTCGAGAAGGGCCAGGTGCTGGGTCTGCTCGGTCCCAACGGCGCCGGCAAGACGACCACGCTGCGGATGGTGATGGGGCTCATCACCCCAACAGCGGGGCAGATCCGGGTGTTCGGCCAGCTGGTCCGCCCCGGCGCGGACATCCTCGCCCGGATCGGCAGCTTCGTCGAGGGTTCCGGATTCCTGCCGCACCTGTCCGGCAAGGCCAATCTGAACCTCTACTGGCGGGCCACCGGCCGCCCCGCGGCGGACGCCCACCTCCCCGAGGCCCTGGAGATCGCCGGGCTCGGCAACGCGATCAACCGCAGGGTCAAGACATATTCACAGGGCATGCGGCAACGCCTGGCCATCGCCCAGTCCATGCTCGGCCTCCCCGATCTGCTGCTGCTCGATGAACCGACGAACGGGCTGGATCCGCCGCAGATCCACGCCATGCGCGAGGTGCTGCGGGGCTACGCGGCGACCGGGCGGACGGTCTTGATCTCCAGTCACATGCTGTCCGAGGTGGAGCAGACCTGCAGCCACGTTGTCGTGGTGCACCAGGGCCGGACCATCGCTGCCGGCACGGTCGCCGATCTCGTCGCCGCCTCCGGCGACATGGTTTTCACGGTGGATCCGGTACAGAAGGCGGCGCAGGTGTTGCGCGGCCTGCCGGGTATCGGCCGGATCGACATCGAACCGCAGGAACTGGGCGGCGGCGCCGCCGAGACCGTGGGCATCCTGCAGCTCGACCTGGGCTCCACCCCAGCCTCGACGGCCATCGCGGCGCTGGTGGAAGCCGGCGTTCAGGTGAACAGCGCCGCTCCCCGCAATCGGCTGGAAGATGTCTTCCTGGAGCTCGTCGGAGCGGCCGGCACCGACTCGACGGGAGCGATCCGATGACGTCCGCGCGGCACGACCATTCGGCCGATGCGGCGGTGCATGCGATGTCCGGGCTCCTGGCCCCGACCGCGGCCGGCGCCGGCGGGGTGCCGGCCGGCTTCCGGGCCGGCCATACCCTCACCGTGGGGGTAGAGCTGATGCGACAACTCCGCCGTCGCCGGACCCAGTTCGCCCTCGGCTTCATGATCGCGCTCCCGTTGATCCTGGTCGGAGCGTTCTCCCTCGGTTCATCGTCGAACGGCAGCCGGGCCACCAACTTCGTCGACCTCGCAAAGTCGGGGGCGGCGAACTTCGCCATGGTGTCGCTGTTCTTCTCGGCCGGGTTTCTGCTGATCGTGGTGATCAGCCTGTTCTTCGGCGACACCATCGCCTCCGAGGCCTCCTGGTCGTCGCTGCGGTACCTGCTCGCCATGCCGGTGCCGCGCATTCGGCTGCTTCGGCAGAAGATCCTGGTGGCGGGGATGCTCTCGCTGACGGCGCTGATCCTCCTTCCGGTGACCGCCTTCATCGTCGGGGCGATCGCCTACGGGACCGCGCCGCTGTCCACCCCGGTCGGCGATTCCTTCACCACCGGAGCCGGCTTCGTCCGGCTCGCCATCATCGTGGGATACCTTGCCGCGCAGCTGATCTGGGTGGCTGGCCTGGCATTTCTGCTGAGCGTGCTGACCGATGCCCCACTGGGCGCCGTCGGCGGCGCGGTGCTGCTGTCGATCCTGTCCCAGATCCTCGATCAGATCACTGCGCTCGGCGGGCTCCGCAACTGGTTGCCCACCCACTACGCACTGGCCTGGACCGGCGCCCTGGTGGATCCGATCCGGTGGGACGACATGATCCGGGGTGCCTTCTCGGGGCTCGCCTACGCGATGGTGTTCGTGGCAATCGCGGTGCTGCGCTTCCGGCGGAAGGACATCACCAGCTGACCGGGGGGAGGACTTCGATGCCGCCGAGGACGCGCTGCTGGAGGGGTTGCTGGAGGCACTGCGGGTCTGGCCCGAGCACCCGCCGCGCGACCGGCTCTCCTCGCTGCTCGCGCTGATGAACCTCCACCACGCCCGCCACCCGTCCCGGCTCGACTCAGCCGGTCGCCTGGTCACCCTCGACCGGCAGGACCGCGGCCTGTGGGACACCCAGCAGATTGCCGAGGGCGTGGCCGTCCTGCAATCGGCGCTTGCCACTGAGCGCCCCGGTCGGTATCAGATCGAGGCCGCCGTCGCCGCTCTGCACGACGACGCGGCGAGCGCCCAGGAGACCGACTGGCCGCAGATCCTCGCCTGGTACGACGACCTCGTGGCCCTGATGGACGATCCGGTTCATCGGGATCCCGCCGCCGTCCTTGGCCGCGCAGTCGCCCTCGGCCATGTACTCGGCGCCGCCGCGAGGCTGCGCGAGACCGACCGGCTCAGCGATGTGCTCGGCGAGCGGCACCGTTGGCACGCGGTCCGCGGCTTGCTGTACGAACTCGGGGGCGATTCCTCGGCCGCCGCCGCGGCCTACGCCGAAGCCGCCCGACGAGCCTCTAACGTTCCCGAGCGGGACCACCTCGTCCGGCAGGCCGCCCGGGTGCGGGCCCGCCGGGCCACCCGGGAACCGTCGCCGCCCTGAGCATCCGCTGCCTCAAGATCTGCTGCCTCGAGATCTGCTGCCTCGAGATCTGCTGCCTCAAGATCTGCCCTCTGAGAATCCGCTGGCTGAGACTCCTGACAGGAGCGGCGCTCGGAGTCAGCGGCGCGTTCTGGGCGTCAGCGGGGTGTCGGGTGTGTCGTCGGGGGCGATGACGACGCGCTGACCCATGCGACGCAGGGTGGGGGCCGGCCCGGACTCGACACGGCGTGCCCGGGTTGCCACGTAGTCCAAGCTGTCCTGTTGAGCCATGATGTATTCGAAGTCGACGATGTCACCGGCGTCGAAGGCGCGGTAACCGTCGGCTTCGATCACCGCGAAATGCACGAAGACGTCCCGGCCCTCGGGTACCTCGCCGGAGCTGATCGCCCCCCAGCCCTTGTCCGCCTTGAAGAACTTCACCGTTCCGCGGGCCTTGAGCCGAGCCCTTCGCATCCGAGCCCAACGCATATCGGCAGTGTGCCAGAGTGGTCGCTCTCGCAACTCGGGTCGGCGATCGACAGCCATGGGCACGTTCGCGATCCGGGGCGGGCCGGGCACCGAAGACTCCCTTCGGGTCACTGCACGCAGAACTCGTTGCCCTCCGGGTCCGCCAACACCATCCAGTGGTCGCCCCACTCCCCCCGGCGCTCTTCGACGACGGTGGCGCCGGAGCCGACCAACCGCTCCACATGGGCCTGGACGACCTCCCAGCGCTCCGCCGGATCGCTGATCCCCCGGCCGACGCCGACGTCGAGATGCACCCGATTCTTGACCGTCTTCGATTCCGACACCTTCTGGAAGAAGATGCGGGGCCCGACCCCGTGCGGGTCGACCACCGCGCTGGCGTCGTCCCACCGTTCCGGGGGCAGCCCGGACGCGGCCAGCGCCTCTTCCCAGGTCTCGAATCCAGGGGGTGGGTCATCCAACCGATAACCCAGGGCCACTGCCCAGAACTCGGAAAGGACAGCCGGACTCAACGCGTCCATGACCACCTGCGGGACGATCGAGTGCACTGAATTTCCTCCAACTCCGCCCTGTCCGACCATCCCTTTCCGGTCGGAATCTGTCCGTGAACTCCGGCTCGCACGCCGCCGGGTTGACGGTCACCGGCTGTTCTGCGACTACCTGACCAATTTCGGTCTGCCCGTGACGCCCGCCGCGTCCATGTCCCGGATCTCCTTCTTCAGCTCGCCGATCTCGTCACGCAGCCGGCCGGCCAGCTCGAAGTGGAGCTCCCGGGCCGCGGCCATCATCTGGTCGGTCAGCTGCTGCACCAGATCGGCCAGCTCGGAACGGGCCATTCCGGCTGTCGAGTGGCCGGCGAACACCCCGGAGCTGCCGGCCTCCCCCACCGCCTTGCGGCCCCGGGAGGCATTCCGGCCGGAGCCACCCACCCGGATCGTCTCGGCGGTGTCCTCGGCCTCGGCGTAGACCCGCTCCAGGATGTCGTTGATCTTCTTGCGCAACGGTTGTGGGTCGACGCCTGCCTCGAGGTTGTAGGCCTCCTGCTTCTCCCGCCGCCGGTTCGTCTCGTCGATCGCCCTGGCCATCGAGGGGGTGATCTTGTCCGCGTACATGTGGACCTCGCCGTTGACGTTGCGGGCTGCGCGGCCGATCGTCTGGATCAGCGAGGTGCCGGACCGCAGGAAGCCCTCCTTGTCGGCGTCCAGGATGGAGACCAGCGACACCTCCGGCAGGTCGAGGCCCTCGCGCAGCAGGTTGATGCCCACCAGCACGTCGAACTCCCCGAGCCGCAGCTCGCGGAGCAGCTCCACCCGGCGCAGGGTGTCGACCTCCGAATGCAGATATCGCACCCGGATGCCCAGGTCGAGCAGGTAGTCGGTCAGATCCTCGGACATCTTCTTGGTCAGCGTCGTGACCAGCACCCGCTCGTCCTTGTCGGCCCGCTTGCGGATCTCGCCGACCAGGTCGTCGATCTGGCCCGTGGTCGGCTTGATGATCACCGCGGGATCCACCAGGCCGGTCGGCCGGATCACCTGCTCGACGAATTCACCCTGGCTCCGGCCCAGCTCGTAGGGACCCGGCGTCGCCGACAGATAGACCGTCTGGCCGATCCGGCCGGCGAATTCCTCCCAGGTCAGAGGCCGGTTGTCCAGCGCGGAGGGCAGCCGGAAGCCGTGATCGACCAGCGTCCGCTTGCGGGAGGCATCGCCCTCGTGCATGGCACCGATCTGCGGCACGGTCACGTGGGACTCGTCGATGACCATCAGGAAGTCTTCTGGGAAGTAGTCGATCAGGGTGGCCGGCGCCGAGCCGGCGGGCCGGCCGTCGATGTGCCGCGAGTAGTTCTCGATGCCGTTGCAGAACCCGACTTGCCGGATCATCTCCAGGTCATAGGTGGTCCGCATCCGGAGCCGCTGGGCCTCCAGCAGGTCGCCCTGCTTCTCCAGTTCCGCGAGCCGGCCGGCCAGCTCGTTCTCGATCGCCGAGACGGCCCTGGCCATCCGCTCGGGCCCGGCGACGTAGTGGGTCGCCGGGAAGATCTGCAGGCCGGGAACCTCCCGGACGATGTCACCGGTCAGCGGGTGCAGGTAGTACAGCTTCTCGATCTCGTCGCCGAAGAACTCGATCCGGATGGCCAGTTCCTCGTAGGCCGGGATGATCTCCACCGTGTCGCCGCGGACCCGGAACGAGCCGCGGGTAAAGGCGAGATCGTTGCGCGAGTACTGGATGTCGACCAACGCCCGGAGCAACGCGTCCCGGTCCATCGCCATGCCGACCTGGACGGGCAGCGACCGGTCGAGATAGGACTGCGGAGTACCGAGGCCGTAGATGCAGGAGACCGACGCGACCACGATGACGTCCCGCCGGGACAGCAGGGACATGGTCGCCGAGTGTCGCAGCCGCTCGACATCGGAGTTGATCGACGAATCCTTCTCGATGTAGGTATCGGTCTGCGGGACGTACGCCTCCGGCTGGTAGTAGTCGTAGTAGGACACGAAGTACTCCACCGCGTTGTGCGGGAACAACTCTCGAAGTTCGTTGGCCAGCTGGGCGGCCAGTGTCTTGTTCGGCGCCATGACCAGGGTGGGTCGCTGCAGCCGCTCGACCAGCCACGCGGTGGTCGCCGACTTGCCGGTGCCGGTGGCGCCCAGCAGGACGATGTCCTTCTCTCCCGCCTCGATCCGGCGGACCAGGTCCTCGATGGCGGCCGGTTGGTCGCCGGCCGGCTGGTAGTCGCTGACCACCTCGAACTTGCCGGAGGTGCGCGGAATGTCGCCCACCGGGCGGTGCTCGGAGACGGCGAGGACTGGATGTTCGGTCGCGAAAGCCACGAGAATGAGGTTACCGGGCAGCACCGACAGTCGACTCTGAGCTGGTCCGATGGCTCTGCACGGTCGGGAGGCAGGCTGCCGCGGCCGGGATCGGCACGGGAGTCGCCCTGGGCGGCAGATAACATCAGTCCGCTCAACGCCAGCAGGCGGGCGGCGTCGAGGCGGCAGATCACTCCTGGGCGTCGGGCTGCCATGAGGTGGCAGCGGCCCAGGCGAGACCCTCTGGGTAGGCCTGACCGAACCATGGCTCCTTCCCATCCGCATACGCCCGGGACCCGGCGCCGCCCGTCCTGGTGACAGCAGCCCGTTTCATCTGCAGATATTTCTCCTGGACGACCGGCTCGGCGCGCAGCCAGTCGCGGAACAGCAGGGCCCACCGCCAACCCGGAGAACCCTGCACCCGGAGGTGGAGATTGACCGCCCGGCCGGGATCGGCGTTGCCGTGGAGGCGCTTCCGCCAGCTCTCAGGATTGCTGTCAGGTTGATGCGGGGTGTCGGTGATGATCTCATGGATTGCCGGAAAGCCCTTCTGCCGTAACGGTTCCGCGAACGCACCAGCGGCGGCGAGGTTCGGTACTGCGATCTGCAGATCGATGACGTCCTCGGCGGGCAGCCCCGGCACCGCGGTGGACCCGATGTGATCGACCCTGGCGTCGCCGGTGGCGGCCCGGATTCGGGCCGCGAGCAGCTGGGCCTGGTCGTTCCATGCCGGGTCGGGATCGACCAGCAGCAGAGGACCCCGGGGCGCCTGCAAGCCGGCCCGGATGTTCGCCCCGAGCGGCTGCAGTCGGCCCGACCAGAGCCGATCGACGGCGGTGGTGATGCCCATCAGGTCGCCGCCGTTCGGCAGCCAGATGTCGCAGAGCGGCGCCCGTTCGGCATCCGACAGCTGGGCCTTGATCCTGGCAGTGGCATCGTCGTTCGTCATACCGCGGGCAGTCAACCTGTCCAGCCGGATCTCGAGCGGGGCATGGACACCGATCACCAGGATGAACTGCGCCGCGGCTGTCACCGACCTGATCAGCGGAATGTCGTTGACCACGATCGCATCGTCGGGGGCGGCCGCGCGCAGCTCCTCGAATCGGGCCCGCACCATCGGATGGGTGATCGCCTCCAGCCGGCGCCGGGCAGCCGGGTCGGCGAATACCACGGCAGCCAGCGCAGGCCGGTCCAGGGTCCCGTCGGCGGCCAGTACCTCCGGCCCGAACTCGCGCGCCACCGAGGCCAATCCGGGGGTGCCGACGCCGACCACCTCCCGCGCCAGCTGATCGGAGTCGATGATGACCGCACCGCGGTCGGCGAGCATGGCAGACACCGTCGACTTACCGGCACCGATCCCGCCGGTCACCGCAACGCTGATCGGCACGCCCATCGAGGCGCGGATCGGCAGGCTCGCCTCGGTCACCGACACACCGTAGAGCCTGCCGGTCCGGACCGGGTGCGCCCCGTAGCGTGACGTCGAACCCGGTCCGTCGGCCGGATCCGCAGCACTCAGCGCGTTTCGTTTTGGAGGAGCCGTGACCAGCACATTCGCCACACCGGTGGGCTACGGGCGGGCCGCCAACATCGGATACGGGCGGCACCGGGCCGGGCGGCCGGGACTGGTCGCAGTGACCGCTTTCGTCAAGGTGGCCCGGCGGAGCTTGTTCACGTCCTGGTTCCGGCCCGGCAAGCACCGCCAACCCACGGTCGTCCCGCAGCGGTCGGGCGCGCTGGTCCCGGCCGCCCGCGCCGCCTGAATCCTCAGCCGTTCTTCAGTACCCGGGTCAGCACCTGGGTGGCCAGCACCGGCAGGCCGGTGATCAGCTTGGCGTTGGGTGCCAGCTTGTCGGCGGTCGCGATCCCGAGCGTCCAGCTGTCGTACTGGACGACGATCAGGCCACCTGACCGGAGCAGCAGTTCCGCCGGGTAACCCTTGACCGTCGGCTTGGACGCCTGCGCGGACGCATTCACCTCGTTGTCCACGGTGATGGCGACCTGCTTCTTGGCGGCCGCCGCCGATGCGTACTGGGTGAAGGCGACGACCACCGGGGCGGTACCGGTCGCGTTCGCCGAAGGGTAGTAGCAGCGGATCTTCCCGACCACACCACGGGCTGGATTCGGCACGTCCTTCTTCCGGGCCGAGCCCGCAGGGACTGCTGCTCCCAGGGCTCGTTTGACGTCCGACGCCGACAGGATCGTCGGGCACTCGGCGAGCAGTGGGTCGATCTTGACGAACGGAGCCGGCTTCTCCGACGTGGGCGTAGGCGACGCGGTGGTCTTCGGCGGCGCCTTCGTCGGTTTGGCGGAAGCAGACGGGGAGACGACCACCACCGAGCTAGTACCGCTCGTCGGGCCGCTGGTGATCGTGTTGACCACTGTGACGGTCTTTTTCGCGGCGGTGCTCGACGTGCAAGCCGAAACCACGAGGGCAAGGGCCAGACCAGGAATGGCGTGGGCTAGGCGCATGAGACCACGGTAGTCAGGCCACCGGGGATATCCTCGCCAACCCGCCGTCGGCGGGTTGGCATCTCTATCG
Organism: Mycobacteriales bacterium; assembly: GCA_038204125.1. Taxonomy (GTDB): domain Bacteria; phylum Actinomycetota; class Actinomycetes; order Mycobacteriales; family Nakamurellaceae; genus Nakamurella. Next base: position 26,121 of record JBBRDH010000025.1, read on the forward strand.
GGGCGTGGCAGCGCCCCGGCTCGGGCCGGAGGGGTCGGACCGGAAACGCCGAACGGGACCGGCCTCCGCAGTGGAGATCGGCCCCGTTCGTCAGGCTTCAACGTTGCGCCATCGCGCCTCGGTCGGGTTAGTTGCCGGCGAGCTTCTCCCGCAGCTTGGCCAGCGCCTCGTCGTCGACCAGCGATCCGGCCGGGACCTCTTCGGTGGTGCCGGAGGAGTAATTTGCCGGCTCGGCAGCCTCGGCATCGGCCTTCTGGGCCGCGGCGATCTGCTTGAGGTGCGACTCGTACACGGCGTGGGCATCGGCGTACTGCTTCTCCCAGGCGTCCCGCTGCGAGTCGAACCCTGAAAGCCATTCGCCGGTGGCGACGTCGAAGCCCTCCGGCGGGAGGAAGTTGCCGGCCTCGTCGTAGTGGTCGACGACGCCGTACTGGGCGCGCACCTCGTCGAACTCGGTCTCGGTGGTGATGCCCTCGTTCGCCTGCTTGAGCGACAGCGAGATCCGGCGCCGCTCCAGGTCGATGTCGATGACCCGGACGAAGATCCCCTCGTCGACGGTGACGACCTGCTCGGGGATCTCGACGTGCCGGCCGGCCAGCTCCGAGATGTGCACCAGACCCTCGATGCCGTCGTAGACGCGGACGAATGCGCCGAACGGTACGAGCTTGGTGACCTTGCCGGGGACGACCTGGCCGATGGCGTGGGTCCGGGCGAAGTGCCGCCACGGATCTTCCTGGGTGGCCTTGAGCGACAGCGAGACCCGCTCGCGGTCCATGTCGACGTCGAGGACCTCTACGGTGACCTCCTGACCGACCTCGACGACCTCGCTCGGGTGGTCGATGTGCTTCCAGGACAGCTCGGAGACGTGTACCAGGCCGTCGACTCCACCGAGGTCGACGAACGCACCGAAGTTGACGATGGAGCTGACGACGCCCTTGCGGACCTGGCCCTTGCCGAGCTGGTTGAGGAATTCGCTGCGCACCTCGGACTGGGTCTGCTCGAGCCACTGGCGGCGGGACAGCACCACGTTGTTGCGGTTCTTGTCCAGCTCGATGATCTTGGCGTCCAGCACGCGGCCGACGTAGGGCTGCAGGTCGCGGACCCGGCGCATCTCGACCAGCGACGCGGGCAGGAAGCCGCGGAGACCGATGTCGATGATCAGCCCGCCCTTGACGACCTCGATGACGGTGCCGGAGACGACCCCGTCCTCTTCCTTGATCTTCTCGATCGTGCCCCAGGCGCGCTCGTACTGCGCGCGCTTCTTGGACAGGATCAGGCGGCCTTCCTTGTCCTCCTTCTGCAGGACAAGGGCTTCGACGTGTTCGCCGAGGGCGACGACCTCGTTGGGGTCGACATCGTGCTTGATGGACAGCTCGCGCGAGGGGATGACGCCCTCGGTCTTGTAGCCGATGTCGAGCAGGACCTCGTCGCGGTCGACCTTGACGATGATGCCTTCGACGATGTCTCCATCGTTGAAGTACTTGATCGTCAGATCGATGGCGGCCAGGAAGTCCTCGGCCGACCCGATGTCGTTGATGGCGACCTGCGGGGCGGTGCGGGTGGGTGCGGACATGTGGTGGGGTGCTCCGAAGGGGACGGGTGGGGAGAGCGGACGCCGGGACCGGGATGGTGTCCGACGGTGCGTTACGGGCGTAGTAAGCCGTTGAATGTGCACCGGAGTCGGGTGGAGAACGGGCGCCCAGGCGAAGCCGGTCCGGGGACACATGTCTTCGATGGGCGCTGGGCGGCTCGGCTGGGGACAGCCTTGCCGGTGTGGTCCAGACGACGGCCGATTCACTGCTGCCTGAACCATGCCGGGCAGCCGGAACCCACAACGCGAGCATCAGCCTACCCGGTGGGAAGATCCATCCGTGACCGGATTGGGACCGACCCACCCCCGGCGGCGGCCCGCCGACCAGCCGGCCTCCCGCTCGGCGAACCGGCGGTGGTGGGATGCGGATGCCGATGCGTACCACCGCGAGCACGGTGCGTTCCTCGGGGAGGCCGATTTCGTCTGGTGTCCGGAGAACCTGCGGGAGGAAGGCGCCGGCCTGCTCGGGGACGTCCAAGGGAGACGCGTCCTGGAAGTCGGCTGCGGGTCGGCGCCCTGTTCGCGCTGGCTCGCCGGGCGGGGGGCCCGGGTGGTCGCATTCGACCTGTCGGCCGGGATGCTGGCCCACGCCACCGCCGCGGCCGGCCGGACCGGCATTCGCATTCCCCTGGTTCAGGCCGACGTCTGCGAGCTGCCGTTCGCGGACCAGTCCTTCGACGTGGCGTTCTCGGCGTTCGGGGCGATCCCGTTCGTGGCCGATTCCGCCGCCGCGATGCGGCAGGTGGCCAGGGTGCTGCGGCCCGGTGGTCGCTGGGTGTTTTCCGTGACGCATCCGATGCGCTGGATGTTTCCGGACGACCCCGGCCCGCGTGGCCTCACCGTCATCCAGTCCTACTTCGACCGCTCCCCTTACGTGGAGGTGGACGCCGACGAGGTGCCTGCCTACGTAGAGCACCACCGCACGCTGGGCGACCGGATCCGGGAACTGGTGGCGGCCGGTTTCGTGCTGGACGACCTGATCGAGCCGGAGTGGCCCGACGGCTTCGACGGCGTGTGGGGACAATGGTCGGCCGAACGTGGCGAAATATTTCCGGGCACATCCATCTATCTGTGTCACCTGTCCTGAAGAGCCGTCCTGCCGGACACCAAACTCGATGCCGTCTCGCAGGTGCAGGCCGTGGTACTGGCCCTGCGGGGTGGCTTCGCGGGACGGCTGACGAACCGATCCGCCGGCTGGGCCGGCTCAATGGGCGGCAGCGTCCCAGCTACGACCGACCCCGACGGACACGTCGAGGTCGACTGTCAGCGCAAACGCTCCAGCCATCTCCTCCCGCAACACCGTCGTCAGCACTCCCTGTTCTCCTGGGGCGACCTCACACACCAACTCGTCGTGGACCTGCAGCAGCAACCGTGACCTCAGCCCCCCCTCGTCGATGCGGGCCTGGACGCCGAGCATGGCGGCCTTGATGATGTCCGCTGCACTGCCCTGGATCGGGGCGTTGAGCGCCGCCCGCTCGGCTAGCTCCCGGCGCTGCCGGTTGTCGCTGGTCAGATCCGGCAGGTAGCGGCGGCGGCCGAACAGCGTCTGGGTGTAACCCTCGGTCCGGGCCACGTCGACGGTCCGGCGGAGGTAGTCGCGGATCCCGCCGAACCGGGCGAAGTAGGCGTCCATCTGTTCCCGCGCGTCCTCGACGCTGATCTTGAGCTGACCGGACAATCCGAAGGCGGAGAGGCCGTAGGCCAGGCCGTAACTCATCGCCTTGATCCGCCGCCGGAGCTCAGGCGTGACCTCGGAAGCGGGCACCCCGAACGCCCGGACGGCGACCGCCGTGTGCAGGTCCTCGCCGGACCGGAACGCGTCGATCAGGCCGGCGTCTTCTGAAAGGTGCGCCATGATCCGCATCTCGATCTGCGAGTAGTCGGCGGTGATCAGGCTTTCGAAGCCAGGACCCGGCACGAACGCCGACCGGATCTGGCGACCCTCCTCGCTACGGACGGGGATGTTCTGCAGGTTCGGCTCGGTCGACGACAGCCGGCCGGTTGCGGCCACGTTCTGCAGGTAGGTGGTGTGGATCCGCCCGTCGACACCTGCCGCCTTGAGCAGTCCGTCCACGGTGGTCTTGAGTTTGGTGACGTCCCGGTGCCGGAGCAGATGGGTCATGAACGGGTGCTGGGTCTGCTCGTGCAGGGCTACCAGCGCATCCGCGTCGGTGGTGTAGCCGGTCTTCGTCTTCTTCGTCTTGGGCATGCCGAGCTCCTCGAACAGCACCACCTGCAGCTGCTTCGGTGAGCCGAGGTTAACCTCCCGACCGATGACGTCGTATGCGGCATTCGCGGCGATCTGCGCCTCGGCGGCGAAGGTGGCCTGCAGTTCCTCGAGATAGCCGACGTCAACGGCGATTCCGCACCGTTCCATCCGGCCGAGGACCGTCATCACGGGCAGCTCGAGCTCGGTGAGCAGTTGCAACTGGCCGCTGGCCAGCAGCGATGCTTCCAACGCCGTGGCCAGCTCGATCACCGCGGCGGCCTTGATCATCTCGGCGTGATCGTCGGCCTGCCGTCCCCCTGGGCCCGGGCTCTGTTCGAAACTGAGCGAGAGCTGCTCGGATTCGCCCTCGACCGCCGCACCCGCGTCCAGCGTCCGGTGCAGGTACCGCTGCACCAGGTCGCCGAGGTCGAAGGCCCGTTGCCCCGGCAGGGCGAGGTAGGCGGCGAGTGCGGTATCGCAGGTGATCCCGTCGACCGTCCAGCCCCGGGCAGCGAGAGCGTTCACCGCCGCCTTGAGGTCATGGCCGACCTTCGACCGGGCCCTGTCCGCCAGCCACTGCCCGACCGCACGGTCGTCGGCCTCGTCCAGCACCGCAACGTCGATGACGGCAGTGGCGCCGGAAGGATCGGCGACGGCAATCGTCGACACGTCACCGCCGCCCGGCTCCAAGCTCCCTGAGACGGAGATGCCGACCGGGCCGCGGGCGTACTCGGCCAGCCACGCTTCCACCCCACCGGTCGGCAGCCGGCCGCCGGACACGTCGAATCCCGCGGTGCTGGTCTCGTCGGCCTGCTCGAAGGTCTCCAGCAGGCGTTCCCGCAGCACCTTGAACTGCAGGTCGTCGAAGATTTTGTGCACGGCCTCCCGGTCGTAGGGCTGGGCCGCCAGCTGGAGCGGGTCGATCACGAGTTCGACGCTGCGGACCAGCTCGGTCAGCCGGCGATTCTGCAGGACACTGGACAGGTTGGCCCGCAACGCATCCCCTACCTTGCCCGGCACCTCGTCGACCCGGTCGACGAGCTCGGCCAGGGAGCCGAAGTCACGGACCCATTTGGCGGCGGTCTTCTCCCCGACCCCGGCGATGCCGGGCAGGTTGTCCGATGGATCACCGCGCAACGCCGCGAAGTCGGGGTACTGCGCGGGAGTCAGCCCGTACTTCGTCTGGACCTCCTCCGGGGTGAACCGGGTCATGTCCGAGACGCCCTTGCGCGGATAGAGGACCGTCACCGCGTCGGTGACGAGCTGCAGGGCGTCGCGGTCGCCGGTGCAGATGGCGACCGACATCCCCTCGGCCTCGGCCCGGGTGGTCAGGGTGGCGATCACGTCGTCGGCCTCGAAGTTCTCCGCGGTCAGGACGGTGATCCGGAGCGCTGCGAGCACGTCCTTGATCAGCTCGATCTGACCCTTGAAATCCGCCGGGGAGGCCGACCGGTTCGCCTTGTAGTCGGCGAACTCCTCGCTCCGCCAGGTCTGCCTGGACAGGTCGAAAGCGACGGCCACGTGGGTCGGCCGCTCGTCCCGCAGCAGGTTGATCAGCATCGAGGTGAAGCCGTACACCGCGTTGGTCGGCTGCCCGGTGGTGGTGGAGAACTTCTCCACCGGCAGCGCGAAGAACGCCCGGTAGGCGAGCGAATGTCCGTCCAGCAGTAGCAGTCTCGGGGTATCGGAGCGGGCCGCCGCGGCTGCCAGGGCCGCAGCCGCGGGGCTCGGTCGCCGGACCGCGGGTGTTCGGGCCTTCGTCATTGCCATCACCGGGCAAAGTTTAGGGTCCCAGCCCGACAGTCACCGCCGACCGTCACCGCCGACAGTCACCGCCGACAGTCACCCGCCGAATGCCACCCGACGACGGGTTGTCGCCGACGGCCGGCCCTAAACTGCCTGGGGGGTCGCCCGCCCGCGAACCGTGACCAGGAAGGCATGCCAGTGCCGCTGCGCTACCCCGACTTCGAAGGTGACGAACCCGACCTCGTCGAGCGGCTCAACGCCAATCTTGGCGGGTTGGGCGAGCGGATGTCGATCCGCTTCGTCGAGGCATCTCCGGAAACGGTACGGGCCGGTATGCCGGTGGCGGGCAACACCCAGCCGGCGGGCCTGTTGCACGGCGGGGCCAGCGCCGTGCTGGCCGAGCAGATCGGGTCGGTGCACGCCGCCCTCCTCGCCCCGGCCGGCCAACTGCCGGTCGGTATCGAGCTGAACTGCACCCATCACCGGTCGGCCACCAAGGGCGAGGTGACCGCGACCTCCAAGGTGTCGCACCTCGGCCGGACGCTGGCGACCTTCGAGGTCCAGATCGTCGACGACGGCGGCCGCCGGATCTGCACCGCACGGCTGACCTGCATGTTCCGTCCCGTGCCCTGATGGCGGCGCCCTGATGATCGAGTGCTGATGATCAAATGTTGACGATGGAGCGCTGACGATGCGGGTCATCGCTGCCCTGGCACTGGCCGGGTTACGGCACCGGCCGCTGCGCTGGGCGCTGCTCGCCCTGGGCATCGCGGTGGCCAGCGTCCTGCCGGTGGTCGCGGCCGGGCTGCGGCTCACTGCGCAGACCGCGGCGATCAGGGCCGTGGTCGACGAGATCCCGCTGCCGCAGCGAACCGTCCTCGCCGTGTCCAGCCAGACACTCGAACCCGCGCAACGGCAGCTTCAGGACGATGCGGTCCGCCGCCGGTTCGCCGATTTGGGCCTGACCGCCGCCGCCAGGGTGATGATGTACCGCCAGCTCTCCCTGGCGGGGAGCACCTTCGGCCTCGGCGCCGCCGACGCACTGGCGGTGTCGGTCCGGTTGACCTCTGGCAGGTTGCCGGGCACCTGCACGCCGACCCGGTGTGAGGTGCTGTTGACCTCGACCGGGTCCGGCGGGCAGGCGGGACTGAGCCCTGCCGGGATCGCGCCGGCGGCCGGCCAGCTGGGGCTGGTGGTCACCGGCACCGCGGAGTTGCTCGACGAACGGATCGTCGGTGGTGGCCTGGTCGACGCCGATCGGGCGCTTCTGCTCGGCGGGTCGGTCGAGAAGATGTCCGGGCTCGCGGTGCTCGAACTGTTCGGCCGGTCCACGGCCTGGCTCTCCACCCTGTCCGGTGATTCCATCGCAACGGCGGGGCTGGACCGGTTCCGTCGCGGCCTGTCGGGGCTGGCCGATGAACTGAACGTGCAGATCGGCGGCCTGTCGATCAGCTGGCCGGAGGACGCGGTGGCGTCGGCGGCGGCCCGGGCGGCGGGCTCTGCCGACCGGTTCACTGTGCTGGGCGCCGGGGCTGCGGTGCTGCAACTCGGCTTCTGCCTGTTCGCCGCAGTGGGGATGCGCCGCCGGCAGCAGCTGGTCGTCCATCTGCTGAACCGCCGCGGTGCCAGCACGGTCCAGCTGAGTCTGAGCCCGGTGCTGCAGGCAGCGGTGGTGATCGCTGCCGGCCTGGTCGCCGGCGCGCTGGCCGGGACCGGCGCAGTATTACTGCTTGCCACGCGGACTCCACCCGGGCGGTCGCCGATCGCCCGCGCCGCCCTGTCCGATGCCCTCCCGACCCTGGCCTGGCTGGGGCTGGCGGCAGTGGTGCTGACCGTCGCGGTGTCGCTGTGGCCGGTCGACGCCGAGCGGGCGACGAGGGTGGCGCTTGACTGCCTGCTGGTCGCCTCGGTCGGACTCGTCGTGCTCGTCCTGGGCGGCCGGGCGGGCGGACAGGAGGGCACCGGGCCGTTGACCACCAGTGTCGCGACGGTCATCTCCCTGGCAGCTGGGCTGCTCGCCGCCCGCTGCTGGCCGCTACTGGTCGGCGCGTTCCGCCGGTTCCGGTCGCCCACCCGGGGCGTCGTCTGGCAGCTCGCCGTCCTGGGGGTGCAGCGGCGCGCGCTGGCCCCCGCCGTTGCGGCCGGGTTCCTTGCCGCGGCGACCTGCGCGGTGGTCTTCGCCGGGTCGTACTCGGCTACCCTGCGCCAGTCGGCCGCCGACCAGGCCGCCTTCCAGGTGCCGCTGCAGGCGCGGGTGGGGCCCAGCCGGGACGTCGCCACTCCGTTGAGCGTGCTCGATCCAGTAGCGCTGACGGCGCTCGCGCCCGGAGTCGCCATCCACCCGCTGATCAGCAGTTCGGCGACCGTCTTCGCCGGCACCTCCCGCGCCGTCGGGCTGCCGCTCACCGGAATCGACCTGGACGCCGTCCGCGGGCTCGCCGACTTCGCCGCGGTGACCGGATCGGCGTCGACAGCGCAGTCTTTGGCAGCTGGTATGGCGGCCGGTACCGCCGTCCGGGCCATCCCGGCCGGTGCCGGTGGCCGGCCGGTGATCCCCGCCGGCGCGACCGTGGTGCAGATCGCGGCGGAAGGAATGAACGGTGACATCACCGTCGCCCTGTGGGTGGTCACTCCGGAGGGGCAGGAGCGGCACGTCCCACTGCTGGCTGCGCCGGGTGGCCTCCGGGCGGTCCTCGACGCCGACCGCCCGCTGCAGGTCACCGGACTCGAGATCGCCGAGTCGGCCTCGCACCTGGTGCACCGGCAACACACCACCGGTGAGGGGAGCACCGACCTGCCCCTGGCGACGGGTGACCTGGTGTTAGGCGCTGCGGCGGTGGACGGCACGCCTTTGGTCTGGGACTGGTCGGGTTGGGGATCGGACACCGCCAGGGTGAGCCGCCCGGCCGGTCCGGCGGCGTCCGGCTCGATGAAGGCGCACTACCAGGTCCAGGACGCCCGGATCGTGCTGAACCCGGCGTTCTTGCCGCGCCAGGAGCTCCCGCTGCTGGCGGTCGCAGTGGATCCGGAAACCGCGGCCGCGGCGCAGGACGGCATCGTCCCGGTCAGCCTGAGCGGACTGACCATCCGGGCGAAAATCATCGCCGTGCTGCCCCGGATGCCGACCCTCGGGCCGCGGTTCCTGCTCGCCGACCGCCCCGACGTGGCAGCGCTGCTCGACCGGGCGGAGCCGGGGACAGCAGTAGTCAGCCAGGTCTGGATCGCCGCGCCCGCCGGAGCACTGCCGGCCCTGCGCAACGCTCTCGGGACGCCTCCCGCGAGCACTGCCGAGGTGCGTTTCCGGGTCGATATCGAACGACGGCTCGCCGGTGATCCGGTGGCCACCCGATCCGGCCTACTGCTCGATCTGGCAGGCATCGTGGCCCTCGTCATGGCGATGGTTGCGATGACCCTGTCGATCGGGATCGACCGGCAGGACTCGGCGGCCGACCACCTGGCCTGGGAGGTCGACGGGCTGGCGCCCCCGGCGATCCGCCGGATGCTGTTCCTCCGGGTGTGTGCGGTGATCGGGCTGGGCGTTCCGATCGGCGCCATCGCCGGGCTCGCGCTGACCGGGTCCGCGGTCTCGTTGATCGGGGTCGGCGCCGGCGGGGCCACGACGTTCCCCCCGTTGTCGGTCAGCCTGGGCGCCGGCTGGACGGCGACGATGGTCGGTCTCACCGTGCTGGCCTGCCTGGCCGCAACCGCGGTCGCCACCGGCGCGGTCTTCCGTGAGCCCCACCCCGTACTACCAGAACTGGACCTGCGATGAAGGTAGTGAGCGTGCTACCGGAGCCGGCCCTGCGATGACCGTGGCCAGCGTGCGTGACGTGTTCGTCGCCTACCCCTCACCGGCCGGGACGGTGATGGCGTTGCGGGGTCTGACGCTGACCGTCGACCGGGGTGAACGGCTGCTGATCCAGGGCCCTAACGGCTCCGGAAAGTCGACCCTGCTGCGACTGCTCACCGGTGAACAGGCGGTGACGGCGGGCACGGTGCGCGTCGGCGCCACCGAGCTCAGCCGGTTGTCCCACTCTCAGCGACGCCGGTGGCGATCCCGGGGCATCGGCATGGTGGACCAGCACGCCAGGCGGGCGCTGCTGCCGGAATGGCGGGTGGCCGACAACATCGGTTTGCAACTCCGGCTCGCCGGCAGCTCGCACCGGGACGCCTGCCGCCAGGCAGCGGCGACGTTGGACATGCTCGGCCTCGCCGCACTGGGCGACCGATCCGTCGCGACCCTGTCCGGCGGGGAGGCGCAGCGGGTGGCGATCTGCGCCGCGCTGGCCCACGGGCCGGAACTGATCCTGGCCGACGAGCCGACCGGCGAGCTCGACGAGGCAGCCGCACATCAGGTCTACCGGCTGCTCACCGACGCCTCCCGCACGCTCGGGGCGGCGCTGGTGCTGGTCAGCCATGACCCGCGCGCCGGGCAGGCCGCCGACCGCGCCGTCCGACTGCGCGATGGCCGGCTGGCGGAGGAGTGGCGGCCCGGCGGGCCGGCCGGAGAGTTCCAGGTGCTCGACGAGCGGGGCTGGCTCCGGCTGCCGGCGCGGCTGCTCCCCCGCCGGGACAGACCGCTGGCTGTCCGGGCCGAGGCACTCACCGCCGGTCGGATCTCGCTGGATCTGCCGCTCGCGGCCGCTTCCCCGGCCGGGCCGGCGGGGGCGTTGCCAGACTTTCCGGTTCCCGGGCAGGTCGCCGTGCTGCCCGGGGCGCCCGAAGCAGCTGACGGCCGAACACTGCCGCTGGTGTTCGACCGGGTGAGCGTCCGGTTCGGCGACCGGACTGTGCTCACCGACTTCGACCTGGTGCTCCGGCGCGGCGAGCTGGCGGCGTTGGCCGGGCCGTCCGGATCGGGCAAGTCCACCATCCTGTCCCTTGCCGCCGGCCTGTCCGACCCGAGCGCCGGCCTGGTGTCGGTCGCCGGCACCCGCTGGCAGCCGCTGCACCGCGGTGACAGGGCCGAACTGCGCCGGCGGCACGTCGCGGTGGCGCTGCAGAACACCATCCTGGCCGAGGCGCTGACCGTCGCGGAGAACCTCCGGTTCGCGGCCGCCCTACGCTCCGGCGGCGCTCCTGCCGGCCACCGGATCGATGCGCGGGCGGTCGATGCGCGTGCGGTCGATGTGCGTGCGGTCGATGCGCGGGCGGGGGATGTGCCTCCGGTGAACTTGCGTGCGGCCGGTGCTCGGGAGGTCGATGTGGCCGGCATCGCCGCCGAGCTGGGTCTGTCACCGCTTCTCGATCAGCCCGTGCGGCTGCTGTCCGGCGGTGAGCGGCAACGGGTGGCCGTCGCCAAGTGCCTGGCCTCCGGTGCGGCCTTGATGCTGCTCGACGAGCCGACCTCCCAGCAGGACGAGGCGTCGGCCCGGCTGGTGGTGGCCGCTGTGCAGCACAGGGTCGAGTCGGGCACCGCTGTGCTGGCCGCCTCCCACGATCCGGTCTTTCTCGCCGCCGCCGTCCGCATTATCCGCGTCGGGCGGTCCTGACCCGATCATTCCGGGACCGGGTCAGGTGGCGAGAGTGAGGGTGGCCGGGAATGCTGACCGGGGACTCCCCCGCGCAGACGTCATCTCGACCTGGAGCGAACCAGCATGGACATGCAACCAGTCAAGTCATCGAGCCTGGACCGAATCCGGGATGGGCAGCGGGACACCTGGGATCGGTTCTCCAGCGGCTGGCGGAAATGGGACGAACTGGTCCTGGCGTGGCTGCACCCGTATGGCCGCATGATGATCCGGCATGCCAACTTGGGTGCGGCCTCCTACGTCCTCGACGTCGCCTCCGGCACCGGTGAGCCAGGGCTCACCGCCGCGGCCCAGGTGCCTCAGGGCCGGGTTGTGGTGACCGACCTGGCCGAGGGAATGCTGGCTGTTGCCACCGAAAACGCAGCCCGCCGCGGTTTGGTCAACGTCGAGACCAGGATCTGCGAGGCGGGTGCGCTGCCCTTCCCGGACGCCGGCTTCGACGCCGTGCTGTGCCGGTTCGGGTTCATGTTCTTTCCCGACATCGTCGCCGCTGCACGCGAGTTCACGCGGGTGACGAAGGCGGGTGGACGGGTGAGCGTCGCGGTCTGGGGTGAGTCGGCAAAAAACCCTTGGGCGACGACGGTCATGAACACGATCGCCCGGCATGTGCCGTTGCCCGCCCCACCGCCGGACGCGCCCGGCCTGTTCCGTTGCGCGACCCCGGGATTCATCCGCGACGTGTTCTCCGGGGCCGGCCTGCATCACATCACCGAGGAAGAAGTGTCGGGTGACCTGATCGCCGACACGGCGGCGCAGTACTGGGAGTTCATGAACGACATCGCCGCCCCCGTCGTCGCCGGTCTGGCCCGAGCCGATGGGTCGACCCGGGACCGGGTTCGGACGGAGGTACTGGGACTCGCGCAGCAGTTTCTGCACGAGGGATCCATCTGTATCCCCTCGACGGCGATCGTGGTGGCGGGCACCCGATAGGGCCGTTTGCAAATCCCTTGATCGCCGCCGCGGCTGATCGGGGCGAACCGCCTCCCGGCCGCACCGACACCAGCACGGCCGCGTGACCGCCGGTCAGCCGCCGAGGTAGGCGGCGGCCACCGAGTCGTCGTCCAGCAGCTGCTCGGCCGGGCCCTGCATATTGAGGTGGCCGGACTCGAGAACGTAGGCGTAGTCAGCGATCTCGAGCGCGGCGAGGGCGTTCTGCTCGACCAGCAGCACGGTGACTCCCTGGCTGCGGATGGTCTCGATCGTCTCGAAGATCAGGTCCACCAGCACCGGCGCCAGGCCCATCGACGGCTCGTCCAGCAGCAGCAGCGAGGGGTTGCCGAGCAGGGCCCTGGCCACGGCGAGCATCTGCTGCTCGCCGCCGGACATGGTGCCCGCCTTCTGGCTGATCCGTTCCCGCAACCGCGGGAACAGCTCCAGGACCCGCTCCCGATCCTGGGCGATCTGCGCGGTGTCGTCGCGGGTGAATGCACCGAGGTCGAGGTTCTCGGACACCGTCATCCGCTGGAAGATCTTGCGGCCCTCCGGCGACTGGCAGATGCCGAGTTTCACCACGTCGTGGCCCGGCACGCCGTTGATCCGTCTGCCCTTGAAGACCACGTCACCGGATCGCGGTTTGAGCAGGCCAGAGATCGTTCGCAGGGTGGTGGACTTCCCGGCGCCGTTCGAGCCGATCAGGGTGACGATCTCGCCCTGGTAGACGGTCAGGCTCAGGTCTTTGACCGCCGCGATGTTGCCGTAGTTGACGAAGAGGTTCTTGACCTCCAGCACGACTTCCTTGCCGGCGCCCCGCCCGGCCGGGTCGAACGCGGGTGCGGACCCGGTGCTGACGGTCGCCGTCATTTCTTCTTCCTCTTCCCCTCGCGGGTACCGGTCTTGCCCAGGTAGGCCTCGATCACGGTCTGGTTGTTGCGGATGTCATCCGGCGTGCCCTCGGCGATCAGGTTGCCGCGGTCCAGCACGGTGATCCGCTCGCTGACCTTCATGATGACGCTCATGTCGTGCTCGATGAGCAGTACCGACAGGTCCTTCTCATCTCGGACCCGGTAGACGAACTCGACGAACGTCGCGGACTCCTGTGGGTTCATCCCGGCCGTCGGCTCGTCGAGCAGCAGGACGCGGGGCCGCAGGGCGAGCGCACGGGCGACTTCCAGCCGCCGCTGGTCGCCGTAGGAGAGATTCCGGGCCAGTTCGCCCTCGACTTTGCCGATACCGACGAATTCGAGAAGCTCCCGGGCGTTGTCCCTGGCCTCACGCTCCTCCCGACGCTGCGCCGGCATCCGGAACACGGTGGACAGGATCCCGGCCTTCAGGTGCGAGTGCATCGCCACCATGACGTTTTCTTCGGCGGTCATCAGGTTGAACAGCCGGATGTTCTGGAACGTCCGGGCCATGCCCAGCGCCGCCCGCTTGTGCGGCTTGACGGCGGTGACGTCGTCGCCGTCCAGGAAGACCGAGCCCTCGGTCGGCTCGTACAGCCCGGTGATGACGTTGAAGAAGGTGGTCTTGCCGGCGCCGTTCGGGCCGATCAGGCTGACCACCGAGCGGGCCGGGATCGCGAACGACACGTCGTTGACGGCGACCAGGCCGCCGAACTTGATGGTGATGTGATCGGCGTACAGCACGTTGGCGGAGATCGGGTCCGAGAGCTCGGCCTGGTCCGGCCGCACCGGTGCCTGCGTCATGAGTGCGTCTCCCTGCTCAGGCCGGGGGTGACATCCCCTGCGGCGGCGGCGATCTCGGCATCACCAACAGAGTCGGCGTGAACGAAGGCCTCGGTTTCCTGTTCGGCTTCGGAGATCTCGGCGCCCAGTGATTCCATCTCCGAGCGGTTCGGCGTCGACATCAGCGCCTTCGTCCGTTTCTCCGGTATGAGGCCTTCTCGCCGGAACAGCATCATCAACACCAGCAGGACGCCGAGGATCACGAAGTTGTAGCGCGGGAGCGTGCTCTCCAGGCTCGTGCCGAACCAGGAGTCCAGCTGCACACCCACCTGCTTGAGCCCGTTGCTGTTGAGCCAGGCCAGCAGGAACGCCCCGACCGTGACGCCCCAGACGTTGCCCATCCCACCGAGCACCACCATCAGCAGCACCAGCACCGACTTGCCGAAGTCGAAGCCTGACGGTGACACCGCGCCGGTGACCCCGGCCGCGTTGGCCACCCCGCCGATACCGCCGAAGAAGGCGCCGACGGCGTAGGCCGAAAGCTTGGACCTGACCAGCGGCACGCCCATCATGCTGGCGGCCAGTTCGTCCTCCCGGATGGCGAGCCAGGCGCGGCCGAGGCGCCCTTCGCGGATGCGCAGCGAGATGAACAGGCAGGCGCCGACCAGCACTCCGAGTACCAGGATCTTGACGATGTTGTCGTCGGCGGAGGCGGTCGTCAGCCCGGGACTCACGCCTTGGATCAGACCGAACGGCCCGGTACCGATGGGGTCGATGATCGATATCCCGGCGTCCCCACCGGCCACGTTGAGGCCGGCGATGTTGTTGCTGTTCTTGAAGAACTGGGTGATCACCTCACCGAAGCCGAGGGTGACCAGGGCCAGGTAGTCGCCGCGCAGTCGCAGTGTCGGCGCACCGATGAGCAGGCCCAGGATGGCGCAGAGCACACCGGCGATGATGATGACGAACCAGAAGTTGATGTGGGTGCCGGCCCGGCTGTTCGGGACGCTGGTCAGGACGTGCAGATCCCAGGTCCAGTTGAACGGCGCAGCCATCAACCAGCCGGCGGTGTACCCGCCCAGCGCCCAGAACGCCACATATCCGAGATCCAGCAGCCCGGCATAACCAACCACGACGTTCAGGCCGAGCGCCATGATCGCCCACATGAGGCACTCGTTGATCGTCGCGACGGGCAGCCAGCTGCTCACGCTCGACGCGATGCCCGCGTCCAGATTGGGCAGCAATACCTTGTAGAGCAGGAACAGTCCGATGATCACGAGGACATATCCGATGGGCCAACGGAAATGGCCGATCCCCACCCGTTGACGGTCCGGCTGCGGTTTCCTGGCGGACATTCCGGGGCGGGCTGCAGATCCGGCCGGCGCCGATCCTGAACCGATTGGCGAGCTCATGCGCTACACCTTTTCCGTCGTGCGGCGACCGAACAGGCCCTCGGGTTTGAAGACCATGAAGATGATCAGGATGATGAAAACCACGGACTGCGACCAACTCTGGCCGAGCCCGTGGGCGCCGCCCTCGTTGATGCCCTGGACGACGCCGATGATCAGTCCGCCGACGACTGCGCCGGTCAGATTGCCGATACCGCCGAGCACCGCGGCGGTGAAGGCAATGAGGCCGAGTTGGGTGCCGGTGTCGTAATAGGTCTGGGTCTGCACCAGGAAATACAGCACCCCGGCCGCACCGGCCAGCGCCCCGCCCAGGGCGAAGGTGAAGGAAATGGTGCCGTTGACGTTGATGCCCATCAACCGGGCACCGTCCTGGTCCTGCGCGACGGCCCGCATCGCCTTGCCCCGCTTGGTCTTCGTGACGATGTACGTCATTGCCAGGAGCAGCGGGACGGTGACGACGAGCACCATCAGCAGCTTGTAGAGATAGGTACCGGAGACGATCGGCCCACCCCAGGTGATGTCCCAGTTCTTCTGCGCCGAGCCGTTGACGTAGTCCTGCTGCGCGATCCCGCGGAAGATGAAGCTCAGCCCGACCGCGGTCATCAACGGGGCGAGCTTTGGCGCCGAACGCAATCGTCGATAGGCCAGAAATTCCGCGGAAACGTGGAGGAAGGCGCCGAACGCCAGGGCGACGGCAAGGGTGATGACGAGCGGCAGAATGGTCGCCGCGGTCAGGTCGGTGACCCCAAAAATACGGACCATGACATTGGCGGCGACGATCGTCGAGAGCATGAACAGGTCGCCGTGCGCGAAGTTGATCAGTTCGATGATTCCGTAAACCATCGTGTAGCCCAGTGCGATCAAGGCGTAGAGCAGACCGTTCTGTACGCCGACCAGCAGCGAGGCGAAAAACGATGGGAAATCGGAGACGGCGTTCCACAGCACCCAGATGACGGCGAGCACCAGAATACCCAGCCCGAGGCTCTGCTCGACCTTCTGGCCCAGTCGAATTTTCGCCTTACGGCGGGTCCCACCGATCGCAAGAGTCGTCATGATGGAAAGAAACCCTTCCTGGCTGAGGATCGCCCGGAGACCTCAGTGGGCCGGATCGATCGGCCGCGGTCTGGCTGGACCAGCAATTGGCTGAACCGCGTGTTGAGGGGGAAGTGCCTGGACGGGTACACCAGATGCCTGGGTCGCAGCCTAACGGCAGGCGACCCAGGCACCCGGGGTGGATCAGCTGACGGCTTGGGCCTTCTTGAAGGTCTCCTTGCCGCCGGTGACGAGTTCGACGGTGATGTCCCTGGCGCTCGTGTCGCCGGTCTTCGGATCGATCGAGATGTCCTTCCCGGTCACCGACTCCGCCTTCGGGATGGTGATGCCCGAGCCGGAGAACACCGCATCGTTGACACCCTTGCGGGTGCCGTCCGACTTGGCGATGGCCGCCAGGATGACCTGGATTCCGGCGACTCCGTACAGCGGGTAGCTGCCGATGGGGGCCGCGCCGTACTTCGCCTTGTATGCGTCGATCAGCTTCTGCGGCGGTCCGCCGGCGGCGACGAGCTGGTCGGTGGTCAGTCCGGCGAAGGTCAGGTACATGCCCTCGGACTGCTTGAGCTTGAGCAGGTCCGGGTAACCGGTGAAGCCGTCCGGGCCCATCATCTTGACCGTGGAGTTGTCGCCGAGAACGGCCACCTTGTCCTTGATCAGCTGGCCACCGTTGTTGTCGTAGATTCCGCCCAGGTAGACGCAATCCGCACCCTTGCTCTTCGCGGCCTGGAACAGGGCGGTGTAGCTCGGCTGCTTGGCATCCCATGATTGTTCGGCAACGACCTCGATGCCGTTCTTCTTGGCCGCATCGGCGAAGGCCTTGGCGACGCCCAGACCATAGGTCTGGTTGTCGTTGAGTACGAAGCACTTCTTGACCTTGAGGTCACCTGAGGCGAAGGCGGCGGCGGCGGTGCCCTGGTAGTCATCGGTGGTGACGACGCGGGCGTAGTTCCGCTTGCCCTTCGGGTAGTACTTGTCCGGCTCGCCGGTATTCCACGGCTTGGTCAGGCCGGGGTTGGTGTTGGCGTGCGAGACCATCAGCATCGGGCCGGTGTTGTCCTGGTTCAGCACCGGCAGTTCGATCTTCGCGCAACCGGAGTTGAAGGTGCCCATCACGGCCACCTCGTCCTTGTTGGCGACGTGGTCGGTGGCGTTCTTCGCGCAGGCGGCGTCGTCCCAGGCGCCCTTCGCCGCGGTGGAGTCGTCGTAGGGCTTGAACGTGATGTTGTAACTGCCGGCCTTGTTGCCCACCTGTTCCAGGTAGAGCTTGATCAGGTTGTTGGTCGATTCCGACTGGGAGCCCGCCGTGCCCTGCAGCGGTAGATCGCTGGAGATGACCAGGGTCTTGCCGCTACCTCCACCGCCGCTGGCACTGGCACTGCCGTTGGCGCTGCCCGAGCTTGCGGACGCCGGGGTGGTACTGGTCGAGCTCTTGGCACAGCTGGTCAGCAGGAGCGCCGCCACTGAACCGACGGCGACGGCGCGGATGATCGAACTAGTTCGCAATTGTCCTCCTTGTGAAGAAAGCCGGACCGCGCAGTCGCGGGCCGGTCGGTGCCGGGTGGATCGACCGAAACTTTCCCGAACTCTGACAGAAGAGTCCGACAACTGCGAGCCGGGATTACCTCCCCCGCGAAGCCGGTCTGCGGTGAGAAGCCCCCGCGGTAGCGCTGGTTGAGGGCGAATCTTGCAGCAGACTGACCCTCGGTTGTTTC
>JBBRDH010000026.1:0-43247 GCA_038204125.1 Mycobacteriales bacterium
TTCTGCGAACAGTTCGCAAACATTTGGCGTGACGCCCATTCGGTGGGGGTCGGGCCCGAGGATTCGCTGGACGAGACGTTGATGCGCGAGATCCTGGAGATCCTCAAGACGGGGGTGACCGACGGGGTCGCCGCCAAGCAACTGAATGTTTCCGCGCGGACGATCAGACGCCGGGTGGCGGCGGTGCTGGACCTGTTGGGGGCGTCCAGCCGGTTCGAGGCCGGCGTGAAAGCAACCCAGATGGGCTGGCTCTGAGTCAGCCGATGCAGATCCAGCACATCCGGTGGATGGGGTGCTGGAAGAGGCCCGGGCCCGAGATCGGGGCCCGGGCGGTAACGGGCTGGAGAGGTCCTGCTTCGGTCGACCCGGTTGCGGCGGCCGCACCGCCGTTCGTCACCATCACCGCCGCGGCGAGGGCGGTGGCCGACAGGTTGACCAGAACAGCACGCAGAACCGTGCGCCGGCCGCGGGCGGGAGCGGTCAAATTCCGGGTGGGGCTCGTCTGGATGCGCATCTGTTTTGTGCTCCTTCACCAACCGTACGGACCGGAGGTGGTCCGTCCCTGCGGCAAACGATGACGGGGAAACGAGCCCAGCGATAGATCTGTCATCAATAGGACACGTGAATCCGCGAAGCGGGCTCGTCAACGGGACCCGGCTGGCCGCGCTCGGACTGCGTGAAGTCCCGGCACCGCACTGCCGGTGGCCGGGTTAGGACAGGAACCGCCGGGGGTGCACCCGCCGTGCCTGAATGGTGCTGTCGCCCGATCTGCCAGGGCCGCAGCAGCTTTCAGCCGAAAGGGTCCACTGACGTGCGTGACACCGAACGGATCGTCACCGAGTGGGTCTCCGGCGCCCGGATCGCGATGTCGCCGCCGCCCGCGCAGAACCCTTACCCGGACCTGTCCGCGAACGGCCCGACCGTCCGGACAGTGGTGGTGGAAACCGACGAGTGGACTCCGCTGCTCCTGTCCACAGGCGTCGTCGACCGGCGGACCGCGCTGGTCCATCGTGACGCCAAGGCAGTCCCGGCGGCCGGGTGGTCGACGACCTATACGGGAACCTTCTCCGAACCGGCCGCGGAGGTGGTCTTCGCCGACGGATTCCGGCTCCGGCACACGCCATACGGCCTGGCGGAGTTCATCAGCCTCGATGCCCCGACCGCGCTGATCCTGCTCGACGAGCACGACTTCAGCGCATTCCTGCGCGATTGCGACGTCGCCTGGGCCACGGGGGTATTCGCAAACCACGTCACGCACCCGCTGGTGGTGATGGCCAATGTGGCCGCACTGGGCGCGTCGACCGACCGAACCGGGCCGGATCATCGGCTTTTCGTCGGTTCGGACGGTTCGGTGAGCACATCGCCCTTTGGATCGACGTTGGGATGGGCCTGGGAGGACCTGGGCACGATCAACACGGGCTGGATCGCAGCGCAGCGGGATGGCCCCTCCGATGCCGTTGCCCTGCGAAAGGTCCTCCAGGGCATCGATCGTCTTGACGCGATTGCCGAACGGTCATGGTTGCCGAGGTACTTCGAGGCGGCTGCTGCGATTCGGTCCATCCGTATCGAAGGTCTCGACCCGGGTCGCGTGTCGGGGTTCGGCGGCCGCCTGGCCGGACCGTCCCTGATCGGAGGAGGGTCCACCGGGCTCCCTGACCCAACCGGGTTGCCCATCCTGGTGCAGGTCGGCGCGGCCGTCAGGGCCGTCGACCCGGCCACCGGAGCCTGTGTTTCGTTGAGCCCGGCGGAGGTCGCCGCCGTCGAGCGATTGCTCGACCGGCCACCGGAAACCGCCCCCGGATTGGACGGGGCACCAGAGCGTGCTGGTGTCGCCGGCCTGATCCGGACGCTGTCCAGCGCCGGCCTGCCGACGGTCTGGCTGGAGCCGCGGAATCCGATGGCGGGCATGAGCGCTCCCCCCGACGCGCAGGATCCGACGTGACCGCGGTTCCGACGGTCCGGTTGGCGGACGAGGCGAAGATCGGCCGTCGGCGACGCACGCCCGCCCAGATAGTTGCCCTGCTGCAGCATGCGGACGAGTTACTGACCCGCGGATACGCGGTGACGGCGGTGATCGACGCGATCGGGGTGTCGGAGGCCACGTTCCACCGGTGGCGGGCCCACTACGGCGGCATCAAGGCCGAGGATGCCCGCCGGTTGCGGGAGCTCGAGAAGGAGAACCGGGACCTGACCAGCCTGGTCGCCAACCAGTCGCTCGACATACTGATGCTCCGGCAGGCGTTGTCCGTCGACGTCCTGGGTCCCCGGCTTCGCTCCAGCATCGTCAGAGCCCTGCAGGCCAAGTTCGGTGTTTCGGACCGCCGGGCCTGCGAAGTGATCGGTCAACCGCGGTCGAGTCAGCGGCGAATGGCCGAGAGTGCCTGTGCAGCAGCCGAGTTCCACGAATTTGCCGGTGAATCCGATGTCGCAGAAGTCGACGACGATCTGGACTACGCCGGACTGGCTGCCGACTATCCCGATTTCACCAGGGACTCCCCCCCAGACCAACCCGGCCCAGACCAACCCGGCCCAGACCAACCCGGCCCGGACCAACCCGGCCCGGACCAACCCGGCCCAGACCAACCCATCCGAGACGAACCCGCCACCTGGAGGCCCCGATGAACCCTCACGTCCAACGCTTCTTCCTGATCTTCTGCCTGATCGGAACGGCGATCGCCGCCTTCCTGGCAGTGGTCAACGCTTCGAAATCGCCCGCCGCCACCCAGACCGCCGTGATTTTCCTGGTGGTCGGTGTGGTGCTGGCCGCCGGCGCCATCGGCCTGCGCCGTCGTCGTGAAATCTAGGAGCCCGGGATGAACCGCCACGTCCGGATCTTCTGGGGAATATTCTTCTGCATCGCGGTGGCCATCTGCACGTTCTTCGCCATCGTCGACAGCACCGCCACCCCGGCGAACAGCACCTCCGCAATCGTCTTCACGGCCATCGGGGCGGTGGCCCTGATCGGCGCGGTGCTCCTCGTCCGCGACCGACAGCGCGTCTGAGTCCCCGCCTCACCCTGCCGGGTCCCGGCCTGGCCGCCAAGGCGGTCCGGCGGGCCCCCGGCAGTCGCGTTCACCTTTGAACCTTCAACATTCGCTGTCGCTGCCGCGCGCCCATCGAAAGGCTGCCCCATGGACCGTCCCCGACTCAAGGCCCATCTGGTCCCTGTCGTCACCGCTGACGAGAAGGTCTTCCTGCTCACCGAGAACGATTCCTTCATGATCGGCGGTCCCGCCGAGCAGGCGGTGATGCCGCTGTTGGACGGCACGCACACCCTGGCCGAGGTGGCCGGGAAGCTGGCGACCAGCCAACCGCTGCCGGCGATTCTCGGCGCCGTCCGCAAGTTCCAACGCGCCGGCCTGTTGGCCTCCGGGGTTTCGACGTTCTCCGCCGAGCAGACGGCCTTTTTCGATGCCGCCGCCATCGACGCCACTGCAGCGGCCGACCGGCTCGAGAACTCGGCGGTCGAGATCCTCTCGCTGGGATCCGTTGACCCCATCGGGATGGCCAGGGTGCTCACCGAGAACGGGGTCACGGTCAGGATGGGCGTGGCGCATGAGGCTGGTGCCAAAGAGGCTGGTGCCAACGAGGCTGGGGCCAGCGAGGCTGGGGCCAAGGAGATCCGCCTGACGGTCGTGGTCGTGGACGACTACCTCAACCCGGCCCTGGCAGAGTTGAACCGGGACATGATCGCCCGTGGCCGGTCCTGGATGCTGGTCAAGCCGGCCGGCAGCGCGGGCTGGCTGGGTCCGGTGTTCGAGCCGGGGCAGACCGCCTGCTGGCAGTGTCTGGCCGAGCGGATGGACTCCAATCGGATGGTCGAGCAGTACCTGCGCCGGTTCAGCGGCCTGGAGGGGCACGCAGTGCTGACCGTGGCAGGTCTGCCCTGTACCCGCGGCGCCCTTGAATCGCTCGCGGCCTCTGCGGTGGTGCGGCTCCTGGCCACCGGCGAATCGACCCAGCTTGCGGAGAAGATCATCACCCTGGAGACGGACAGCTTCCAGACCAGGGAGCACCGGGTCGTCCGGCTGCCGCAGTGCGGAGTCTGCGGCGACCCGAAGGTGATGCACACGGACCCGGAGCTCGCGCTGGAGGTCAGCGCGGTCGCCTTGACCGCCGACGGCGGGTTCCGGACGATGGCACCGGAGCAGACCTACGCCCGGCTGTCCAAGCACGTCTCCAGGATCAGCGGGGCGGTGACCTGGCTGGAAAAGCTCCCCGACGACGAACGCGGCTTGGCCCACAGCTACAGCGCAGGTCACAACTTCGCGATGGTGCGCAACAACATGGCCGTACTCAAGAAGAACCTGCGCGGTCACAGCGGCGGCAAGGGCCGTACCGACATCCAGGCGAAGGTCAGCGGCATCTGCGAAGCGGTGGAACGGTTCTCGGGAGTCTGGACGGAGGACAGGCCGACCATCCGGGCAAGGGCCGACCAGCTGGACACCCGGTACCTGAGGCCCAACGAGCTGATGATGTTCGCGCCGGAGCAGTTCGCCGACCGCAAGCGGGTGAACGCCGACCCGGCAAATCAGCTGCACCGGGTGCCCAACCCGTTCGACGATTCGCTGTCGATCGACTGGACGACAGCGTGGTCGCTGTCGAACGCGGAGCCGGTCAGCGTGCCGTCCTCCTACGTCTGGTTCGGTCACCCGGATGCCACCGACCATTTCTTCGCGTACAGCGACGGCAACGGCAACGCCGCCGGCAACACCCTGGCCGAGGCGATCCTGCAGGGATTCCTCGAGGTCGTCGAACGGGATGCCGTCGGGATCTGGTGGTACAACCGGCTCAATCTGCCGGGAGTAGACCTGGCGGCCCTCGCCGACCCCTACGTCGACGAACTCCTGGCCTACTACCGGAGCATGAATCGCAGCCTCTGGATGCTGGACCTGACCACTGATCTCGGCATCCCGGTGTTCGCCGCGCTGTCCCGACGGGAGGACCATCCGGTCGAGGACATCATCGTCGCGTTCGGCGCACACTTCGACCCGAAACTGGCGGCCCTGCGGGCGCTCACCGAGGCGAACCAGTTCCTGCCGTCGGTCCGGGAGCGGGACGGCGCCGGGAATGCGATCTATGTCGGGCAGGACCCGGAAACCCTCGCCTGGTGGCAGCAGGTCCGGCTCGAGAACCAGCCGTGGCTCGCTCCGTCGAAGGCCCCGGTCCGCACCGTGGCCGACTACCCGGTTCCGCACCTGGAGAACGTAGGTGAGTACGTCGAACTGGGAGTCCAGCGTTGCCGGGCGGCGGGATTCGAGGTACTCGCCGTCGACCAGTCCCGGCCCGACATCGAGTTACGGGTCGCCAAGGTGATGGTCCCTGGCCTGCGGCACTTCTGGCGGCGGCTCGGCCCCGGCCGGCTGTACGAGCACCCGGTGCAGAACGGGGATCTCCCGCGCCCCAGTGCCTTCGGTGACCTCAATCCGATCAGCGTCTTCTTCTGAAGGGCAGGACATGACCGAGATAGCTGTCGACGCAAGGGCTTCGGCCGGCGGGGGAGTGACCGCGCTGGTCAAGCTGGTGCAGTTGTCCCGCGGCACGCAGGTGATCGTGACCGACGACGGCGAAGCCAGACTGACCCGCAACGGAATCACCGCGGGAATCGGCCGACCGTCTGTCTGGACGGCACGGGTGTTGTGCCGCCTGCAAGCCGAGCCGCTCGCCGAAGACGAACTGCAGGCGCAGGCGCTGGCCGCCGGTGGCCCGGCCGGTCTCTTCCGCTGGGTGGACAATCTGCGCCGACTGGATTCCACCGGGATGGTGCAGCGCAGTCTGACCCTCGCCGGTGAATTGGTCTGTGCCTTCCGCCCCATCGGGTCCGGCCCGAGCGAGAAGCCGCCGGCTTTCGATCCGACCGCGCGGCAACGGCTCTCGCGGTTCACCGTAGTCCAGGCGGTCGACTGTGCACTGGTAGCAAGCAATCCGGCCAGCCACCTGACTGTTGAACTTGGGCCGGCCGCGGTGGAGATGCTCGCCCATCTGCGCGACTGGATCAGTTGGACTGAGATCGCGAAATTGGTGCCGGCTCTCCCGGGATCGGCGGTCAGGGCGGCGCTCGAGCACCTGGCCAGGGCCGCCGCGATCGACCAGCGGAAAGCCGACGGCGAGCCGGAGCCGGAGGGCTCTGCTGCGCAGTGGAATCCCTTCGACTGGTGGCTGCACTCCCGTAGCCGCAATCAACGGATCGTGACCGGTTGGGGCGCAACGTATCCGGGTCGCGACCGTTTCGACAAGCTCGAGCCGATCCCGGAGCCGTACGCCGGGCCGACGCTGGACCTGCCGGTGCCGGACCTCGCCGAGGTGGCCAGGTCGGGCTCGGCGCTCGTCGCGGTGATGGAACGCCGCCGGTCGCTGCGCAAGCACGACGACGAACACCCCATTGACCTGGCACAACTCGGTGAATTCCTCTACCGGACCGCGCGGACCAGGGCACTGGTGCCGACCGCAGACGGCGTCGACGTGCTGCTGGACCGGCCCTACCCGGCAGGCGGATCGGTCCACGAGCTCGAGACCTATGTGCTGGTCAGGAACTGCGCAGGGGTGTCGCCGGGGCTGTGGCACTACCAGGGTCGCGAACACCGGATGGTGCGGGTGGCCGAACTCGACGGACCGGCCCGGGACATGCTGACAGCCGGCCAGACGGCGGCATTGATGGACGCCCCGCCGCAGCTCATGCTGATCGTGTCCGCCAGATTCGGCCGGCTGATGTGGAAGTACGAGACCATCGCCTACGCCCTGGTTCTCAAGCACGTCGGCGTGCTCTTGAACAACTTCTACCTGGTGGCCACCGACATGGGTCTGGCCCCGACCGCGATCGGGTCCGGCGATGCGCAGTCCTTCGCCGAGGCCACCGGACGGGACCAGATGGCGGAGGGAAGCGTCGGGGAGTTCGTGCTCGGATCGCTGCCGGCCGGACACACCCCGCAGTACCTGATCCAGTGGGATCCAACTGGGCGGGGTGCTTGAGTCGTGGAGTTCCGCTTCAAGGCGATGCGGGAGGCGCACGACCCCGATGATCTCGACACCGCCATCAGCCTGGCCAACCCGAGGTCGTGGATCGTGCTGTTCGTGGCGCTACTGCTGATCGTGACGGCCGGGTTGTGGGCGTTTCTCGGATCGCTACCCCGGAGCATCGGCGGAATCGGCGTGCTGTCGCGGGCGGGCGGTGTGCTCCGGGTGGAGGCGGGGTTCTCCGGCGTCATCTCGGGTGTCTTCGTCCGGTCGGGCGAACACGTCCCAACCGATGGATTGGTCGCGACCGTGACCAAGGCCGGAGCGGAGCACCGCGTGACTGCCGCTGCCGGCGGCACCGTGATGTCGGCCGACTACGGACTTGGATCGGCAATCTCGGCGGCCGACCCCATAGCGATCCTGGAGCGGGACCCGGATGTCGTCGAAGGGTCGACGGTTCTGACGCGTGGTGCGGATGGCACAGCCGACGGTGCGGCGCTGTCCGCGATGGTGCTGGTCCCGGCGGACCGGGGCGGGATCGCGGTCGGCACCGCGGTCGAGATGACCGTCTCCTCAGCCCCGAGCCGCAGGTTCGGGCTGCTCAAGGGGACGGTGGCGGAGATCTCGCCGTTCCCGGTGACGGCGACCGGGCTGTCCGCGGTCATCTACGACGAGTCGACCGTGAAGACACTGACGGCCGGCGCTGCCGTCTCGCTCGTCACGGTGCACCTGGACCCGGACCCGGCGACTCCTTCGGGGTATGCCTGGACCTCGCCCAGCGGGCCGCCTTTCCCATTGACCTTTCAGACCGGCGTGACTGCTGCCTTCCAGCTGGGCAGCTTCCGCCCGATCGACTACGTGTTCGGTGGCGCGTCATGACCCCGGCTGGGACTCCGGCTCCGGCGGCCGCCGCGTCCCGATCGTCATCCCCGGGCAGGCCCGACAAGCCAACAGCACCAACGGATCTGCCGGTTCGGGCGGGCCGGTCACGGCGGGTCCGCACACCTACTGTCATCCAGATGGAGGCGGTGGAGTGCGGGGCCGCAGCGCTCGGGATCATCCTGGCGCACCACGGCCGGATAGTGCCACTGGAGGAGCTCCGGGTGGTCTGCGGCGTGTCGCGGGACGGGGCCAGCGCCAAGAGCATCGTCCAGGCGGCCCGGCGCTACGGCCTGGCCGGGCGCGGGTTCCGGATGGAACTCGACGCCCTTGCGGCGCTGCCGCACCCCACGATCATCTTCTGGGCCTTCCAGCATTTCCTCGTCGTCGAGGGGATCCGCGAAAGGTTCGGCCGGACGGTCGTTTTCGTCAACGACCCGGCCAGCGGGCCGCGCAGGATGGACCTGGAGGAGTTCGACGGCGGCTACACCGGCGTGGTGCTGACCTTCGAGCGCACCCCGGAGTTTCGCGCCGGTGGTCACCGGGAATCGTTGTTCTCCTCGCTGCGCTCGCGGTGGGGGCGCAGCGGCGGTCTGCTGATCATGGCGCTGATGGCCAGCCTGCTCCTGGTGGTGCCGGGGATCGTCACCCCCGCGTACACCCGGATCTTCATCGACCTCTTCCTGACCGGCGGCAACAGTTCACTCACGCCGCTCATCGTGGCAATGGTGTTCACCGCCGTGGCGCTTTTTGTCCTCACCGAAATCCAGCAGCGCAGCTTCATCACCTTGTACACAAAGCTGTCGGTCACCTCCACTCCGGCCTTTTTCAAACACCTGCTTCGACTGCCTGTCGAGTTCTTCCTGCAACGGCAGCCCGCCGAACTGAGCCGCCGCGTCAGGGCCAACAACATGGTCGCCGACCTTCTCTCCCGCGACGTCGCCACCACCTTCGTCAGCCTCCTGCTGGTCGTGTTCTACGCCGCTGTGATGCTGACCCAGGACGTGGTGCTCAGCCTGATCGGGGTGTTGATCGTCGCCCTGAACGTGCTGGTGCTGCGTTGGGTGGCCCGGCTGCGGACCGATTCGGTGGCCCGGTTGCGCGCCGACCGCGGCAAGCTGTCGGCGGCGACCATCAACACCCTGCGCCTGATCGAAACGGTGAAGGCCTCAGGCACCGAGCTGCAGGCATTTCGCCGCTGGGGCGGTTTCCAGGCCAAGGTGGCCAATCTCGAGCAGCAATTGGGTGTGCCGACGATCCTGCTGACCGCGGTGCCGCCCGCGTTGGCGACTGTGAACAGCGGACTGATCCTGCTCATCGGCGGCCTCAAGGCGATGGACGGCGCGATCAGCGTGGGCCTGCTGGTGGCCTTCCAGGCGCTGGTGATCAACCTGAGCCGGCCGGTGACCCAGCTGACAAATCTCGGAGAACGGTTGCAGGACATCACTGCCGACGTCGATCGGATCCGCGACGTGATGGGTAACGACGTCGACCCGGTGTTCACCAGGGCGGAAGATCCGACCGATTCCGAGCGGCATCTGCTCACCGGGCACGTCAAGGTGGAGAACCTGACGTTCGGGTACGGCCCGCTGTCGGCCCCGGTCCTGACGGATCTGTCGTTCTCCCTGCAGCCGGGGCGAAGGACGGCGCTGGTTGGTGACTCGGGGAGCGGCAAGTCGACGGTCGGGCGGATCGTCGCCGGCACCTACCGGGCCCGATCCGGCCGGATCCTTTTCGACGGCGCCGAGCGGGACAGCTTCGGCCGGATCCAGCTGGCCAAGTCGGTGGTCTTCGTGGAGCAGGACGTCTTCCTGTTCGAAGGAACCATTCGGGACAACCTGACCCTCTGGGACGACACGGTTCCGGAGGACGCGGTGATTGCAGCCCTGCGGGACGCGGACATCTACGACGTGATCGCCCGCCGGCCGGGCGGAATCGACAGCTCCGTCCGGGAGGGTGGGGCCAACTTCAGCGGCGGGCAACGACAACGGCTGGCGATTGCCCGGGCGCTGGTGCACCGGCCGACGGTGCTGATCATGGACGAGGCCACCAGCGCTCTGGATGGTGAGACCGAACAACGGGTGGACGACAACCTGCGCCGCCGCGGCTGCGCCTGCCTGATCATCGCGCACCGGCTCTCCACCGTCCGTGACTCCGACGAGATCATCGTCCTGCGCGCCGGACAGGTGGCCGAGCGGGGCCGACACGACGACCTCATGACCGCCCACGGCGAATATTTCAGGTTGGTGACCTCGGCATGACGATCGAAGATGTTCTCCGCCGCCCTCCCGCCGGCTACTATCAGGCGCCGCCGCCGCCGGCCCCCGATCCGGGTTCGCCTGCGCCGGCGGCGTTCTCGGGCCACCTGCGGCGGCGCAGCGCCCCGTTGGACACCGCCGGCGACGCCGCCCTGGTGCTCGCCGATCCGGCCCGGCTGGTGCTCGTCTGGTCAGGTGCCGTCGACCTTTTCGCGGCCAGGGTCACCGGCGGCGTCCCGGTCGGCCGGTGGACCCCACTCTGCCGGCTGCACGCCGGCGCCGTGCTCGGTCCCGGTTCGCTGCCTGGCCCCGGGCACGTCCTGATCGGCCGCCAGGTACCGGGGACCACCCTCTCGGCACTTCCGCTGACCGAACTGCGGGCACTCGGTGGTGTCGACATCACCGGTATCGACACCACCGGGAACCACCCATCCTGGGTCAACGGCGGCGGTAGCGATGCTGCCGGCCCGACCGATCAGCTGGACCTGCTCCAGGCCGCCGGAGAGTTGCTGGCCGGTATCGAGACCGCCCTTGATTCGCTGACCCGGGCCATGCGACATGGGTTGCCGCCCAGAGAGTTCACCCCGCTGGAGCCGTGCCGACGGATCACGGTCGCCAAGGACCAGGTGGTCCGATCGGTGTCCGGCGTGCTGTGGGTCGACGTCGTCGAGGGAGCTGTGACGTCGGGCGACGCCGGCTCCGCCGCGAGCTTCGCGACCGGCGACCGGGTCTGTGTCACCGAGCTGGACTGGCTGACCGCCACTGCAGAGACCGAGCTGCGGGCGCGCCCGACCAGCGCGCTGCTCCGCTCCGGCGAGCTGGTGAAAGCGTTGCTGCTCAACGCATTCCGGTTCGGTTATGCTGTCGACCGGGCCGTAGAGGCGGAACGGGAGCGGGAGAGCCGCCAGCTCGACTCGCTCCGCGACAATGAACGCCGCGCCGGGGCGCAGGTGGCCTCGGACTTCGATCGATTGGTCGCCCAGTCGGCCGGGGAGGCGGTGCCGGGCAACGGGTCCCGTCCCGACCGGGCACTGCGCTGCGCCCAGGTGGTCGGCCGGAAGCTCGGGCTTCCCCTGGAGACGAACGCCGATCCGGACCTTCCCGGCGGCGACCGCGCCGCCGTCGAACAGATCGCCGCCCGGGCCGGCGTGCCCACCCGCGGAGTCCGGTTGGTGGGCCGGTGGTGGACGTCGGACCGTGGGCCGCTGGTCGGGTTCCGGCGGCAGAACGGCAACGCGGTCGCGTTACTGCCGGTACCGGGCGGATACCTCCTGCACGACCCCGATGTCGGCGGCGTGCAACGGATGGAACCGGTGACGGCGAAGACCGTCAGGGTTGGGGCCGTGATGATGTACCCGCCGCTCCCCCGCGGGGTGGTCGGTATCCGATCGCTGTTCCGCTTCGGCATGTCCGGCGGACGTCGGGAGCTGATGCGCTTCCTGGGCGTCGCACTGTCGGTCGCGCTGACCGGCCTGCTGGTCCCGGTGCTGACCGGCACCGTGCTGGGCACCTGGGTACCCGCCGGCCAACGAGGTCTGCTGATCGGAGCCGCGGTACTCATCATGGCCAGCGGGCTGGTCACGGCCGCATTGACGGTAGTGCAGAACACCGCGGTGCTTCGGCTGGAAGGGCATTTCGACCTCACCGTGCAGGCCGCGATCTGGTCCAAGTTGTTGTCGCTGCCGATCAATTTCTTCTCGAGGTTCGCCGCCGCCGAACTCGGCACGGTTGCGCTGGGCGTCAGTGCCGCCAGGGAGGTGTTGTCGTCGGTGTCCACCGTCGCCGCGCTGGGGCTGCTCTCCGGCGTCGTCAACCTGATCGCCCTGTTCTTCTTCAGCATCCCGCTGGCCGCGATCGCGCTGGTGATGGTCACGGTCAGCGCGGCAGTTTCGCTGCTGCTGGCCCGCCGCGGGGTCCGCCGGCAGCGTGAGCTCTACCGCTCGGAGCAGCGCCTCGCCTCGAGCAGTTATCAGCTGCTGTCGGGACTTTCGACGCTCCGGCTGGCCGCCGCCGAGGGCCGGGCGTACGCCCGCTGGTCGCAGACCCTGACCGAAAACCTGCGGCACGGGCTGTCGGTACGGCGTGCCCAGGCCGGCGTGACGGTGTTCAACTCCGGCTTCAGCGTGATCTGCACGCTGGGGATCTTCGCCCTTGTCGGCGGTCCCTTCCGGTCCGGCATCGGCCTGGCCGCGTTCCTGTCGTTCTTCACCGCTTTCAGCCAGGTGCTCGGCGCGCTCGTGCAGTTCTGCAGCGCCGGGGTAGCTGCTCTCGCCGTGCTTCCGATGCTGGAGGGGCTCGTCCCGATCCTCACCGAGAAACCCGAAGTGCGGGAGGAGATGTCGTCGCCGGGAGACCTCGAGGGCCGGATCGAGGTGCAGAACGTCTCGTTCCGCTACGGCGACGGTCCGCCAGTGCTGGACGGGGTCAGTTTCGAGGTCCGGCCGGGTGAGTTCGTGGCGCTGGTCGGCTCGACCGGCTCGGGCAAGAGCACCGTCCTGCGCCTGCTGCTGGGCTTCGAGGAGGCGCAGAGCGGGTCGATCCTGTTCGACGGCCAGGACGTCCGGCGCCTCGACGTCACAGCGCTGCGCCGGCAGTGCGGGGTGGTCCTGCAGAACGGCGCGATGCTGGCCGGTGATGTGGCCACCAACATCATCGCCGGCACCGAGCACACCGTGGACGACGCGTGGCGGGCCGCCGAACTCGCTGGCATCGCCGCCGACATCCGTTCGATGCCAATGGGAATGAACACGATGGTCCCGGAAGGCGGGCTGACCCTGTCCGGTGGCCAGCGGCAGCGACTGATGATCGCCAGGGCGCTGATCTCCTCCCCCCGCATTTTGTTCTTCGACGAGGCCACCAGCGCCCTGGACAACCAGACCCAGCGGATCATCACCGAAAGCACCAGGCGGCTCAACGCTTCCCGACTGGTGATCGCGCACCGGCTCTCCACCATCGAGCACGCCGACCGGATCGTCGTTCTGGACAAGGGCGCCGTCGCCCAGATCGGGACCTACGCCGAACTTGTCGACGACCGGACCGGCGTGTTCGCCCGGTTGGTCCGCCGGCAGATGGCGGAGGAACCTTCGTGACCCTGCCTGATGTCGACCTGCCTGATGTCGACCTGCCCGGTGTCGACCTGCCCGGTGTCGACCTGCCCGATCTGGATGCTGTGGTGATCGGCGCCGGCGCCGCCGGCCTGGCGGCCGCGGCCACTTTGACCGCCGCCGGGCGGGCTGTGGTGGTGGTGGAGGCCGGGTCCCGGATCGGCGGTCGCATCCGGACCTACCGTGGGCCTTCCGGCGGGCTCTGGGAACTTGGGGCCCAGGTGGTCCACGACCGCGAAAACCCCGTCTGGTCGCATTTCAAGTTCGCCGCCGGCGATGTCGGCGATGGGTGGAAGACATTGTCCAACACCAGCTTCCGTGCTCTGCTCGGTGGCAGGGGAAAACCCCTGTTCGCGGTCGCCCGGCTCGGCCCGGCCCCCTGGACGATCCTGCCGGCGCTGGCGGATGCCGGCCGGGCGGGCCGGGCCCTCCACGGCTCGCCGGTCCGCTGGATTTCCCGGCTTCCGGCTGCTGCGGGCCGGATCGCGCTGGACTGGCTCGGCCAGGAATGGGCAGGAGCCCCGGACCGCTTCGATGTCCCCGAGATGCTCGACATCGCCGGTGCGCCAGGAGCAATGGGTGGCGAGGCGCAGGTCGTCGCCGGCTGGGACAGCCTCCCCGGCGCGCTGGCCACCGGGCTCGACGTGCGGCTGTCGTGCCCGGCCCGGCGGGTAGCGCTACAGGACGGCGAGGTGGTCGTGGAGACCGACCTCGGCCAGATCCGCGCGGCAGCGGCCGTGGTGGCGGTGCCCCCCTGGACGGTCGGTGGGGTCGGTATGGAGTTGGCCGGGATGCCTGACGAGAAGCGTTCCGCCGCCGCTTCCTTGCACGGCGGCGATGCCGTTGTCGCGGTGGTGGCGACCACGATCGCGG
This sequence comes from Mycobacteriales bacterium, assembly GCA_038204125.1. GTDB lineage: Bacteria > Actinomycetota > Actinomycetes > Mycobacteriales > Nakamurellaceae > Nakamurella. Next base: position 14,069 of record JBBRDH010000026.1, read on the forward strand.
CGCCACGGAGCATCTCGGTCTACGACGCCGACAATGGCTACGGCTTTTTGCGGGCTCAGGAAGGGCACTGTGACATCCAGATCGTCGCGAAAGGAAATGGGGCGGCGCTACTGAGATCGCTGCTGGGGGAACGGGTTTCGGGCGGCGGTCCATCGCCGGCGTTGAGCGAGTTGATCGCTGCAGCATTTCCCTGGTCGGCCGGTGGCGCCATCTGCTCGGTGACGGTGGCCGACTGGGGCGCCGACCCCTTCATTGCCGGGGCCTTCACCTCACCCACCTCCGGCCGGGCCGCGCACAGCGCGATCTGGGCCGAGCCGTGGGGGGACCGGGTGTTCTTTGCCGGCGAGTCAACCAGTGGTGCCAGGGGTGTCGGGCGCGTCCACGGTGCACTCGCCTCCGGACTCCGGGCGGCCGACGAGCTCCTGGCCGCTGTCCCAGCGCTCACCTCCAGTCGCCGACCTGCCGTCATGGCCTCCGGCCGCCGCTGAAACCCTGATCGAGAGGAAGTTCTGATGCTCAATACCAACTACGCCCCTGTCCGCCATTCCGGCTGGTATCTGGCCGCCACCACAGCGGAGCTGCAGGCACCCATCACTCCGCTCGACATTGCCGGCCGCAGGTTGATGGTGATCGCCTCTGGTGACGGCGGCTATCGGGTGTACGACTCTGTGTGCCCCCATCGCGGTGCAAGCCTGGCCCACGGCGGAACAGTCGGCCGGGCCGGGGTGATCTGTCCGTTCCACGGCAGAGCTATCGCCCTCGGCGCGTGCGCCGATCCGGAGCGTTACTCGGTTGCCGAGGTGCCCAGCCTGCTGGTCGGCAGCGTGCTGTTCGTCGGGGGGATGGGCGAGGCAAGGGATTCTGCGGTCGGCGACCGGGGTCTTGACGGTCGTGGTGTCGACGGCCGGGGTGTTGACGGCCGCGGTGTTGACGACCGGGGCTTCGAGGCGACCATGCTGGAGTTGGCCACCACCCACGACCTGTATCCCTGCCCGCCCATGACGATCGACGTGGCGCCCGAACTGGTCGTCGAGAACGCCTTCGACCTCGACCATTTCGTCAAGGTTCATCACATCTCCAGAGTGACGGCAATGGACTGGGGACTCGCCGCCGGCGGCCCGGCCCACTGCCATGCCGAGTTCACCGTCCGGACTCCCGCGTGGGACGGGGGCGGCTCCAAGATCATTCAGAACCGTTTCTATGCAAGAGCTTTCAGTCCGACGATCGTGGTCACCGAATTGGGGGAGCACGGCGTCGGCCAGACGGTCATCACCGGCGCCACCATGACGCCACGGGGTTGCGTGGTGCGGGTGGTGAACGCACTCCGCCGCAGCCAGCAGGGCCCCGCGTCCGACATCGTGGTGCGGTCGCTCACCGACTTCGCCGCGAAAGCACTGCACGACGACATGCTGATCTGGGAACACCTGGAACCGGCGATGACCCCGCGGATGGACCGCCGGGACGCGCCGGTCGCCGTCTTCCGGGAGTTCTGCGAGTCATTCCAGCCCGCCGCCGCCGACCGCCTGCTGGTCTGAGGATGACTTCGACCGCCCCAGCCGCCGTGACCAGCTGCGGAGAACTCTCGGTGCGGGTGGCCGGCAGGGGTCCGGCCGTCGGCTGGATTCACGGCTACACCATGAGTTCCCGGGTGTTCGAACCGATCTGGCCTTTGCTGCCCGGTTTCCGGCACGTCGGGATCGACCTGCCCGGGCACGGCGACTCGCCCCGGTGGCCCGCCGGCGCAACGCTCGCCGCGATCGCCCAGGACGTCGCCCGGGTGCTGGCGCGGGAGAACGTCCGCACTGTGGTCGCGGTTTCGATGGGCACGATGGTGGCGTTCGAGCTGGTCATCCGCGGGCTGCACCCGCTGGACGAATTGATCGTGGTGGCACCGGCTCTGGTCGGAATGCCGCCCGGTGCCGGGACCGCCGAGACCTACCGGCTGCTCTCGATGATGCGGCGGATGGGTCTGCCACCGGACCAACTCGGCCGCGCCTGGCTGTCCGCACCGACCGGCATCTTCGCCGGGTTGCGGCAGCAGCCCGCCGAGTTGGCCGCGATGGCGACCGTGGTGGCCCGGCACAGCTGGGCCGAGCTCGATTCGGGTGGACCCGCCGCTTTCTACCGTGAACCGCAATCGGCTTCCGACCTGCCGGGCTCCGCGGCTCGTTTGTTGCTCGTCACCGGCGGCCAGGACATGCCGGAATTCCGAGACCTGGCTGCCAGCCTTGCCTCCGCCCTGCCGGCGGCAGCAGTAGCCGATCTTCCCGGCGCCGGCCACCTGCCCCTGTTCGAAAAGCCGGTCGCGACGGTCGCAGCCATCGCCGCTTTCTTGACGGCGAATACCCGAGCTCGACGCTGACGCTCACTTCGGACCCATGGCTGGGGGCCGATGCATTTCGTTCTCCCTGTTGGTGACCCATTCGCTCGCGACGTCCAGCGCCTCCTGCTCGATCGCCTCGAGGTTTCGTCGCCGATTGGTCCATTCACTCCAGAGTCGACCACAGTCCGAGGCGGTGACAGCTGTCTCCGGGTGGGCGAGCGCCACGGTGGAGAAATACGCGACACAGCCTGAACCCAGGATCGGGTGAGTGATCGACCGGTGCACGCGGCCGAGGTAGATGTCGCCGATGGCGTGGAACGATGCCACCGGGCCGCCAGGGGAGTAGCCCACGGAAGTCAGGTACCTGTCGACCCGTGCTCGCAGCACCTCATCGGAGACGTTCGATTCCTGCCCGAGTTCAGCCAGGCCTACCTGGTCCGGATGACGCGACAACTGCTTGCGCGCCAGGTATGCCGCGGCCTCTTCCGAACCGTCCTGCAGGCACGCGGCCGCGCATGCCAGCAATACCAGGTCTACCTCATCACTGGGATTGTTCGGAACGGTGTAGCACAGCAACCTGGACTGCAATTCCTCATCACGAACCCCGCGGATCGCAGAACCCAGTTCCAGGGGCAACAAGTACTGGTGGGCGTACCCGAATTTTCCATCAGCCGGCACTCTGTCCAATCTACTGAAACGGGCACCAGCTAGCTGCGGTTCGGATCCTGCAGCATTTTGACCAGCGTTTCGCATATCGACTCTCGGGTGGCAGGGTCGGCGACGAGCCCGTCGCGACCGACCATCTCCCGGCTGATCGGAACGTGGCGGCAGGCGTCACGCCGGATGTCAGCCTGGACATAGCTCAGGACGGTGGCCAGAGTCGCATGCGCGCCCTCGCCTCGATGTGGGTCGGGGGTGACCCTCACCCACGCGGCGGGTTTGCCGGTGAATTCGGTGCCGCCCACGGTCCAATCCAGCAGATTCTTGAACGAGCCCGGCAGGGTTCCGGCGTATTCAGGGGTACAGAAAAGCACGGCGTCCGCATTCGCGATGGCGCCCCTCAATTCCGCGACCGCAGCCGGCAGGGGCTCGTGGTCGTCGTCCGGGTTGAAATGGGGGAGAACAGCACAGTCGTCGAACACGGCGACTTCCGCACCAGGCGGCGCGCACAGCGGTGCGGTACGACAGAAGGCGGTGTTAGTCGACGCCGATCGGGTGCTCCCCGAGACGACCAGTACCCGCCGGAAGGCACCGCCGGCTGTATCCATTCCTGTCTGAACGTCCATTCCTGTCTTAACCAGGGGCGTGGTAGGGGTGTTCCCCACCACCCGAGAGATGGGCTTCCGACCTGCCGCTGGGCGAAGTCGGGGATGATGTCCGAGTGGGTGGATCATGATCCGGCGTGCCGCGCCGATCGTTGCGGCAGGACTTGCCTTCGCCTCCGCTGCCACCACCGCCTACTGGGTGCTCGGCGGGACTGCGCTGCTCGACACCGTCGGCGGCTACGCAGAGAACCTGGCCCGCTCCAGGACAGCGACCGCCCTGGTCGTCGGCATCCTCGTCGTCGGCATCAAGGTGATCGCCGGGTTGCTGGCCCTGTGGCTCGCCGAACCGGAGCCCCGTCGCCGGCTCCGGGTTCCGCTGCAGATCCTTTCTTGGCTGGGCGGCGGTCTGCTGACGGTGTACGGCGGACTGCTGGTCGCCGTCGGGGCTCTCATACTGACCGGTGCCCTGCACCCCGATGGCCCGGTTGATCGCCGGGTGTTGACCTGGCATGTCGCGCTGTGGGACCTGTGGTTCCTGGTGTGGGGTGTGGCACTTCTGGCCGCGACCTGGCGGTTCAGTCGCTCAGGCCGGTCACCCCGGTCCTAGTTTTCGGCCGAACAGGCGCCGCAGCCGTTCTGGTTGTAGCTCTGGTTGTGGGTTGTAGTTGTGTGGTGAATCCCCGCGGGCCGAAATACATGAGCTGGCTTTTGATCATGCGAATCGTTGACTGTAGCGCCGCTGCCGGTTACCTGGAGACCCCATTCGGAAGCAGGTTGCTCGACGTCACGCCGCTGGTCCTCCAGGCGAAAAGTGTCTCGTTGCTTCGTCTTTCCCCCGGGGGCGTGGTCGGCCGGCACCCGGCAGTCGGGCACCAGATGTTTGCCGTCATCGAAGGCAGGGGCGTCGTCAGCGGCGATGAAGGAACCGAGACCGCCATCTCAGCCGGCCAGGCGGTGGTGTGGACACCCGGTGAAAGTCACCAGACCCGATCCAAATCGGGCCTCACCGCAGTTGTGAGTGAGGGACCAGATCTAACGCTGCTGCTGCCGTGCCATCCGGCAGAGACGCCCGTGACGGACGAGCCCGCAAACTAGTTTGCCTCGACCGCCCGTACCCGGGTCGCCATGACGACCGCGGCACCCGCGGAGACCAGCAGCACAGCGCCCAGCACGTGGCTGACGACCAGTGCCTCGGGGACTCCGATGGCGTACTGGATCAGCCCGATCGCGCCCTGGCCTACGGTCATCGCGACCAGGATGAGCGTGCGTCGGAGCAGCCGGGCCGGCGCCCTCACAGCGAGCAGGCCCACAACCAGGACAAGGAGCAGCGCCAGATAACTGAACATCAGCCCGGAGTGCACGCGGGCGAGTGTCTGGATGGGGAGGTCGAGCCGGGGAGTACCGGAGTCGCCGCCGTGCGGCCCGGCCCCGGTCACCAGTGTCCCCGCGGCGCACAGCAGGACAAGCACGCCCAGAGTGGCAAGGGTCAACACACGCAGCGGTCGGGGGATCAGCGTCACCGGTGGACCGTCGCCCTCGCGGACCCGGACCAGCACCACGATCGCGGTGAACAGCAGCGCCAGGGAGAGCAGCAGATGCGGCGCGACGGTCCACCAGGCCAGGCCCATCCGGACGGTGATGCCGCCCCACACCGCCTGGACCAGAACGCCACCCGGCAGCACCGCAGCCAGCCAGGTGAGCCGGGACCGCCTGGGGCGGGCCAACAACAGAGCCAGGAAGATTCCCAGAGACGGGATCAGCACCGCCCCGGTCAGCATCCGGTTGGCGAATTCCACCGCCTGGTGGAATGCGGCCAGCCCGGATCGGGAGATCGGGACCAGCGAGCCGGGATGGCACTGCGGCCAGGTCGGGCAGCCCAAGCCAGAGCCGGTCACCCGTACGGTGGCACCCGTCACGGCGATGCCGCCGTTGGTGACTACCGCCGCCCAGGCCAGAAATCGTTGCCAGCGCGCCGTCGGCCGGCGACGCCACCAGGGCGCGCCCGGCGAGATCGGGGCTGCGGCCGATGTTTCAGGGCTCGAGATACCTGAGGTCATGTCCGGAGTCACTGCCACCGGAACCACCGTACGGTCCCGGCCCAGCCGACGACGAGCCAGCCGAGCAGCACCAGCAGGGCGCCGACCGTCGGGGCGGCGCCCCGGCCGAGAACGTCTCGCAACGCGGTTGACAACGCTCCGGCCGGAGTCAGTCCGCCCACGGTGCGCAGCCAGCCTGGCGCGCTCGACAGCGGTATGACGACGCCCCCGACGGCCACCATGACCAGCCAGATCAGGTTGGCCAGGGCGAGCACCGCCTCTGCGCGCAGGATTCCGCCCAGCAGCAGCGCCAGTCCGATGAACACCGCCGTGCCCAGCACCGCCAGCAGCGCCACCCATAACGGATGACCATGCGGCCGCCACCCCAGAGCAAGCGCGACACCGCCCAGAATCACCCATTGACCGGTCACCACCGCGACGGCGGCCCCAGCCTTTCCGGCAATCAGCAGGCCCCGGCTCATTCCGGCCGCGCCGAGCCTTTTCAGCACCCCGTAGCGGCGGTCGAACCCGGTCGTGATGGCTTGTGCGGTAAACGCCGTCGACACGATCGCCAGGGCCAGGACACCCGGCGTCACCGTGTCGATCCGCGGTGACGCCAACTCCACGACGCTGGTGGCGGCCAGGCCGATCAGCACGGCGAGCGGGATGATCAGTGCCAGCAGCAGCTGTTCGCCGTTGCGCAGCAGCATTTTCAGCTCGAGCCCGGAGGCCGCCCTGACCATCTGCGCGGCACCGGCCCTGGCCGGATCGGGCCGGAAGACCCCGGGCGCGAAAGCCCCGGGCCCAGGCGCGCCAAGCCCAGGGACACCGGACGTGCTCGTCATCCGCGCATTTCCTTTCCGGTCAATTCCAGGTAGACCTCGTCCAGTGACCTTCCGCCCACCTGCAGCCCGGACGGCAGGACGCCGACCCGGGCGCAGAACGAGGTGACCGTGGCCATGGTGGCCGGAACGATGGGGCCGTCGACCACGTAGCGGCCGGGGCTCGGTTCGGCGACCCCGAAGCCGAGCGGCAGCGCAGCGCTGAGCAGTTCCAACTCCAGACCGGACGTCGCAGTGAAGCGCAGCTGCGACGAGCTGCCGCCGGTCAGTTCGGTGGGGGTGCCGTCGGCGACGACCCGGCCGCTGTCCAGGATCACGATCCGATCGGCCAGTAACTCCGCCTCGTCGAGGAGATGGGTGGTGAGCAGGATCGAGACCCCGTCCGCCCGGGCCGCCCGGAGCAGATCCCACACCAGATGCCTGGCCTGCGGATCCATCCCGGCGGTGGGCTCGTCGAGGAAAAGCATCTCCGGCCGGCCGACCAGTGCCATCGCGAGGCCGAGCCGCTGGACCTGCCCACCGGAGAGCCTGCGCACCGGCGTCCGGGCGGCCGCGGCCAGGCCGAGCATGTCGAGCAGCCAGTCCGGATCCAGCGGGCGAGCCGAGCAGGAAGCCAGCATGCGGAGCATCTCGCCGGCCCGGGCCGAAGCGTGCGCGCCGCCGGCCTGCAACATGACCCCCATCCGCGGACGCAGGGCGGCGGTCTGCCGCCAGGGGTCGAGGCCGAGCACCCGGACCTGCCCGGCGTCGGCGCGGGTGAACCCCTCGCAGATCTCGACCGTCGTCGTCTTCCCGGCGCCGTTCGGCCCGAGCAGGGCCAGTAGCGTGCCGCGCGGCTGCCGGAACGAGACCCCGTCCACCGCAACGACCGCGCCGAACGCCCGGTGCAGGCCGATCACCGAGAGAGCTTCGGCGTCCTTCGGGGTCGCAGGCAGTTGGGTCACGATTACCGAGGATAGGCATCGGCCTGAACGGGCGTCACCGGCTCGTTGATCGCCACGGCGGCCGGGACTGCGCCGGTCGGCACGGCAACAACCGGGTGGATCAGGCCGCCCGGCGGCGGAGACCGGTCGGGAAGCCCGGCGCGGGACAGCAGATAGAAGGCCCCGGCCGTGACCATGAAGGCGATCACCACGGCCTGGATGATGGTGAACGCCGGGATGGTGGCTCCGTTCGGCATGATGATCACGGCGAAGACCGCGGTCAGCCAGACAGTGGCCCGCCGCGAGCGGGACAGGCCGGTCGAGGCGGCCAGCGGAAGCGCCGCCCACAGCAGATACCAGGGTTGGATCACCGGCCCGAGCAGCACAAATGCGCCCAGAGCGACGCCGAGGCCCTGAATCGGCTCGATCTTGCGCTGCCAGCATCGCCACATCACCAGGACCGCGACCAGGCCGCCGACGAGCTGCCCGACGGGCTGCAGCACCCCGATCGCGGCCCCGCTGTGATCGCCCAGTCCCAGCAGCAGACCGAGCTGGCCGGAGCCGACGCCCAGGCTGGTGGAGAGCGACAGGAATGATCGCACCGAGCCCGGGGTGGACAGGGCGTTGACCCAGCCGAGCCCGCTGCCGCCGGCGATGGTCAGCAGGCCGAAGGTGACGAGGGTAACGGCGCCGATCCCGGCCGTCGCCCGGCCCAGATCCGCCCACCGGCCCCCCCATCGGCGAGCCAGCGCGATGGCCAGGAAGGCAAGCGCCATCGCTGCGGTCACCTTGATGCCGGCGGCGACACAGATCAACGCCGTACCAAGGGCGACGTGCAGGAGCGTCGACCGGTGGCGGGTGCTCGTCGACAACCCGATCTCCAGGCCGGTCAACATGGTGCCGATCATCAGCGCCTCGTTGTGGCCACCGGCCACCAGGTGGAACAGCACCAACGGGTTGAGCGCGCCGAGCCACAGGCCGCCGACGGGGTCGACCCCGCAGCGCGCCGCCAGCCGCGGCAGCGCCCAGACGATCAGAACCACACCGATCAGTTCGACGCTGCGCTGCAGCAGCACGCCGGCCACCAGGTGGTTCCCGGACACGGCGACGACGGCCCTGGTGACGAGCAGGAAGGCAGGTCCGTACGGGCTCGACGTGTGCTGCCACCGGGCGTCGACCTGATGGGCGAAGACGTTCCCGTCGCCCAGGCTGTCGTAGGGACCGGACTGGTAAGGGTTGTCACCCTTCAGCATCATCGCGCCGACGGCCAGATAGGAGTAGACGTCCCTGGAAAAGATCGGCGGGGTGACCAGCAGGGGCACCGTCCACATCGCCAGGGTGTGGGTGAGTTGGGTCCGGGAAAGCCGCCGGGGCCGCCCGGGCAGGCTCAGCCGGCCCAGCAGGAACCAGCAGAGGACGACCAGGCCGATGCCCGAGTAGGAGATGGCCAACGAGGCCGGGCCGACCCTGGACAGCAGCCCGATCAGTCGGCTGCCGTCGACCGGATTGGGGATCGGATTCGCCGCGCCGTAGGACGAGGTCGCCCCGAACATCATCAGCAGCGCCCCCGCGGTTCCCCAGCGCCGGAGCCGCGACAGCTGGCGGCGTTCGGCTGGATCCAGCAGTCCGGCGGGCGTTTCCGGTACCGGCGAAGCCCCGGCCGCCGGTTCGACCAAGGGTTGGCCCGAGGCCTCTCCGCTTCGCTGGCCACCGCCGTCCGAGAGCTCGCCGGGGTTACCCGTCGAGCCGTCTTCGGTCATCGCAGCAGTCTAGGAGGGTCGGGCGGTCCTGAAGGTCGGGCAGTTTTCGACCTTGGGCAGTTCTGGACCTCGGGCAGTGAGAAAGCTGTGCGACAGGCCTCGTTGATCTTCGCCGGGAAAAAGGTCACACTGGTGTTGTGAAAACAGCGACCATGCCCCCGCCCGGGGTCGGCCGCCGCCCGGAGCGCGTTGATTCGGACGCCGCTCGATCAGATGCCGCTGCGGTCACCCGGATCGAAGTCGGCACGGCCGGAGACGGTGGCGCCGAGGTTCGCACCAGGGAGACGGTCGTTCGACTGCTACTGGCCGGTGGCCCGTTGACGGCCGTCGCGCTGGCCGGGCGGATCGGCCTTTCGCCCGCAGCGATCCGGCGTCATCTGGACCAGCTGCTGGCCGAGGGGGCGATCGTCAGCCGCGAGGCCACCCTCGTCGGCCGGCGGGGGCGCGGCCGTCCGGCCCGGACCTATCTGCTCACCGACCTGGGCCGCAGCCGGCTCCCGCACCGATACGACGAGCTGGCAGTGCAGGCACTGGAGTTCCTTTCCGTCACCGCAGGGCCGCAGGCGGTCACCGACTTCGCCCGCCATCGGGCGGAAATGCTTGTTGCCGACGTGCGTGACGAGCTGGCGGACGCGGCCGACGTTCCGTCGCGGGCGAAAATCCTGGCCACCGCACTGACCTCAGCCGGGTTTTCGGCGACTGTCGAGCAGGTCGGCGTCGGCGAGCAGCTCTGCCAGCACCACTGCCCGGTTGCCCACGTCGCGGCCCGGTTCCCGCAGTTGTGCGAAGAGGAAATGTCGGTATTCACCAAGGCGCTGGGTACCTATGCGCAGCGGCTCGCGACGATCGCGCGTGGCGATTCGTTCTGCACCACCTTCATTCCTGCCGCCCACTCAGCCAGTTCACCCTCACAGCCAGCCCGTGCAGCACTACAGCGAAGGACCACGATATGACGACGGCTCCGGAACGTGTTCGTGAAATACCAGCTACTGCAACCCTTCCCGTGCTGACCCAGGAGCAGGCAATCGACTCGCTGGGGCACTATGCCTTCGGCTGGTCCGACTCCGACAAGGCCGGCGCGGCCGCCAGGCGCGGCATCAATGAGGACGTCGTCCGGGACATCTCGGCGAAGAAGAGCGAGCCGGAATGGATGACCGATTTCCGGGTCAAGGCGCTGAAGCTGTTCGAACGCCAGCCGATGCCGACCTGGGGCGCCGACCTTTCGGGTATCCATTTCGACACCATCAAGTACTTCGTCCGGTCCGGCGAGAAGCAGGCGGCGACCTGGGACGACCTGCCGGCCGACATCAAGAACACCTACGACCGGCTGGGCATCCCGGAGGCCGAGAAGCAACGCCTGGTCTCGGGTGTCGCGGCGCAGTACGAGTCCGAGGTGGTCTACCACTCGATCCAGAAGGAACTCGAGGACCAGGGTGTCATCTTCCTGGACACCGACACGGCGCTGAAGGAGCACCCGGACCTGTTCCGCGAGTACTTCGGCTCGGTCATCCCCTCGGGTGACAACAAGTTCTCCGCGCTCAACAGCTCGGTCTGGTCCGGCGGCTCGTTCGTGTACGTCCCCAAGGGTGTGCACGTCGACATCCCGTTGCAGGCCTACTTCCGGATCAACACCGAGAACATGGGCCAGTTCGAGCGGACGCTGATCATCGTCGACGAGGGTGCCTACGTGCACTATGTCGAGGGCTGCACCGCGCCCATCTACAAGTCCGACTCGCTGCACTCCGCGGTCGTCGAGATCATCGTCAAGAAGGGTGGCCGCTGCCGTTACACGACCATCCAGAACTGGTCGAACAATGTCTACAACCTGGTGACGAAGCGGGCCAAAGCAGAGGCCGGCGCCACCATGGAGTGGGTCGACGGCAACATCGGCTCCAAGGTCACCATGAAGTACCCGGCCGTCTGGATGACGGGGGAGTACGCCAAGGGTGAGGTCATGTCGATCGCCTTCGCCGGCGAGGGGCAGCACCAGGACACCGGCGCCAAGATGCTGCACCTGGCGCCGCACACCTCCTCGACGATCATCTCGAAGTCGGTATCCCGGGGCGGTGGCCGCACCTCGTACCGCGGGCTTGTCCGGGTGAATCCCGGTGCCCACCACAGCAAGTCGACGGTGAAGTGCGACGCGCTGCTGGTCGACACCATTTCTCGGTCGGACACCTACCCCTACGTCGACGTCCGCGAGGACGACGTGTCGATGGGTCATGAGGCCACCGTGTCCAAGGTCAGCGAGGAGCAGCTCTTCTACCTGATGAGCCGCGGGCTGACCGAGGACGAGGCCATGGCGATGATCGTCCGCGGCTTCATCGAGCCGATCGCCCGCGAACTCCCGATGGAATACGCCCTCGAGCTGAACCGACTGATCGAGCTGCAGATGGAAGGGGCGGTGGGCTGAGCGTGACCACAGATCTCGCCGAAACACCCGTCCTCGGATCTGATGCACTCACTGCTGTCGGTGATCCAAGAGTCGATCCGACAGCGGGCGCGCATACGCACGTCGGCGGCCGTAACGTCGGGGTTGGTTCACACGCCGCCCGGGTCGGCGCCGTGTCGCCGGCCGACCACCTGCCGATCACCGGCCGCGAGGAAGCCTGGCGATTCACCCCGCTGCGCCGGCTCCGCGGGCTGCACGATGATGCGCCGCTGACCGGAACCGATTTCGCGATCGAGGCGCAGGCTCCTGGCGGGGTGACCGCCGGTTTCCTCGCGGGCGCGGAAGCCGTTGCCGCGCAGGGCCTGTCGAAGTATCTGCCGGTGGACCGGGTGTCCGCCCGGACCTGGCAGTCGGCCCAGCGCGTGTTCATGGTCGACATCCCCGCTGATGTCACCCTGGCCGAACCCGTTCTCGTCACCGTCCGCGGCGGCTCCACCGAGCAGCCCATCGCGGCCCACCTCGTGGTGCGGGCCGGGCGGTTCTCCCGCGCGCAGGTCGTCGTCCGGTACGAGGGCTCGGCGACCATGACGGAGAACGTCGAAATCGTGGTGGAGGACGGCGCACACCTCACTTTTGTCGCCGAGCAGGACTGGGCGCCCGACGCCGTTCACCTGTCCCACCATCATGTTCTGCTCGGTCGGGACGCGGTGGTCAAGCACGCGGCGCTGACCTTCGGCGGCGATCTGGTTCGGATCGTCGGATCGGTCTCCTACGACGGCCCCGGCGGTGATGCGGAAATGCTGGGCGTCTACTTCGCTGACGCCGGCCAGCATCTGGAACACCGACTGTTCATGGATCACGGTGTGCCGCATTGCAAGTCGCGGGTGCTCTACAAAGGCGCCCTGCAGGGCAAGTCGGCGCACACGGTGTGGGTCGGCGACGTGCTGATCAGGGCCACCGCCGCGGGCACCGACACCTACGAGATGAACCGGAACCTGTTGTTGACCGAGGGTGCCAGGGCCGATTCGGTGCCCAACCTGGAGATCGAGACCGGTGAGATCGTCGGTGCCGGCCATGCCAGCGCCACCGGCCGGTTCGACGACGAGCAGCTTTTCTACCTGCTCTCCCGCGGCATCCCGGAGCGTGTCGCCCGCCGGCTGGTGGTGCGTGGCTTCTTCGGTGAAGTGCTCAACAAGTTGGGCGTCCCCGCGGTCGTCGACCGGGCCACCGAGCGGCTCGAGAACGAACTGGCCATCACCGGTATCTGACCATTTCCGATGCAGCGTAACCGCGCTGCGCCGCAACACCTTTGGAGTTCAACGCATGGCAACACTGGAGATCCGGGACCTGCACGTCTCGGTCAGCACCGAAGAAGGGCCGCAGGAGATCCTGCGCGGCGTCGACCTCACCGTCCGCGCCGGTGAGACCCACGCAATCATGGGCCCGAACGGTTCCGGCAAATCGACTCTGGCCTATTCACTGGCCGGGCACCCGAAATATCAGGTGACGAGCGGGACTGTGCTGCTCGACGGAGAGGACGTGCTCGCCATGAAGGTGGACGAGCGGGCCCGGGCCGGACTGTTCCTGGCCATGCAGTACCCGGTCGAGATTCCCGGAGTTTCCACCTCCAACTTCCTGCGCACCGCCGCCACCGCCGTCCGGGGCGAGGCGCCGCCGATCCGCAAATGGATCAAAGAGGTCAAGACGGCAATGACCGCGCTGGAGATCGACACCACCTTCGCCGACCGCAACGTCAACGAGGGATTCTCCGGCGGCGAGAAGAAGCGCCAGGAGATCCTCCAGATGTCCTTGCTGCGGCCCAAGATTGCAGTGCTCGATGAAACCGACTCCGGTCTGGACGTCGACGCACTGCGGGTTGTTTCCGAAGGCGTCAACCGCTATCAGGGGACTTCCGGCGAGACCGGTGAGGCGGTCGGGGTGCTGCTGATCACCCACTACACCCGGATTCTCCGCTATATCCACCCCGATTTCGTCCACGTGTTCGTCGGGGGCCGCATCGTTGAATCTGGCGGCCCGGATCTGGCCGACGAGTTGGAGGCCAACGGATATGTGCGCTTCACCCCCGCACCTGTCCTCGTCACCGCTGGTTCCTCCTCTGCGGACACCGTTCTCGGTGCAGGCGCAGCGGGAGTTGGCGGCTCCTCGTGACCTCGCCGGCCGACCACGCCGACACCCCCTTCGACGTCGGGGTGATCAGGGCCGACTTCCCGATCCTCGGCCGGACCGTCCGCGACGGGAAACCGTTGGTGTACCTGGATTCCGGTGCGACCTCGCACCGGCCGATTTCGGTGATCGACGCCGAGCAGGAGTACATCACCACCCATCATTCGGCCGTCCACCGCGGCGCCCATCAGCTGGCTGAAGAAGCGACCGACTTCTATGAGTCTGCCCGGCAACGGGTTTCGCGGTTCATCGGTGCCCATCGGCCCGAGGAACTGATCTTCACCAAGAATGCGACCGAGGGTTTCAACCTGGTTGCCTACTCACTCGGTAATGCGTCGGTCGGGCCCGGGAGCGGCGGCCGATTCGCCGTCGGTCCCGGCGACGAAATTCTGATCACCGAAATGGAACATCATGCCAATCTCGTTCCCTGGCAGGAGCTCTGCCGCCGCACCGGCGCTACCCTGCGCTGGTTCGGAGTCACCGATGATTTTCGCCTCGACCTGAGCACTATCGACTCTCTGGTCAATCCGCGCACCAAGGTGATCGCGTTCACCCACCAGTCCAATGTGCTCGGCACCGTCAACCCGGTCGAGGTGATCGTGGCCGCCGCCCGCAGGGTCGGCGCCCTTACGGTCCTGGATGCGTGCCAGTCGGTGCCGCACCAGAGCGTCGACGTGGCAGCGCTCGGCGTCGACTTCATGGCTTTCTCCGGGCACAAGATGCTCGGCCCGTCCGGCGTCGGCGGGCTCTACGGTCGGTACGAACTGTTGGAGCAGATGCCGCCGTTCCTGACCGGCGGCTCGATGATCGAGCAGGTCTTCATCGACCACTCGACCTACGCGCCGCCGCCGGCCAGGTTCGAGGCCGGGGTTCCAATGACCTCGCAGGCGGTCGGCCTCGCGGCTGCCGTCGACTACCTCGAGACCGTCGGGATGAAGACGGTCGCTTCGCACGAGGCGGAGCTGACCGGCATCGCGCTCGACAAGTTGTCGTCGCTGCCCGGTATCCGGATCATCGGGCCGCCGAACCTGGTGGACCGGGGCGGCGCCGTGTCGTTCCTGGTGGACGGGGTGCACGCCCATGATGTGGGCCAGATTCTGGACGATGCGGGAGTGGCGGTGCGGGTCGGGCACCACTGCGCCTGGCCGTTGCACCGCCGGTTCGGGATCGCCGCCACCGTCCGGGCTTCATTCGCCCTCTACAACACGGCCGCCGAGATCGACGTTCTCGTCGACGCCGTCCGCGAAGCACAGCGGTTCTTCGGTGCTGACTCCTTCGGTGCTGACTCCTCGGGTGCTGATTCCTCGGGTGCTGATTCCTCGGGTGCCGATTTCTCCGGTGCCGACCTGGCCTCTGCTGTCAGGGTCGGGTGACGGGCCCGTGCAGATGGAAAAGCTCTACCAGGAAATCATTCTCGACCACTACCGCAAACCCCACCACCAGGGACTACGGGATCCGTTCGACGCCGAAGTGCACCACGTCAACCCGACCTGTGGCGATGAGGTGACGCTGCGGGTCCACCTGGACGGAACGGGGCCGGACGCGGTCGTCCGGGACATCTCCTACGATGCGATGGGATGCTCCATTTCCCAGGCATCGACTTCGGTGATGAGCGACCTCACCATCGGCCACCCGTTGGACGAGGCGCTTGCCACGCTGGACGAATTCAGCAAGATGGTCACCAGCCGCGGCACCGACCCGGGTGACGAGGATGCGCTCGGCGACGCCATCGCCTTCGCCGGTGTCGCCAAATATCCGGCACGGGTGAAGTGTGCCTTGTTGGGCTGGATGGCATTCAAGGACGCGGCCCTGCAGGCCGCCGGCTAACTCGTTCCAATCCTCGGCTTGAGACGCGCGAACAGAAAAGTTGGTTGACATGACAGAGATCTCGACCCAGGCAGCGCCCGGCGGTCACGACCATGCCGGTCATGACCATGCCGGGCACGACCATGCCGGTCATGACCATGCCGGTCATGACCATGCCGGGCACGACCACGTCGGTCATGACCATGCCGGGCACGATGACGCCGGCCATGACCACGCCGGGCACGACCACGCCCAGCCGGCGGGCGAGGTGGCCAGGACCGGACGAGGTGCGGCCGATCTTGACACTGCCGCGGCTACGACTCCGGCCAACCTCGCCGGTATCGCCGTCGACGAGGTGCTGATCGAGGAGATCGAGGAGGCCCTGCGCGATGTGGTCGACCCCGAGCTCGGCGTCAATATCGTCGACCTGGGCCTGATCTACGACCTGCACGTCGACGAAGCGTTGATGCTCACCATCGACATGACATTGACCAGCGCCGCCTGCCCGCTCACCGAGATGATCGAGGACCAAGTTGCAGCCGCGTTGATGGGGGCCGGCCAGGAGTTGGTCTCCGACTACAAGATCAACTGGGTCTGGCTACCGCCGTGGGGGCCGGAGAAGATCACCGACGACGGCCGGGAGCAGTTGCGCGCCTTGGGCTTCAATATCTGAGGAGTTGTCGCCCCTTTCTTTCGCGATAGTTCTTCGCGTATCTGTCCCGGCGACTATAGTTTGACAAATGTCGCCATTTGCGGGTGTGCTGCCGCCTCCGGCTCGCTGAGCGGAGCCGGACAGCCCCAATCGCCACGGGCCTCGAGGCCCGCTCCTGGGTGACGCCTGCGCTCCGACCGTCTACCGACAGTCAGCCCGCCGAGCCGGAGCGCCCGTCATGCCGAATCCTTTTGATGTACTTTCCCGAACGCGAACATCCGCCGCCCACCACCGGGTCGGGCTGCTGCAGGTCGGCCTCGCCGCGGTCTTGTGGGGGACAACCGGGGTCGTGGTTCGCCGATTGCACGAGAACGCCGGGCTCAGTGCGCTGAGCATCGGCTTCTACCGGTTGGTCGCGGCCGCCGCGGTGTTGCTGATTCTGGCCGCACCGAGGCTGGGCCGGGTGTTCTCGGCTCTGCGGTCAAGACCTGTTGCGCTGATGGCCAGCGGGGTTGGGCTGGCCGCCTACCAGGTCCTGTACTTCGTCGCGGTCACCGGAGCCGGGGTGGGGGTGGCGACGGTGGTCAGCCTGGGAATCGCCCCGATCGTGACCCTGCTGTGGGAGGCGATGCTGGCTCGTCGGGCCCCACGACCGAAAGCGCTGACGGTGGTCGTCGCCGCGCTCGCCGGACTGGCGTTGGTGGGCGCGTCAGGCAGCGCCGTCACCGTGTCCGCGCCGCATCCCGTCCTCGGATTGCTTGCGGCGACCGGTTCAGGTTTCACCTACGCCGCCACCATCATGGTGAATCGACATGCCGCGCAGGGAGTCTCGCCCCTGCTGATGACCACCGTGGCCACCGGCGTCGGCGCATTGACGCTGCTGCCGTTCGCCGTGGTTGCCGGTGCGACGTTCGCGCCCACCACGACCGCCCTGACCGAGTTGCTGTATCTGGGCGTTGCCACCACGGTGATCGCCTACGGTCTGTTCTATGCCGGGCTCCGAACCGTCGCCGGCAGCGTCGCGGCCGTGCTGACTCTCCTGGAGCCGCTCACCGCCACCGCCCTGGCCGTCATCCTGCTCGGTGAGCCGTTGCCCGCGCTGACGATGGTCGGTACGGCTCTGTTGCTCGGTGCGGTCGCGACGCTGTATCGGACACCCTCGCGGTCGACCTCAGCCGACCTGATTGAATAAGGCCGGATCTACCAGGGTAGAATGAGTGTCTACCCTGGTAGAGAGGGCGGACCGTGGCGACGCTCAACATCAAGAGTCAGCGGGTCTACGACCTGGCGAAGGCGTTGTCCCAGCGGACGGGCCAGACCATGACCAGCGTCATCGAAGTTGCCCTGGAGCGGCAGTTGGCGGCGCTGGAGCGGGATCGGGGCGACCTGAGGGCCAGGAAAATGGCCGAACTGGACGCGTTGGTCGCACGTACCGCACCCCGCCTCGCCGACCTGCCAGCAGATGCGTTCGCCGACCTGTACGACGAACAGACGGGCTTGCCGAGATGATCATCGACTCTTCCGCCATCGTTGCTGTCCTCAATATGGAGCACGATGCTTCGCGTTTTCGGGATGCGATCTACGACGCGGACGTCGTCCGGCTGTCGGCGGTCGGGTATGTCGAGGTGAGTGCTCTGCTGGACAAGCGCGGGCTCGGCTCCGACCTCGATCGATTCCTGGGCTGGTGCAACGCCGAAATTGATCCGGTGACCCCCGGTCAGGCGAGGATCGCCCGACGGGCATATGAAAGATATGGGCGGGGATCAGGACACCCGGCTCGGCTGAACTATGGCGACTGCTTTCCGTATGCGCTGGCCGTCGAACGCGGTGAACCGTTGCTGTTCAAGGGCAACGACTTCGTTCACACCGATGTGCTGGTGGCCCTGTGAGGATGGCCGTCATGATGGTGACCCTGATCATGGTGGCCCGGTGACCGATCTGCGGCTTGCCCGGCGCGGGTCGGAGGACATCCCGACCGATTCGGTCGCGGCGTTTCGGGAGGATCTGGAGCGGATCCGGTTCTCACCGTATTTTTCCCGATTGTCGGCGGTCACCCAGGTCATCTCCCAGGGCGCCGCCGGGCAGTCCGTCCAGAACAGATTGACCCACTCGATCAAGGTCGCGGCCGTGGCCAGGGCCATCTCGGTGCGACTCAACCGCGGCCCGCACCGTGAATTGCTGGCCGAACTGGGTGGCCTGGACCCGGTCGTCGTCCAAGCCGCCGGCAGTGCCCACGACCTCGGTCATCCGCCTTTCGGCCATCTCGGCGAGCGGGTCCTGGATCGGATCGCCCGCTCCCGGTTCGGCCTGGCGGACGGTTTCGAGGGCAACGCCCAGACGTTCCGGATCGTCACCGAACTCGACGTCCACGGCGAGTCGGGCGAAGGACTGAACCTCACCGCCGCGGTCCGGGCCGCGCTGCTCAAGTACCCCTGGGGACGGTTCGGCGTGCCGGACCCACATCCGAGTACCGCCGCGTGGCCGCCGAAGGGTGGTGGCCGAGGGGACGAGGGGCTGGGCTCGGGAAAGTTCTCTGCGTACGTGCTGGACGTCGGCGAAATGACCGAGGTGCTCAGCGCGTACCCGGAGATCCAGCCGTGGCGGCAGACCGTTGAATGCTCGGTGATGGATGTTGCCGACGACATCGCATACTCACTGCACGATCTCGACGACTTCCATCGGGCCGGTGTGTTGCAGCACGCCTCGGTCGCTGCTGAGTTCCGCACCTGGAATCGGCGCCGCGCAGTTTTGGAGCGGACGAGGGTCGAAGACCTGCGGGCCAACGAGCGGCTGCCCGGCAACTCACTGGAACTGCTCCGCCGCCGCCTGCATGCCAAGGACGGCTGGATCGTGGACGACGAGGCGTTCGCGGTGGCCGTCGGCCGGGTCGGCACCGACCTTGTCGACGGCCTGCTGGCGGTCCCGTTCGATTCGTCGTTCGCCGCAGAGCGACTGGTCGGAGCGTTCACGGCGAGCTGGATCAGCCACCTGCAGGACTCGGTGGTGGTGTCGGCAGACCCGCCGCCCAGGGCCGGCCACGTCTGCATGGACCGTCAGGGCTGGCACGAGGTTGCGGTGCTCAAGTTCGTGCACCAGCGGTTCGTCCTGGACCGGCCGGACCTCGCCATGTTCCAGCGGGGCCAGGGCCAGGTGATGGCCGCGCTGATCGGCGATCTCGACTCGTGGCTCGGCGACCCGGCCGACGCCGCGCGGGCTCCGCGACGGCTCATCGACCTGGTCCAGTTGGCCACCGACAGCTATGGCCGGGTCGCCGCAACCACCCCGGAACTTCTGATCGACGTGAACGGGGAGGTCGCCGCGTCGGCCGACGACCTGATCCGGTGGGGGCGGGGCCGCGGCATCATCGACTACGTGGCCTCGCTGACCGACGACCGTGCCGCCACCTCGGCCACCACCCTGGCCGGCCATGCCGCCCGGCTGTGGGACGCAGGTTCTGCGTTGTGATGGCGGTGGGCCGGCCGCGCCAGGCTGCCGGCGGCGGCATCGAGGTGGAGATATCCGGGGACCGGATCGTCGGCTGGGTCAACCGGTTCGCCGGCCGCAACGACGGGGTGACCGACCTGGCCGCGCACCCGGACCGGCTGGAGATCACCGGCGGTGACGGCACCACGGCGACCCTCGAGGTGCCGTTCGGGCCGATGTCCGTGGGCCACCGGGAGCCGGTGGAGGCGCTGGTCGACCACCTGGCCGGCGTCGGGCTGCTCGGCCTGGTCCTGGTCAGGGGCGGCGCCCACTCGATCGGTACCGCCAAGGACGGGGTGGCGCTGTCGTCGTCGACCGACCGGGCCTATCTGCAGGGCAGGACGGCAGCCGGCGGCTGGTCGCAGCAGCGGTACGCCCGTCGGCGAGGCAACCAGCTGACCGCGTCGCTGGCCGATTCGACCGCCACCGTGGAACGGCTGTTGGTTCCGCTCGCCCGTCGGTTGGACGGTCTGGTGCTTGCCGGAGATGCGGGCGCGCTCCGGACCGTGATGGCCGCACCGAGTCTGCTGCCGTTGCGGGACCTGCCTTCTCGGATGTTCGGCGATATCCCAGAACCGCGACGCGCGGTGCTCGACGACATTGCCAGGCGGAGCCTGGTGGTACGGATCGTGGTGCGCAGCAAGGCCGAGCAGCACCGGCTCACCGGTGGACCGCCCCCGATCTAGCCGTCATCCTGCTACCGGGCAACCGATGACGTCTGCGACTCGGTGGCAGCAGCCCGGCGGCTCGCCAGGAAACCCCGGACGCCGAGCGCCCCGACGATGGTGCCGATCACCAGGGCGGCGACGATCAGCACCGCGTGCACGATGAGGAACGACGTCGGTGACGACCGGCCGACCGTGCCCGACCAGGCCCGCCGGTCATTCCAGATCGCCACGGAGAACCGTGGCCAGACCACCCAGTTGAACGCGCCGGCAGCGGCAAGGAACAGGGACCACCCTCGGGACAGGATCACCCCTCAAGTATCCAGAATTCCCGGCCGGACCCCGCCCGGCCCCTATGCTGCACGGGCAGTCGGACGCTGGGGAAGGCAGGACGGGTGAGCTCTGGAACGCAGGCGGTTCCGTCGGTGAACGACCGCATCGCGGCCGAACTGGGCGTCGATGAGTGGCGGGTCCGAGCGGCGGTCGAGCTGCTGGACGGCGGCGCCACCGTGCCGTTCATCGCCCGCTACCGCAAGGAGGCAACCGGCACCCTGGACGACACCCAGTTGCGCGAGCTCGCCGAGCGGCTCATTTACCTTCGCGAGCTGGACGACCGCCGAGCGGTCATTTCGGACGCCATTGCGGCTGTCGGCAAACTTGACCACGCAGTTGCGGCCAAACTCCGGGCGGCCGATACCAAGGCCCGACTGGAGGACATCTACCTCCCGTTCCGGGCTAAGCGCCGCACCAGGGCGATGATCGCCAGACAGGCGGGGCTCGAGCCCCTCGCCGACGAACTACTCACCGGTCAGAGCCCGAATCCCGAGCAGGCCGCCGGCCGATATGTGGACGCCGGCAAGGGAATCGACGATGTGGCCGCGGCGCTTCTCGGCGCCAGGTTCATCCTCGCCGAGCGGTTCGGTGAGGACCCCGACCTGATCGGCAGCCTGCGGGAACTGTTGTGGAGCCGCGGCCGGCTGGCCTGTCAGGTGCGGAGCGGAAAGGAATCGGACGGGGCGAAATTCGCCGACTATTTCGAGTTCTCCCAGGCTCTGACCACCGTGCCGTCACACCGCGTGCTGGCAATCTTTCGAGGTGAGAAAGAAGATATCCTTTCGGTCGGCATCGACCAGGGGGATGACCGGCGGCCGGGTGCCGCCGGCGGTTCCGATCAGAGCAGGCCCACCGACTACGAACGCCGGATCGCCGCCCGATTCGGGATCGGTGACCGCGGGCGCCCGGCCGATGCATGGCTCCGGGAAACGGTGAGATGGGCGTGGCGGACACGGTTGTCGGTGTCGTTGGGGGTTGATCTGCGGACGCGACTGCGGCAGGGCGCCGAGCAGGCGGCGGTCGGGGTGTTCGCCACCAACCTGAAAGACCTGCTGCTGGCCGCTCCCGCCGGCAGTCGACCTACGCTCGGACTCGATCCGGGGTTCCGGACCGGCGTCAAGGTCGCCGTGGTGGACGGGACGGGCAAGGTCGTCGCCACCGACACCATCTATCCGCACCAACCGCACAACCGTTGGGACGCAGCAGTTGTCACCCTGCACCGACTGGCGACCACCCACCAGGTGGAGCTGATCTCCATCGGCAACGGCACCGCATCCCGGGAAACAGACCGACTGGCAACGGAAGTCGCCGCGAGAGTGCCCGGCGTGACAAAGGTTGTGGTGTCCGAGGCCGGCGCCTCGGTGTACTCGGCATCGGCCTATGCCAGTGCCGAATTGCCCGGCCTGGACGTGTCGCTCCGTGGAGCGGTATCGATCGCCCGCCGACTGCAGGATCCACTCGCGGAACTCGTCAAGATCGACCCGAAGTCGATCGGCGTCGGGCAGTACCAGCACGATCTCACCGAGTCCATGCTCGCCAAGTCGCTCGACGCGGTCGTCGAGCATTGCGTCAACGCCGTCGGTGTCGACGTCAACACCGCTTCCGTTCCGCTGCTGGCAAGGGTCTCCGGCATCACCGCGACACTTGCAGAAAATATTGTGGCGCAACGGGACTCGAAGGGGCCGTTCCCGGCTCGCAGCTGGCTGAAGGCAGTGCCACGGCTGGGGCCCAAGGCCTACGAGCAGTGCGCCGGATTCCTCCGGATCACCGGCGGCAGCGACCCGCTGGATACCTCGGGCGTGCACCCGGAGGCGTATCCGGTGGTCCGCCGGATCATGGCCGCCACCCGCCACACGTTGGCCGAGCTGATCGGGAACACCGGCGTGCTGCGCAGCCTGACACCGGAACAGTTCACCGACGCCAAGTTCGGGGTGCCGACGGTGGCCGACATCCTGGCCGAGTTGGAAAAGCCGGGCCGTGACCCGCGGCCCGCGTTCGCCACGGCGAGCTTCGCCGACGGTGTCGAGAAGATCACCGACCTGCGCCCCGGGATGATCATGGAGGGCGTGGTCACCAACGTGGCGGCCTTCGGCGCTTTCGTCGACGTAGGCGTCCATCAGGACGGCCTGGTGCACGTCTCGGCGATGTCGGAGAAGTTCATCTCCGACCCGCGGGAGGTGGTCCGGTCCGGCCAGGTGGTGCGCGTCAAGGTGATGGACGTGGACCCGGACCGCAAACGGATCTCGCTGAGCCTGCGGCTGACCGACGAACCTGGCCCTGCCCGGCCCGGCAAGCCCGGGGCGGCCCATCGGCCCCAGCCCAAAGCCGACCCCGGCGGGCAGGGCAGGGGGGAGCGGACAAATTCTGGCGGGGTCCGGCCGGCCGGGGCGCTCGCTGATGCATTGCGCCGGGCCGGCCGCGAGTCGTGAACAGGCCCGTCGCCACCCATTGGCCTCTTGGCGCAACGCGTCTGGAAAGGCCTTCGACGAGACGTCGATGAGGTCTGGGTCAAATGAACTGGTCAATTGGTATGCCGACGATCGTGGCGACCCTGCTCAGATCGATATCCTGCGCCAGCAATGTCGCCCCTGATCGCCAGGCCACCGCGGCGATGAGGCAGTCGAGGAGGCCCCGAGGCGTGACACCGCCTTGCCTGCACTGCCGGTAGATGCGGGCAGCACTCTCGAAATCCGTTGCGGGTGAGACAGTTAGGAGCTCGAAGCGGAGCAGCAACCGCCGAAGATCGCTCTCCCGCCGATCACTACGTGCGCCGGCCAGAACTTCCATCACCACCGGTTCCGTGACGGCCAAAGCGCCGTCGGTCCCGATCAACTCGGTCAGCCGGAGATCTACCAGGCTCCCCGTCGCCCGATCGAATTCCACCCAGGCAGACGTATCCGCGAGTATCACGAACGAAGGTCTGACGACCCCGGGCCGACGTCGGTCGGCAGGGGTCCGAGCGCCCCTGCGCCTCGCATGGCCAGCGCTTCGCCCCGCGTCATCGGCTGGCCGGCCAGGTGGCGAAGTGCCAGGTCGACGGCATCTGTTTTGGTCCGCAGCCGGTAGCGGTCCATCACCGCATGGACGTAGTGATCATCGATTTCGATATTCGTCCTCGTCCGAGCCATACACCAAACATACACCTTCTACGGGTGGTGAGTTGCACCACCCCCAGCAGCGCCGGCGCTGGGTACCCGGCTGCCCCGGTAGAATCGCGTCACGTGATCACCGCAACCGGCCTGGAGCTGCGGGCCGGGACACGGATCCTGCTCGCCGACACCTCTGTCCGCCTCCAACACGGCGACCGGGTTGGTCTGGTCGGTCGAAACGGGGCAGGCAAAACCACCACCCTCCGGGTGCTCGGCGGTGAGGGACCTCCCTACGGCGGCCAGATCTCCCGGACCGGACCGATCGGCTACCTCCCGCAGGACCCGCGCGAGGGCGACCTCGACATCACTGCCCGCGATCGGGTGCTGTCGGCCCGGGGGCTCGACAGCATGGTCGCCGAACTGGAGAAGGTCCACATCCAGATGGCTGAGCTGACCGGCGCGGCGAGCGAGCTGGCGATCGAGCGTTACGGCCGGCTCGAAGAGCGATTCTCCTCGCTGGGCGGGTACGCCGCCGAATCCGAAGCCGCCCGCATCACGTCCAACCTCGGGTTGCCCGACCGCATCCTCGAGCAGCCGATGCGGACTCTGTCGGGCGGTCAACGGCGGCGGGTCGAGCTTGCCCGCATCCTGTTCGCCGCGGCGGACGCCGGTGACGGCACGATGCTGCTGCTGGACGAACCGACCAACCACCTGGACGCCGACTCGATCACCTGGCTCCGGGACTTTCTCAAAGGGTTTCCCGGCGGACTCGTCATCATCTCCCACGACGTCGATCTGCTGGCCGCGGTGGTCAACAAGGTCTGGTTCCTGGACGCGGTCCGCGGCGAGCTCGATATCTACAACATGACCTGGAGCAGGTACCTCGAGGCTCGGTCGACCGACGAACAGCGCCGCCGGCGGGAACGCGCCAACGCCGAGAAGAAGGCCGCGGTCCTGATCACCCAGGCGGCGAAACTCGGCGCGAAAGCCACCAAGGCCGCCGCAGCCCACCAGATGGTTCGCCGCGCCGAAGCGCTGATCTCCAATCTCGACGAGATCCGGGTGTCCGACAAGGTGGCGAAGATCCGCTTTCCCCAGCCGGCGCCGTGCGGCCGGACCCCGCTCACCGCAACGAATCTGTCGAAATCTTACGGCTCCTTGGAGATCTTCAGCGGTGTCGATCTGGCCATCGACCGGGGGAGCCGGGTCGTGGTACTCGGCTTCAACGGGGCCGGAAAGACCACGCTGCTCAAACTGCTCGGTGGTCGGGAGAAACCGGATACCGGGGTGGTGGAGCCAGGTCACGGGTTGAAGATCGGCTACTACGCACAGGAGCACGAGACCCTCGACCCCGACCGCTCTGTCTGGGAGAACATTCGCAGTGCCGCTCCCGATGCCGGCGCTCAGGAGCTCCGGAATTTGCTCGGGACGTTCCTTTTCACCGGCGAACAACTCGAGCAGCGGGCGGGCACTCTTTCCGGCGGTGAGAAGACGCGGCTTGCGCTGGCCGGTCTGGTGTCGTCGGCGGCCAACGTGCTGCTCCTCGACGAACCGACGAACAATCTGGATCCCGCCAGCCGGGAACAGGTCCTCGATGCCCTGCGCAGATATGCCGGCGCCGTCGTGCTGGTGACCCACGATCCGGGCGCCGTGACGGCGCTGCATCCCGAGCGGGTGATCCTGCTGCCCGACGGCAGCGAGGACCACTGGTCGGCGGACTACCTCGACCTGGTCGAACTCGCCTGAGCTGAGGCTGTTCCGGCTCCGGCCTGGGCTCTTCCGGCTCCGGCCCGTGCAGCGTCGCTCGGCTGATCGGCGCAATCGGCGGCCGTTGCCGGTTTCCGGTGGCGGGCGGGCCGCTGGTGCCCGATCATGGTGCAAACTCCGGCGACAAGCCGGTTCGCTGAGCGCCAGCACCGGCGCGCCACACCAAAAGGGGTGACGGACATGTCCGCCGAGCCGCTTCCAACCCGATCCGCTCCGATCCAGACCGCCCACCTGCACTCGGCCCCCGATCTCTCGGCCCCCGATCTCTCGGCCACCGACTTTTCGGCCGCCGACTCATCGGCAGGGGGTCAGAAGCCGGGCTCCGGGCTACTCCGCAAGGGTGCGCGCATCACCGGCGAGACGCGCGACAAGCTCACCTCGGACCTTCGTCGGAAGTACGAGCGAGGACAGAGCATCCGGTCGCTCGCAGAAAATACCGGGCGGTCGTACGGTTTCGTCCACCGGATCCTGGTCGACGGCGAAGTGCCCATGCGCAGCCGCGGCGGCGCCACCCGCACCAAGAAGAAGTAGGCACATCGGTCGGTTGCCAGGGGCGACTCAACGCCCCTGGGAAAGAGCCGCGCGGTGGGCCGGGCGGTAAAGACGGGGCCGAGACCGCGGGACGCGGGGGAGCAGGCGCGCGCCGGGGGGATGTCTGGTGCAATGGGCGGCATGACGGAAACCCCGCAGCCGCGACCCGACAGCCCGAGCCGGCAGCGGAGCGGGCACCGGTGGGACGAGGAACTGCTGACGGCGGGGCGGCTCCGGGCCGACCATGCCGATTCGGTGGTCACCATCACGCTGGACAAGCCGGAACTGCGCAACGCGCAACTACCGGCGACCTGGGAGGCGTTGGCGCACATCGGCTCGAGGCTTCCGGCGGACACGAGAGTGGTGGTGGTCACCGGAGCAGGGCCTTCATTCTCGGCAGGCCTGGACCGGTCGATGTTCACCCGCTCGAACGATTCGACACTCGGCCAGGTGGCGCAGGCACCTGATCCGGTGGCGCACAACATGATCTCCGCGTTCCAGGACGGGTTCACCTGGCTCGGGGATCCGGCGTTCATCTCCATCGCTGCGGTGGCCGGGCACGCCGTCGGTGCCGGCTTCCAATTGGCGCTGGCCTGCGATCTGCGGCTGATTGCCGATGACGCGCAGTTCACCATGGCGGAGGTCGGCCTCGGCCTGGTGCCTGATCTGGGCGGGACCAGGCCGCTGGTCGGCGCCGTCGGTGCTCAGCGGGCACTGGAGATCTGCGCCACCGGTCGCCGGGTGGGCGCCGACGAGGCGGTCCGGATCGGGCTGGCCCTGGCTGCGGTTCCGACGTTCGAGCTGGGGAAGGCGCTCGACGAGTTGGTCAAGACGATCCTGAGCGGTCCGGCCGCAGCCGTCCGGGCGGTGACCAGGCTGGTGACCGGAGCGGAGGGCAACACACCGCAGGAGCAGCTGGCCGCCGAGCGTGGCGAACAACTCCTGCTGCTGCGTGCGATGGGGTGAGCGACCAACCAGCGGGACACCACCCAACGGCCACCTACCAGCGGGTGTGGATCTGCGCCTTCAGTCGGCGGTCGTAGACCTCGCGAACCGTGGTATCGAAGGCCTCGCCCACCGGTGGCCGGCGTCCGGCCGCAGCGTTCCGTCCGGCCTGCAACGGGTTTCGGGCGCCGGGGATGACGGTGGTGACACCGGGCTGGTCGAGGATCCAGCGCAGGGCCGTCTCCGGCAGGGTCGAGTCCGCGGGCACCACGGCCCGCAGTTCGTCGACGGCGGCCAGTCCGGTCTCGAAGTCGACGCCCGAGAAGGTTTCTCCGACGTCGAACGCCTGCCCGCCCCGGTTGTAGTTGCGATGGTCATTCTCGGCGAAGGTGGTCGCGGCCGTGTAGTTGCCGGAGAGCAGGCCACTGGCCAGCGGCACCCGGCCGATGATCCCGACGCCGGCCGCCGCGGCCGCCGGCACCACCTTTTCGAACGGCTTGAGCCGGAACGCATTGAGGATGATCTGCACGCTGGCGACGCCCGGCCGGGCAATCGCCGTCAGCGCTTCCTCGCAGGTCTCGACCGACACCCCATAGCCGGCGATCGCCCGCTCGGCGACGAGTGCGTCGAGGACGTCGAAGACGGACTCGGCCGAATACACCGCCGGGGGCGGGCAGTGCAGTTGGACCAGGTCCAGCGTCTCGGTATCGAGGTTGGTCCTGGATCGCTCGACCCAGGCCCGGATGTTGGCCTCGGTGTAGGTCTCGGCGACGAAGGGGTCCGCCCGCCGGCCGATCTTGGTGGCGACGAAGATCTGCTCCGCAGCCGGGCCGAGGTCCTTGAGGAAGCGGCCGATCAGCTTCTCGCTGCGGCCGTCACCGTAGACATCGGCGGTATCGAAGAAGGTGATCCCGGAGTCGACGGCGGCCCGCAGGACGCTGCGGGCGTCGTCCTCGGTCACGTCACCCCAGTCGGCGCCCAGTTGCCAGCAGCCCAGGCCGACGAGTGAGGCCGAGCGGCCGAGCCGGCCGAACGGGCGCTGCTCCAGTGCTGCGGTTTCGGAAGAGGATTCAGTCTGAGCGGTTTCGGTGGTCACCGGTTGACTTTAGGTCCCCGGGAACGGGCCACCGAATCCGCAAGCAGATCCAGGCTCCGCATCAGGCCGGGTTCGGCCGCCGCACCGAAACCTCCACCAGGTCGAGGACGGCCGAGAGGCTCTCGGCCGCAAGGCCTTCCGCGAGGTGCGTCATCAGTCCCTCCATCACCAGTTCCAGGTAGGAGGCGACGGTGGCGATGTCCACATCGGTGCGGAGCACCCCGGCATCCCGTTGCCTGCAGAGGCGGGCGGTGGTCGCCGTCCGCACCTGGGTCGACTGGGCGGCCCAGGCCTCGCGGAATCTCGGGTCGGTCCGCGCTCGTCGGGACACCTCCAACTGGGTACCGAGCCACCCGACGTCGGGGTCGGCGATCATGTCGCGCATCACCTGGACCAGCCCGTCCCGGGCGACTGTCGCAGCCATCGCCGCCGCGTCCTGCCCGGCCAGGGCCATGAACACGGCGGCCTTGTCGGAGTAGTGATGGAAGATCGCGCCGCGGCTGAGCCCGGTCTCCTCTTCCAGCACCCGCACGGTGGCGCCCTCGTACCCGTGCCGAGCGAACGCAGCACGGGCGCCGTCGAGAATCTGCTGGCGGCGGGCGAGCAGTCGGTCGGGGCTGACCCGGGGCATCGAATCGAGGGGTGACGGAGTCGCAGGGGTGGGGGAGTCGGCGGTCAGGAGGCGGCGAGCAGGTTGCGCAGGACGTACTGCATGATGCCCCCGTTGCGGTAGTAGTCGGCCTCACCGGGAGTATCGATCCGGACCTTGGTCGAGAACTGCTTCACCGCACCGTCTCCGGCGGTGGCCGTCACCGTCACCTCGGAGGGGGTCGTGCCCTCGTTGAGTGCGGTGATTCCGGAAATGGCAATACTCTCCTCGCCGGTCAGGCCCAGCGAGTCCGCAGTGTCGCCCTCGGCGAACTGCAACGGGATGACGCCCATCCCGATCAGGTTGGACCGGTGGATCCGCTCGTAGGACTGCGCGATGACGGCCTTGACGCCCAGCAGGGCGGTGCCTTTCGCCGCCCAGTCCCGGGACGAACCGGAGCCGTACTCCGCTCCGGCGAGAATCACCAGCGGGACGCCG
>JBBRDH010000027.1:0-43117 GCA_038204125.1 Mycobacteriales bacterium
CGCGGAACATGATGGTCACCTTGACCTTGTCGCCGACCTTGAGGAAGCGGACGACGTGGCCCTTCTTGGTCTCGTAGTCGTGCCCGTCGATCTTCGGCCGGAGCTTCATTTCCTTGATGACCGTCAGTACCTGATGACGACGGGCTTCGCGGGCCTTCTGCGCGCTCTCGTACTTGAACTTGCCGTAGTCCATGAGTTTGCAGACCGGTGGACGGGCTTCCGGCGCCACCTCGACCAGATCGAGGTCCTGCTCCTGGGCCATCCGGAGAGCTTCGGTGACCGACACGATGCCGATCTGCTCCCCTGCTGCTCCGACGAGACGAATTTCCGGAACACGAATCCTGTCGTTGATGCGTGGCTCGACGCTGATTGAATCCTCCTGGGTACCTGCGGATAGGGCCTGCGGGCCGCCCCACTGCGGTCTGCAGCGCTGCGGGTGTGCCGGCCGGAGCTGCTCGGGCGAGACCCCCGGACAGCAAAAAAGGGCCCTGCGCGAACACACGCAGAGCCCACCAGACACGCCCGGACAAGACGTGCTTCATCGACGTCACCATCGACGGACCTGGACCCGGCACGCGCTGCGCTCGTCGTTCTCCGCTGCGCTGCATCGGAGGACTTGCTCATGCGGCTCGGGTGGGAGTCGGGCTCCACTTGTTGCCCCGTTGACACGGGGTGCTGCCCGTATCGGGTCCCGACCACTTGCTAGTGATCAGTGCCCGGCACGCACAGCTGCCCCCGATTTCCCGGAGGCTGGTCGCGCCTGACACTCTACATGCCGTGAGCACCTTCGAACCAGCTGACGAAGTCGGCTCCGGCCGTGATCTCGTCGACGTTCCAGCCATCGAGGTGATCAGCAGAGCCGCGGTGATGCTGATGTCGGCCGCGGCGGAGCAGCTTGGCCTGGCCTCGGATGATCCTGCCAACCCGGCGCACCGCGATCTCGACGAGGCCAGAGCGCTGATCACCGCGCTCGCCGGGCTGGTCGATGCCTCGCTGCCGGATCTCGGACCCCATGCCGCCGCCTTCCGCGACGGCCTGCAGAGCCTGCAGGGCGCCTTCCGCGACTATTCGATCCTGCAGGATGCACCGGGCGCCGGTCCGGGTGAGAACCTGGGCCGCCGACCAAAGACCTGACCGCCCGGGCGCAGGGCGCGAGGAAGGTCAGCGGGTTCTGGGTTCCTTCGGTGCCCGTTGGCGGTCGATGATCTCCAGCCGGCCCAGCGGGCGGGCGTCCTGCTGTTCCTGGAGCGCCCGCCACGCCTCCCGTCCGACCTCGGGCGCCTTGGGCATTTGCGGAGCGTACTGGGCATGAAGGGCACGCACCTGGCGCAGCGACTCCACCGCCCGGCCACGGTCCATCGCCTGGATAGCCATCACCGGATGCGTCTCGTCATCCGGCAAGATCAGCTGAGCCCACTGGGACCCGCCCGGGAAGGCCACCCGGTAGACCAGTGGCCATTCATAGAAGTTGTCGCCCAGAATGTTTCGGACCCGGATACCGGTGTCATAGACCTTGAGCCGCGGCCTGGCCATCATCGCAATGGCGATTCCGACCAGCAGTCCCAGCCCGATCAGGGCAATCTGGTCGGAGCCGTGGAAGTTCACGCCGGCAGCCGACTGCCGGAGCAGGATGCCGACGACCGCCATTGCCGTGACCACCACAGCCGCAGCGATGAAGGCCAGGATGGCGATCCGGTGCGGTCGGACGGTGAGCAGCAATCGTCGCGGTTCCTTCGCGTCGGGCGCGGGAGTAGTCATCGTCGAACGCTCGCCGATCTCATCAGTTGATCCCTCCGCGTCCACCCCGAGCTCACGTGCCGAAGCCCATTCCGGAGCCGGTACCTCTCAGTGTTCTCAGCACGAGCGCGGTCTGCAAGGCCGCCACCGCGGCCTCGGCCCCCTTGTCCTCGGTGGACCCTGGACCGCCGCTCCGCTCGACGGCCTGCTCCATCGTGTCGCAGGTCAGCACGCCGTTGCCGATGGGCACCCCGGAGTCGAGCGCGACCCTGGTCAGACCGGCCGTCACTGCGTCGCAGACGTATTCGAAGTGCGGTGTGCCGCCCCGAACCACCAGGCCGAGTGCAACGACGGCGTCGTGATCGGTGGCAAGTTGTTGGGCGACCACCGGAAGCTCCACCGAGCCGGGCACCCTGACCACCGTCGGAGTCGCTGTCCCTGCCTGTTCGCAGACCGCAAGCGCCCGTTCCAGCAGCACGTCGGTGACTGCCGAGTTCCACGAGGTGGACACCACGCCGACCCGCAGTCCTTTCGCTCTCGGGATCACCGGATCGGGCCGGCCCTCGCCCGTCACGTCGGATCTGTCGACGAGTTGGTGGCCGGTCCTGCCGGGTGGCTCAGTTCCTCGATGTCGTGCCCCATCCGGTCGCGCTTGGTGGTGAGGTACCTGACGTTCTCCGGGTTGACGGAGACCGCGAGCGGAACCCGGCCGACGATGCGTAGGCCGTAGCCCTCGAGCCCAGCCCGCTTGGCGGGATTGTTGGTCAGCAACCGCATCGAGCGGATACCCAGATCGGCCAGCACCTGGGCGCCGGTGCCATACTCCCGCGAGTCCGACGGAAGGCCCAGCGCCAGGTTCGCGTCGACGGTGTCGGCGCCGGCGTCCTGCAGTTCGTAGGCGCGCAGTTTGTCCAGCAGGCCGATACCCCGGCCCTCGTGTCCGCGGATGTAGAGCACCACCCCGCGACCCTGGGCCACCACCGCATCCAGCGCGGCGTGGAGCTGGGGGCCGCAGTCACAGCGCAGCGAATTGAGCACGTCGCCGGTCAGGCACTCCGAGTGGACCCGCACCAGGACGTCCTCACCGTCGCCGATGTCCCCGTAGACAAGGGCGACGAGTTCCCGCCGGGTCACCGTGCTCATGTATCCGACGGCCCGGAAATCGCCCTGCGGCAACGGCAACCGCGCATCAGCGATCTTCTTGACCTGAACTTCCCTGGCCCGGCGGTAGGCGATCAGGTCGGCGATCGAGATCAGCGCGAGGTCGTGCGTCCGGGCGAACTCCTGCAATTCGGGCAGCCGGGCCATCTCGCCGACGTCGGTGGAGCTGACCACTTCCGAAATACCCGCAATCGGTTTCAGCCCCGCCAGCTTCGCGAGGTCGACCGCTGCCTCGGTGTGGCCGGGCCGGACCAGTACGCCGCCGTCCCTGGCCCGCAGCGGCAACACGTGCCCAGGGCGGGTCAGGTCGTCGGCGGTGGTGGCCGGGTCGGCGAGCACCCGCATCGTCCAGGCTCGGTCGGTCGCTGAGATACCCGTGCCCACACCCGTTTTCGCATCCACCGACACCGTGTATGCGGTGCCCTTGCGGTCCTGGTTGACGTGGTACATCGGCGGCAGGCCGAGCCGATCGCACTCGTCGCCGGTCATCGGGACGCAGAGCATCCCCGACGAATGGCGGACGACGAAGGCCACCAACTCCGGGGTCGCCAGTTCGGCGGCGAAGATGAGGTCACCCTCGTTCTCCCGGTCCTCGTCGTCGACGACGATGATCGCCCGGCCGGCCGCTATCTCGTCGATCGCGAACTCGACGGTGTCGAACCCCGCCGAAAACCTGTTGGCCCTTGACTTCTCCTCGAATCCGATTGTCATGTGCGATCCCGGTTCTGCTCTGGGTTGACCTCGTGGTTGCGGTTCTGGTGGGCGAGTAGACGCTCCACGTATTTCGCCATGACGTCCACCTCGATATTGACGACACTGCCGACCGCCGAGGTGCCCAAAGTGGTGGCCTGCCTGGTCTCCGGTATGACTCCGAGACTGAACTGCGCACCCGAATCCGTGTCTGTGACATCGATCACCGTGAGTGAGATGCCATCCACCGCGATCGCTCCCTTGGCCGCGATATACCGGGCCAGATCGTCGCCGACCGCAATCGTCACCTCGTCGTACCGCTCGTGGGGCACCCGGGCGGTGATCGTCCCGACGCCGTCCACATGCCCCTGCACCACATGGCCGCCGAGCCGGGTGGTCGGCATCACCGACCGTTCCAGATTCACCAGCTGGCCACTCATCCACCGGCCGGCACTGGTCCGCTGCAGGGTCTCCGACATGACGTCGACGGTAAAGGTGCCATCGGCAGCATCGACGACCGTCAGGCAGACCCCGGATACCGCTATCGAGTCCCCGTGGTGCACGTCGGTCGTCACCACCGGCCCCCGCACCGTCAGCCTGGCATCAGCCCCGCCTGCGGAGACGTCGAGCGAAACCACTTCGCCCCGCTCTTCCACGATCCCGGTGAACATCGACGTCCCTTCGCCCGACCGCGCTCGTCACGATCGCTACCCCCCATCCTCCCCCACCCCGAGCGCCGCCCCGTCCTGCCCGGCGGCCCGGTACCGCGTGGCCGCCGCCGCCAGGGCTGTCCAGGCGGGTCCGCGTCCTGTACAGCGGCCAGGTTGCTGCCCGGTCGCCGGTCACGTCGGCAAAACCTCAACGGTCCCCGCCACACGGGCGACGGTGGCAACTGTGGCAAGCAGAACACCCCGAGTTGCTTGCCGGGCCCGCTCCGGTACTGCGAGGCGAATGACCGAGTGACGGACTGACCGAGTGACGGACAGACCGAGTGACGGACTGACCGAGTGACGGACTGACCGAGTGACAGCGGCCGGGCACCCCCTGGGATCAGGCAGCCGCGACCTTCTTCGCGCCGCGACGCAGGTCGGCCGTCACCGCTTCGGCGTCGAAATTGAAGGATGGATCCTCGAGGCCACTCTTGATCCGGGCGATCTTGAAGATGACCAGCCCGAACGCGGCCTTGGCGAGAATGTCCGC
Organism: Mycobacteriales bacterium; assembly: GCA_038204125.1. Lineage (GTDB taxonomy): Bacteria > Actinomycetota > Actinomycetes > Mycobacteriales > Nakamurellaceae > Nakamurella. The sequence goes on from JBBRDH010000027.1 coordinate 4,789, forward strand.
GATCGAATAACCGGCCTGACGCAGCACGAAACCACCCTGACCCCCGAAGAAGTCGCCGCCGAGCACCGGGAACATGAACGCGATCGGATAAACGCACCACAGCCCGACCAGGGCCAGCCGAAGCCTTTTGATCGACTGCCGGACCTCGACGGGCTGGCGGACGACGGACGCGGAGAGCTCCGTGTACATCACGAAGACGATGTATACGAATGCCAGGGTGGACAGGCCACCCCACAACAGCCGCATGCCGGTGCTGGTGGCGATTTCCCCCGGGTAGCCCAGGCCGATCATGACGAGCGCGGCGGGAACGAGTTTGTAGAGCAGAGAACGGCTTTCGCGACGCGCGAGGCTCATCACGGCCACGGTTTCGATCAGCAGCAGCGGAACCGTCAACAACCAGTCGACGTAGCGATAGGCCTCGTTGAACTCGATGTTGGACAGCAGGTGGTTCGCACTGATTGTCGAGCCGGGCGGATAGCTGTCGACGAAGTTGTTGAAAATTCGGAAATAATGGTAGGCGGCAATTCCGCAGACGATCGCCGAGATGACGATTGCATTCCGGTATCGCGGTGCCACCCGCCGCCCGACGGCGAACAGGTAGATCGCCGTGAACAACATGCTGGCGATCACCAGAGAGAACAGGTTGTAGACCGTGGAGAAGTTCCCGGGGGTCAGGGTGGAGATCCCGCCGGTGCCTTGGAGCGACATTGCTCGTGTCCTTCCGCGAGGTGGCGCGAAACGGATCCGTGATTTCGGACGATGGCCACCTGACCACTCTGGTGTAGACCTATTCTTCGGCTCATGCCAACTTGCACAAGTTTAGCTTGTCAGTCCATGCCCGCTGCCATCGTGGATCTCTGGAACGAGCGCTCCGGCGCCCCCCCGATTCGCCGATGTCGCAGGACTTGCACAACATTGCCCAACGTCGCAGCGTCCGTCGAAGTTGTTCAGGAGACACCAGGGCGGCGAACTGCGTCGGCCTTCGCGCGCAAGCTGGCGACGGCCGCCCGGGGATCGGCGGTGGAGTACACGGCCGACCCGGCGACGAAGCAGTCCGCGCCGGCCTCGGCGGCCCGCTCGATGGTGTCCTGGTCAATTCCGCCGTCGACCTGGATCATCACCTTCAAATGGCCGGTCTGAACGAGAGTGCGTGCCTGGCGGACCTTCTCCATCATCTCGGGTTGAAATGCCTGGCCGCCGAAGCCGGGTTCTACAGTCATGATCAGCAGGGTGTCGTAGTGCCGCAACACATCTGCCCAATCGTCAAGTGCGGTACCGGGTTTGAGGGAAAGTCCGGCTTTCGCCCCGGCCGCTCGGAGGTCGGCCGCGACCCGTACCGGATCGGCGACCGCTTCGGCATGGACCGTCACGTTGTAGGCGCCCGCCTCGGCGTAACCCACCGCCCAGCGGTCGGGGTCGTCGATCATCAGATGACAGTCCAGCGGCAGGGATGTCGCCCGAAGCAGGGACTTGACCACGGGCAACCCGAGGGTGAGGTTCGGTACGAAGTGGTTGTCCATCACATCCACGTGCAACCAATCCGAGCCTTCGACGGCTGCTGCCTCGTCGGCGAGCCGGGCGAAGTCGGCGGACAGGATGCTGGGGGCGATCAGGGCAGGCGGGGGCGTGGTGGACACGGGGACCAGCCTAATCAGCGACGTCGGGCGCCGTCCGCCGCAGTAGGGCCAGAAACATGCCGTCGGTGCCGTGCCGGTGCGGCCAGAGTTGGACCGTCGGCCCGTCGCCGAGTTGGTCAACCCCGGTGAAATAGGGACGGGCGTCGATCAGCTCCAGCTGGTCCGGCCGTCGACCTACGACGCCTGCCGTCTCCGCGAGGTGCGGGGAGCAGGTGACATAGGCCACCAGGCCGCCGGGCCTGACCAGCCGTGCCGCGGATTCCAGCAGTTCACGTTGCAAACCGACCAGCGGTGCCACGTCGGCCTGGCTGCGCCGCCACCGCGATTCTGGGCGCCGGCGTAGCGCGCCCAGCCCGGTGCACGGCGCATCGAGCAGCACCCGGTCGTAGGAGCCGGGCGGCAGACCCGGGTTGCGGCCGTCGGTCGTGTGCACCGTGACCGGCAGCCCGGCGACGGCCCGGCGGACGAGATCGGCGCGGTGCGGAGCGATCTCGACGGCGTCGACGACGGCCCCCCGCTGGGCGGCGACCGCTCCGAGCAGCGCGGCCTTGCCGCCCGGTCCGGCCGCCAGGTCCAACCAACGCCCATCCGGACCCGACAACTCTGCCGCGGCCAGGGCCAGCGCAACCAGCTGGGATCCCTCGTCCTGGACCGCGGCCCGGCCGTCGGCGATCGCCGCGATGCGGCCGGGATCGCCCATCGACAGGTAGACGCCGACCGGGGAGAACCGGGCCGGCTCGCCATTGGCGGCCCGCGCCAGTTCGTCACGCGTGATCAGGCCCGGCTTCGCCATCAGATGGACGTGCGGAGCGACGTCGTCGGCCGCCAGGGCCGCGGGCAGTTCGTCCATCACCCCGTTCGTTCCGGCACCCGTTCCCGAGACCGTTGCCTCGTTCCCGCCCGCGTTCTCGCCGGCGTCCATTTCGCCGTCCATTCCGCCGTTCGTTCCGGCGAGGGCGTCACGCAGCGCGGTGGTGATCCAGCGAGGATGCGCGGTGGCCAGCGACAGATAACCGATCGGGTCGTCCGCCGGGTCGGGTGCCAATTCGGTGATCCAACCCGCAAGATCCCGCCGGGAAACCTTGCGTAACACGGCGTTGACGAATCCGGCAGCGCCGGCGTTGGGACCGGCGCGGACCAGGTCGACGGTCACCGAGAGGGCGGCATGGTCGGGGATGCGGGTGTGCAGCAGTTGGTAGACCCCCAGGCGCAGCGCGTCCAGGATCGGTCCGTCGAGCTCGGCCAGCGGACGGTCGCAGCAGGCGGCGAGCACGGCGTCGAGCTGGCCGAGCGCCCGGCAGGTCCCATAGGCCAGCTCAGTGGCCAGAGCCGCGTCCCGGCCGGACAGCCGCCGTTGTGTGAGCACCCCCGGCAGGGTGAGATTTGCGTATGCACCGCGTGACCGGACGGCCCCGAGTACGTCGAGGGCGGCCTGCCGTGCCTGGTCGACGTCGGGAGGTCGGCGGGTCGGCGGCCGGCGGGGCGGGCCCTGGGTAGCGCCTGCTCGACCAGTCCTGCCTGAGCGCGAGCCGCCTCTCGGCCCTTGGCCTGGTCGGCGAGGGGGCGGTGAACCGTCGGCCGTCATCAGGCGTTCTCCGCCGACCGGAGTTCGACGGCCTGCTGCATATCGGCCGCGGCCCTGACTTCCGGCGCGGGCGCGCCGATCACCGTTCCGGCCGGCGGCCGTGCTCCCCTGGCCCAGTCCGCCGCGGCGATTGCCCGCTTGCCGGGCGCCTGGACGGTACTCAACCGGACCGGGCCGGTGCCCGTCCCGACCAGAACCTCCCGTTTGCTCACCAGCAGCTCCCCCGGTTTCAGCTCTGACTGCCCGAGTGCGGCCCCGTCGGCCGCGTCCAGTACCAACTGCACCGGCCCGACAACGAGCCTTCCCCATGTCGAAGACGTCCAGCCACCTGGCTCCGGGGTGACCGACCGAACATGCCGATCGACGGCCATTGCCGGTACATCCCAACGGATCTCGGCATCCGCGACAGTGATCTTGGGGGCCAGGCTGACGCCGTCGGCCCTTTGGTCGACCGGCACGATCGTCCCGCCGGCGAGGCCGTCCAGCGTGGCGAGCAGCAGATGGGCGCCGGATCGGGACAGCCGTTCGAGGAGCTCGCCTGCGGTGTCTGCCGGCCGGACCGGCTCGGTCACCCGGCCGAACACCGGTCCGGTGTCCAGGCCGTGGGTCAACCGGAACGTGGTCGCGCCGGTCAGATCGTCTCCAGCTCTGATCGCGGCCTGCACCGGGGCGGCTCCACGCCAGGCCGGTAGCAGCGAGAAGTGGAGGTTGACCCAACCATGGGCAGGCACCGCGAGGACCTCCGGCGGCAGGATCTTTCCGTAGGCGACGACCGCCGCTGCTTCCGGGCGCAGGTCCCGAAGGCGTTGCAGCAGCTCAGGATCCTTCGCCGAGGCCGGCGTCAGGACCTCGATTCCGGCGCCGCGGGCAAGATCGGCGATCGGCGAGGTGACCGTCCCGCGGCCGCGGCCCGCCGGTGCGTCGGCGCGGGTGATCACCGCAACGATCTCGTGCCCGGACCCGAGCAGAGCCTGAAGCGACGGCACCGCCGCGACGGGCGTCCCGGCGAAAACGATGCGCAGTGTCGTGCCCTTCTTCTTCAGGCGTCGGCACCTGTTCGATCGCGGGTGTTGCGGCCCGATCACCACGCGACGTCCGAACCCGCCGGGTCGGCTGGTCGCGGGTGCTGCCGGGCCGAAGTCTACGGTCGGCTCGCGTGGTCCCGGCGTCCCGCTCGATGCGCAATCATTGGTGGGTCTGACTGCAGGTTTCTGTTCGTTTTCGTCTCGGAGGATTGATGTCAGTTTTCGCACCCGACGGGCGCCCGCTGATCGGGCACACCGTCAGGCTCGACCGGGCGGTCCTCGCCGACTCCGCCGCCCTGTTCACCGCCCTGGACGACGAGCGGGTGTACGCAGGGAACTTCGCCGGCGGACCGGCCGGTCGGCCCCGGTCGACGGAGAAGATGGCGGCGGTGCTGGGAAACGCACTCTCGACGCCGGGCCGGACCCCCTACACCGTCCGACTGCGCAAGGGCTCGGAGCTCGGCGCGGCGGGATCGGTGGTCGGGACCACCAGCCTGGGTGACCTCTACCTGTCGGACGAACGGCTGCACCTCGGCTGGACCGCCTACACCCCGCACGTCTGGGGCACCGTGGTGAATCCGGAATGCAAATTGTTGTTGCTGGAGCACGTGTTCGGCGACTGCGGATTCGGCCGGGTGAAGATCCAGACCGACCTCGTCAACCTGCGGTCCCAGGCAGCCATCGAGCGACTCGGTGCCGTCCGCGAAGGGGTCCTCCGCCGCCATCGCCGGCGCGCCGACGGCACCTTCCGGGACACGGTCGTGTACTCGATTCTGGCCACCGAATGGCCGGCGGTACGGGCCGGACTCGAAGAGCGGCTGGCCGACTGAACGCCTGGGACGCCGAAGGCCCTGGCCGAGTGCTCAGAACAACTCGTCGGGGTCGATTCTCAGTCGCAGACTCTCCCGATCCTTTCGAGCCGAACGTGCAACCGCCAGGGCCTTGACCGCGGCGGTCAACACCCGGCGTTCGCCGGCCGGCACCCGGATCAAGGCTCTTGCCGAGTCGGCGGCCGGGGTGATCGGCCCGGACTGGTAGCCGCCGATGTCCGTCAACAGCACCGGGCCGAGCACCTCCGCATCCGCCGGGAGGTCGAGCTGTCCGGCGGCCTCTTCCACCGCTGCGAGCGAACCCTCGAGGGACGCCATGACAACCGCCGGCGGGAATCGAAGTTCGCGGCGGGCAGCAAGCTCACCGGCGGCGAATCCAGCCGGGTTCCAGCCGATCACCGCCTGGACGGCCGCGAGGGAGACGTCGGCGTCGATCACCACCCGGCCGCCCGCTGCGGCCGGACTGACCAGGGCCGCGGCGCCGAGCCAGCGTCGGACGGCTTCCTCCCCCGCCCGCAGGTCCGACCTACCCAGCAGGGCGTTCCCGTCCAGCAGCAGCGCGGCGCCGTAGCCCGCGGCGGCCCGCGGTTCGGCGCCCCACGTCGCGACCACGATCGCGGGAGCGTCGGGTACCCGGGCGATCACGTTGTCGCCGGCCGAGATGAGCTGCCGCACCTTCGGAAACGCCTGCGTCAACTCCTGCGAGGTGCGAAGTTCGCCGGCAGCGGTGCTCCGCAGTTGGGTGGTCCCACATGCCGGGCAGGAGAAATGTGCCTCGCTCACGCCGCACCACCGGCACACCGGCCGCTCCCTGGACGCGAGTCGCCCCAACGGGCCGGCGCAATGCCGGCACCGCGCCGGGCGCCGGCAACCGTTGCAGGCCAGGCCCGGCTGGTAACCGCGCCGCCCCACCACCACCAGCACCGGTCGACCTTCGGCGAGTGCGGCCCGGGCCGCCGCGAAGGCGGCCGGGCTGATCCGCGCGTGGGCTGCGGCCGAGCCTGCCCCGACCGCGTAGTCGTCACCGGCCGCCTCGACCCGTGGGGCGCGAGCCCGGACTGTGGCCCGGGGGGCGACGATCGGCCTGGCCCACCCGCTCTGGAGCAGCAGTTCGGACTCGGCGGTCCGGGCGAAACCGCCGATCAACAGGGCGCAGCTCTGCAGGGCGGAGCGCAGCATCAGCACCTCGCGGGCGTGTGGGTACGGCGCGAGGGGCTCGGCCAGTAAGTCGTCGCCGTCGTCGAACACCGCAACCAGGGCAAGATCCGCGACCGGGGCGAACATTGCGGCCCTGGTGCCGACGGCGATCTTCACCGTTCCACGGCTCAGGTCGAGGTAGCTCCGATACCGCTTGGCCGGCCCCAGACCGGCCGTCAGCGTGACATGGGAGTTGTGGGGTAGCAGGGCTTTCAGCGCGGCGTCGACCCGCTGCATATCCCGCCCGTCGGGGACCACCAACAGCGCTCCCCGACCCTGCTTCGCCACTAAGGCGGCCGCCTCCGCGATCCTGACCGGCCAGTCCTCCCCCGGCAGCGCCTGCCAGACCGCGCGCGCCGCCCGGCCCTGGGCCACAGCCGTCAGAAATGCCTCCCCGGAGTCGTAGGCGCGCCACGACGCAAGGTCGCCCGGGGTCGATTGCAGGTCGGCACCGGCCGGCTCCACTGCCCGTGGCGCCGCCACCGGCTCGGTCGGAAGTTCGCCGGCGGGGCTGCCGGTTCCCACGGCCTGGACGAGACCGGCCTTGAAACCCGAAGTGCCCTCGGCCTTCGCATGCCTGGGTGGGACGGCGAGTCGCACCACGTCGTGCATCGAGCCGGCGTAGCGGTCGGCGACGACCCGGCAGAGCCGCACGATGGCGGGCGTCAAGACCCGTTCCGGCGAAACCACCCGGTGGATGAACGACAGTTCGCCACCGAACTCCGATTCCGCCAGCCGTTCGAGCACAAAACCGTCGAGCAGTTGCCCCGCGAACCGCACCTTGACCCTGGTGCCGGGTTGCGCGGACGCCGAATCGGCATCCGTGACGAGGTAGTCGAACGGCTTGTCCAGGTGGGAGAGCGGGACGTCCACCAGCACCCGGGCAACCGGGCACGTCGCCGCGGCAACCTTTTCGGCGGTAGTTCTCGCCGCAGTTGCCCTGGCCGCAGCCAGCTTCGCCGCTGGGGTGCTCGGGCCGGCGGCTTTCACCACAGTGGTGTTCGGGCCCGCGGCTTCCGCCACGGGAGGCTCACCGGTGGCATGCCGGCGGTGGAACGCGGCCGGTGGCGGGTGTTGAACGCACCTCTCCTGGATATCAGAGTGCACCGTCAACGCCGGGCTCATCCCGAGCAGCCCGGCCGGGTAGGGGGTTCAGCGTCACCAGCCACCTCGGCCTGCGCGGATCAAGTTTGCCCAAATGGGACGGGAGTGAGGCGAGTCGCCTACTTCAGCCGCGCCGACGATGATGATCCGCGCGGCAGGTGCGTCAGAAGCCGAGGACCGACTTCAGCGCGTCGACCCGGTCCAGCTGCTCCCAGGGAAGCTCGATGTCGGTGCGGCCGAAGTGGCCGTAGGCGGCGGTCTGGGCGTAGATCGGGCGCTTGAGGTCCAGGTCTCGGATGATCGCGGCGGGCCGGAGGTCGAAGACCTGGTTGATCGCGTCCGAGATCTTGTCCGGGTCCACCTGCTCGGTGCCGAAGGTCTCCACGAAGAGCCCGACCGGCTTTGCCACGCCGATTGCGTAGGCCACCTGCACCTCGATCCGGTCGGCGAGGCCGGCGGCCACCGCGTTCTTGGCGACCCAGCGCATCGCATAAGCGCCCGACCGGTCGACCTTGGACGGGTCCTTGCCGGAGAACGCACCGCCGCCGTGCCTGGCCATCCCGCCGTAGGTGTCGACGATGATCTTGCGGCCGGTCAGTCCGGCGTCGCCCATCGGGCCGCCGATCACGAAGCGGCCGGTCGGGTTGACCAGCAGTTTCCGGCCGCGGACGTCGATGTCCAGCAGCGCGACCTCGGGATCGATGACCTGCTCGGCGATGTCGACCGCGAGCAACTTCTCCAGGTCGATGTCCTCGGCATGCTGCGTCGAGACCACCACGGTATCGAGCCGGATCGCGCGGTCGCCGATGTACTCGATGGTGACCTGGGTCTTGCCGTCGGGCCGCAGGTAGGGCACCGCGCCCGATTTGCGGACAGCGGCCAGCCGCCGGGACAGCCGGTGGGCCAGCGCGATCGGCAACGGCATCAGTTCCGGAGTGTCGGAGCAGGCGTACCCGAACATCAGGCCCTGGTCTCCGGCGCCCTGTCGGTCGATCTCGTCCTGGTCGCCGGCGTCGAGCCGGAACTCCTTCGCCGTGTCAACGCCCTGGGCGATGTCGGGCGACTGTGCCCCGATGGCGACGTTCACGCCGCAGGAAGCACCGTCGAAACCCTTTGCGGAGGAGTCGTAGCCGATGCCCAGCACGGTCTCCCGGACGATCGTCGGAATGTCTGCGTAGGCCGACGTGGTCACCTCACCTGCGACGTGCACCTGGCCGGTCGTCACCATCGTCTCGACCGCGACCCGGCTGGCCGGGTCCTGGCGCAGCAACTCGTCCAGGATCGCGTCGCTGATCGCGTCACAGATCTTGTCCGGGTGCCCTTCGGTGACGGACTCGGAGGTGAACAGACGGGAAGTCGCCACGACGATTGCACTCCTGATGCTGGAAGCGGGTGAACCCGCGGTTTTGACGGAAAGGGAACGCTCAGCGCTCCGGGCGCAGCTCGCCTCGAGACGGACGCCGGGCAGTTAGACAAACCGACCCGCAGGATTACTGGACTGCTACTCGCCCTCGGTGTGCTCGAGCAGGCCGGCGTTGATCTCGCGCAGGGCGATGGACAGCGGCTTCTCCTTCGCCACCGGCTCGACGAGCGGCCCGACATATTCGAGCAGACCCTCGCCGAGCTGGGAGTAGTAGTCATTGATCTGACGGGCCCGCTTGGCAGCGAAGATCGACAGCCCGTACTTCGAGCTGGTGTGCGTCAGCAATTCGTCGATCGGCGGGTAGGTGATCCCGGCGGCGGCGATCTGCGACGGAGTCTGCGGGGCTGGAACGGTGACCGGCACGATGCCGGCCGGCGCAGTGTTCGGGGACGCGCTTGTCAAATCGAAACTCCTTCAAAAGGGAAAGGCCTACCGGAGGGAAACCATGCCAAATCGTGCGAAACAACCCGGCAGTCATTCGGCCGCAGGATCCGTTCATCGTCCAACCAGCAATGATACCAAGCCGTCGGTGGCTGCTTCGACACTCGAGTTGACCACCGTGTGGTCGAACTCCGGCTGGGCGGCGAGTTCGTCCCTGGCCGCGGCCAACCGGGCGGCCGTCTCCGACTCGTCCTCGGTCCGCCGGCCGACCAGTCGCCGGGAAAGCTCTTCGAAGGACGGCGGCGCCAGGAAGATCAGCACCGCCTTACCTCCGATGCCCGGCGCCCTGCGCACCTGCCTCGCGCCCTGGACGTCTATCTCCAGGAGTACGTCCGAACCAGCCGCGAGATGTCGTTCGACCGCCGTCCGCGGCGTGCCGTAGGAATTACCCGCGAAATGGGCGTGCTCGAGCATGTCACCACCGGAAACCATGGCCGCGAAAGCCTCCGGGGTGACGAAGAAGTATTCGACGCCATTGCGCTCACCGGGGCGGGGCGTACGGGTGGTTGCGGACACCGAGTACCAGAGGTCCGGCAACCGGGCCCGAAGTCCGCCGAGCACCGTGCTCTTGCCGACCCCCGACGGCCCGGACAGCACGAACAGCCGGCCGCGGCGGTCGGACGTCACGGCCGCGCGATCATTGCCGCTGACCCGACGAGTTCGGCGCCGGCGCCCCGCCTATGAGCCGAATTCGGCGAGCAACGCCTGACGCTGCCGTTCGCCGAGGCCGCGAATCCGGCGGCTGGCCGCGATTTCGAACTGCTCCATCAGCGCCGCGGCGCGAACCTTGCCAACTCCCGGCAGCGCCTCGAGCAGGGCCGAAACCTTGAGCTTCGCGAGCGCCTCATCGGTTTCGGCATCCACCAGCACCTGCTTGAGAGTGGTCCCACCGCGCTTGAGCCGCTCCTTGAGTTCGGCCCGCACCCGGCGCGCCGCTGCGGCCTTCTCCAAGGCGGCGGTCCGCTGCTCCGGGGTCAACTGGGGCAATGCCACGTGGGCCTCACTTCTGGTCGGAAACTCAGGGTCGGAAACTCAGGGGGCTGATGGTCGAGCCGGGACGGGGAGTCGGTCGGCCGGGATATCCGCCGAAAGCAATCGACCTATACCCGAAAACCTGTCTCGTCATCCGGTGTCGCGCACCCAAGCCGGAAGGGCGTGGGTCAGCACAGCTGGCCAGCACCGAGGTGTTCCGAACCTATCGACTCGACAGCCGCGGCACAAATGGAAGCCGGACCTCACGACCGCATCCGCGCGACAAGCGATGTGTCGTAATCACCGGAGACGAATTCGTTGTTGGAGAGAAGCTCGGTATGGAAAGCCAGGTTCGATTTCGGACCGACGATCGTGAAGCCTGCCACGGCCGCCCGCGCCCGGTGAAGAGCCTGGGCCCGGTCGGGGGCCCACACGACAAGCTTCGCCATCAACGAATCGTAGGAAGGCGTTACGGTGGTCCCGGCGGCGTACCCGGAATCAACCCGCACGCCCTCCCCGACCGGTTCGACCCATTCGGTGATCACCCCTGGCCCGGGTAGGAACCTTTTGGAGTCCTCTGCGTTGATCCGCAGTTCGAGGGCGTGACCCACGGGCTGCAGCGCATCCGGGTCGAACCCCGGCGATTCCCCGGCCGCCACGCGCAGTTGGGCCTCGACCAGGTCGATCCCCAGCACCGCCTCGGTGATCGGGTGCTCCACCTGCAGCCGGGTGTTCATCTCCAGGAAGAAGAACTCCGCTCCGTTCGCGCCCGAAGCACCGTCGACGACGTCGTAGGAGGCGGGCGCGAGCAGGAACTCGACGGTGCCGGCCCCCCGGTAGTCGACCGCCTCCCCGGCCTGCCGGGCAGCGTCGAGCATCCGCTTCCGCAGGGCCTCGTCCAGGGCCGGTGACGGAGTCTCCTCGGCGACCTTCTGATTTCGCCGCTGGACGGAGCAGTCACGTTCGCCCAGGGCCAGCACCCGACCGTCGGCGAGCCCGAGAATCTGTACCTCCACGTGCCGGACCCGGGGAAAGTACCGCTCGACGAACACCGAGGGGTCACCGAAGAGCCGCCCGGCGAAGGCCGTCACCTTCTCGTACTCGGCGGCCATCACGGCCGGCTCCGACACCACCACCATCCCCATCCCGCCACCCCCCGCGGCTGCCTTGATCATCACCGGATAGCCGATCCCCGCAGCGGCCGCCGCGGCCTGACCAGCCGAGGTGACCGGCTCCTCGGTGCCCGGCGCAACCGGCACTCCGGCCTTTGCCATCAGGTTGCGAGCCGCGATCTTGTCGCCCATGGCGACGATTGATTCCGGGCTCGGGCCCACCCAGGTCAGCCCGGCGTCGACCACCGCCCTCGCGAAGTCGGCGTTCTCCGACAGGAAGCCGTAACCCGGGTGCACGGCGGCGGCTCCGGTCGACAGCGCCGCCGCCAGCACGGCAGCTGCGTTGCGGTAGGAGTCGGCCGGATTCGCCGGGCCGATGAGCACCGCTTCGTCCGCTTCCAGCACGAAGGGAAGGCCGGCGTCAACCTCCGAATACACCGCGATCGTGCGCACGCCCAACCGTTTCGCGGTCCGGATCACCCGCCTGGCGATCTCCCCACGGTTGGCAATGAGCAACGAATCGAACATCGGCAGCGCTCCTTTCGGGCCCGGCCCCGGCGGGCGGACCCACCTCGAGATCAGGGCGCGTCGGATCGGGGCGGGGAACTCGTCGGGAACGCTAGCCGACGGGTGATCGCCGGCAGGAACCGCTGGCCCTTCACGGCAGCGCCCGGCCGGTTCGGCGCAGCGGTCGAGTGAGAACCGGGGGTCGGCTCAGAGGCCGTCGGTGGCCCGGTAGGCCGTCCCACTGCCGGAGATGGACACATCGCCGTCCGCGGCGCCGATCCACGCCGAACGGCCCTTGGGGACCCGGAGCGTCTGCCGGGCCTCGGCCCCGCCCCCGCCGTCTTCGTTCGAAGTGGACCCCCGAACGCGGGTCAACGCCGCCTCTCCGTCGGTCACCAGGACGATCTGCGGTCCGAGATGGCCGAGCGAGAGGGGCTTGGCGGACAACGACAGTCGGGAGAGCCGGAACTCCGGGGCAGGGGTGCGGTAGGCGACCTCACCGTCCCTGACCGGCTCCCCGGGCAGGATCTGGACCTCGCCGGGGGCGAAGTCGAGTACCCGCATCAGTTCCGGAACGTCGACGTGCTTCGGGGTGAGCCCCCCGCGCAGCACATTGTCGGAGTTGGCCATCACCTCGACGGCGACACCGGCCAGATAGGAGTGCAGGTTCCCCGCTGCCAGATAGAGGGCCTGGCCCGGCTCGAGGGAGATCCGGTTGAGTAGCAGCGACGCCAGTACACCCGGGTCACCGGGGTACCGCTCCCCCAGTTCCAGCGCCGTCCGGTATTCGGGGCTGAACAGTGCGCCGTCGCGGACCAGTCGGACGCAGGACGCCAACACTGCGTTGAGCAATGGATCCAACAGGGCCGCCGGGATCGTCAGGAATGACGAGAACAGGGCCCGGACACCGTCGGCGTCCGGCTGGCCGGACAACAGCGAAAGGTAGTGATCGAGCTGCGGAACGCTCAGCGCGGCAAGCAGTTCCACCGTCCGGGTGGGTTCGCGGAAGCCACACAGCGCCTCGAACCGGGTCAGCGCGCAGACGAGTTCCGGCTTGTGCGATGCGTCCCGGTAGTTGCGCCCGGATGCGCCGAGAGCGATTCCGGCGGCCTCCTCGGCGGCGAATCCGCGGGCAGCCTGCGCGGCCGAGGGGTGTGCCTGTAGGGACAGCGGCTCGGCCGCGGCCAGCACCTTGAACAGGAACGGCAACCGACCGGCGAATCGTTGCTCGACGGCCGGTCCGAGCAGCGCCGCCGGCTGCTCGTCGATCGCGGCGAGCAACGAACGGCCGGCGCCGGCGGCCGGCCCGTCATCGCGCGCCAGCAGCACCGATGGGTCACCCGGATGGGCCCCCATCCACAGCTCGGCCTGGGGGTGTTTGGCGGGCACCGGCTGCCCCAGCAGCTCGGCAATCGCCGTTCGCGAGCCCCAGGCGTAGGTCCGGATGCGGTTCTCCATCAGCTCCATGGATCACGCCCCATGGATCACGCCTCGCCGTCGTTGAACACGCCTCCCACGTTAGCGGGCCGGGCCGCCCATCGAGTGCCCGCTGTCCGCCCCAGACCATCGGGGAAATCAGGAGGAATGACTTGACCTGCACTGATTCCCAGATATGTGGCGGCAAACTCGAGACGCAGGCCGGCGGCCAGCAGGGCGGAGAAGCGGGCGGAAAATGGGTCGTCGGTGACGAATTCCGATGCGTGTTCAGTTGACCCTGTCACCGGCCCCGACGTCGGCCACGCCCCCGAGCCAGAGGGCGCAGAACCGGGGACCGGTGAACCCGGGACCGGGAGCGAGTCGACCGAGCCGTCGATCTGCATCGCACCAGGGAACAGCCGGGCCAGGCCGGACAGTGCCATCCTGGCCTGCCCAGGCGGGCCGGACCGATCATCGGCGGCCGTCGTGCAGATCAGCAGTGGCTTGATCCGCTGCTCCGCAGCCCCGTCGTCGAGCGGGTCGGCGAACGGGTCACGGGCCTGCCCGATCCTGGCCAGTAGCCCGGGCTGACCGGCGATTTCGGCGTGCCCCAGCACCGCCGCCGGGGTTCCGGCCAACGCGCCGATGGCGCGCCTCGCCGCAGCTGCCAGGGCGTCACCCGGAGGATCGGTGGAGATCAGCAGCGGTAGCCCGTCGGAAAGGTATTCGGCGATGTTGACCCCGGAATTGAGGAAGGTCTCCGCGCCCGGGGAACAGGCCAGCGCGGTCGCGTCGAGAAGGGTGGCGGCCGCCTCCAGATCCGGCATCGGGCCGAGCCCGGCACTCGCCGCCACCGCGCAGAGCAACGCCCACCTGGCCGTTGTGGCCAGTGCCTCGGGAACCGCCACCACCGGCGCCAACAGGGCCCCGGTCGCCGCGGCGGCGACAGGTCCGTGCTCGGCCGCCCTGACCACCGTTGTCGCACCCCGCCGGTCGGCCAGCGCCGCCGCCTGAGCCGCCAACGGATCGTCAGGGCTGTCGGCGAGAACGACCACCAGATCGAGCGGGCCGACCCAGGGCGGCAAGGTGGTTGCGGCAAGGATCGGCGCCCCCGCCGTGCTCACATACAGGGCCGACACCAACTGCAGGTCGATGGCGGCGCAGGCGCCGACGACGACCATTGCCCGGGGACGATCCGGGCGGGACAGGCCGCGGACCGCGGTTGCGACCGACCGGATCTGGGCCCCGGCGCTCGCAGCCGCCCGCAGCAGGCCGACCTTGTCCGCGTCGGCCAGGACGGGGCTGCGCAACACACCGGCACCGGGCGCCGCGGCGGTCATGACCGATCTGTCGCAGGGCCGGCGCCGGGGATGTCACCCTGTACGGCCTCCTCGAGCAGCAGGACCGGAATCCCGTCCCGGATCGGGAACACCCGGCCGCAGCCGGTGCAGGTCAGCGCAGCTGCCTCCGGATCGGTCGGGGTACCGACCATCAACGGCGAGTGATCCTCAGAAGGGCAGGCGAGCACTTCGAGCAGGACCGGGTCAAGTTGCACGGGCACCGGAGGACTCCTCTTCACTGGTGGGCCGATTCATCGGGTGGGCCGGCGATCGCCGGAACCGCACCACCCACCCTAGGTGTGCAGGTCGAGGGGACGCCGGGGCAAAGGGCTCAGGAATCGGGAAAGCGGAGCACCCGGAGGTGGCCGCGGCGACCGGTGCCGACCGGTGCCGGTTCCGCGGGCCGCTCGAAGCGTCCGGCTTCCCGGACCGCATCGGCCAGCGCCTCCAGATCGTCGGAAGTCCTGACGTCGTCGTCGAAGTCGTCCGGCCGGACCACCTCCCAGCCCTTGGGAGCCGTCAGCCGAAGGGCGTGCACCGAGCAGAGATCGTAGGAGTGCGGCTCGGCCGCGGTGGCCAACGGGCCCACCACGGCGGTGGAATCGGCGTAGGCATAGGTCAGCGTCGCGACCGCCGGGTCCGAGCACCCGATCCGCGAGCAACGACGCTTCGACACCACGCACGGGACAGTATCGGCCGCGCCCGGCACCCGGTCGGCGACGCGCCGACGACTGCCATCCGGCCGCGCTGCTGCCACCTGACCGCTGCCGACGGCCGTCCGCGGTCTCGCGGCTTGGGCCATCCGAAATGGGCGTGGCGGCCTGGACCGCGCTCCTAGAATGGACCGCGACATGAGCGATGAGAATGAGAATCCGACCGCCAGGGCGAATCCGCGCAGGGAGCAGCCGGCCCGGCCATCGGGGCTCCGGTCGAGGACGGCAGCCACCAGGCGACGTGATCGCCGCGGCCGGGGGATGCGTTCTCCGTTGCTGCCGGCGGAACTGCCAGGAGCCCGCACCAGGGCCGAGCAGTTCGACGATGCGGTACTGGAGGCGGTGGCCGACCTCGAGGAGAGGTGGCCGTCCGAACTGACGAAGATCGAGTTCGCTGTCGACGAGGTGCCGGCCCTCCCGGCCGGTCCGGTGCAACCGTCATCGGACACGGTCCTGGACGGAGGCGTCCCGCTGACCCGGTTCACCCCACCCGGCGTGGACAGCCGCGGGCTTGCCACCCGGGCCAGAATCGTCGTCTACCGCCGGCCGCTGGAAGTGCGGGCGCTGGATTCGGGAGACCTGGGTGAGCTGGTCGCCGAGGTCCTCGGCGAGCAACTCAGCGCGGTGCTCGGTGACAGCGCCGACTGATCTGCCCAGCGCCGACTGATCTGCGCGGCGAATGATCTGCGCGGCGTAATTTTGGCCGGCAGGGCGGCCGGGCGTCAGGCGCCGCGCTTGAGCCGCCGGCGCTCGCGCTCGCTCAGACCACCCCAGATGCCGAACCGCTCGTCGTGCGCGAGCGCGTAGGTGAGGCACTCCGACCGCACCTCGCAGCCCGTGCAGATCCGCTTCGCCTCCCGCGTCGAGCCGCCCTTCTCCGGGAAGAACGCCTCCGGGTCGGTCTGCGCGCACAACGCCCGCTCGTGCCAGTCCGGCTCGTCGGCCACGAGCAGCAACGACAGGCCGCCCCCGCCCGACTCGGCCTGTGCGGCGCTCCCCATTGCCGGTCTCTCCGCTACTGCGGTCATTGCGTCCCCCAGGTTCGACACAGGTCGTGTCCTTTCCACGATTGCGGTCACAGCTTGCCCGGCAGCGCCTCCCACGACGATTCCGTGCAGAACGATCTCCGGCCCGGCCTTCCGACACCACGCGACATCTACGGGGATGTTCGTCGGGCGGACTTCGGGCCGGCGACCGCCCGCCCGGAGGCGTTCGACCCGGTCTGCGACGAGCCGGGGGGTGGTGACCCCGGAGATAGCCGCGTCGCGGGATGCTGGCCCGAGTGTGAATGACACAGTTGTGATTACACAGGTGTGTCCCGCACCGCGTCAAGCCGTTGACGTGCTATCCAGGCTTTTTCTTACCGCACACTGGAGCGATGACCCGCCCACTGCGACTGAAGACCGCCGGCGCCTTCGTCTTCCCGGCCCTGCTCGCCGTCGCCCTGGCCGCCGGCTTCGCCGCCGCCACCAACGTCAAGCCGTCAGGCGTCTGGGTGTTCGTGCTGGTGATGGCCGGCTGGGTGATCACTCTGTGTCTGCACGAGTTCGCACATTCTGCGGTCGCGCTGGCCGGAGGCGACACGTCCGTGCGGGCTCGCGGCTACTTGACGCTCAACCCGTTCCGCTACGTGAACGGCGTCTACAGCATCGTGATTCCAGTGATCATCCTGGCCATCGGCGGAATTCCACTGCCCGGCGGGGCAGTGCTGATCGAGAATCACCGGCTGAAAAAAAAATGGTGGTCGAGCCTGGTTTCGCTCGCCGGGCCGCTGACGAATTTCATCCTGGGCATCCTGCTCGTCAGGCTCACCCTGTTCTTCGGCGGGATCCTGCCGCACCAGGGGGCGCTCAACCCACTGCTGGCCGGGATCGGTCTGCTGGCCCTGCTGCAATTCGTCACCGCGATCCTGAACATCCTGCCGATCCCGGGTTTCGACGGGTTCGGGGTGCTGGCGCCGTACCTGCCGCCGGCTGTCGCCGCCAGGCTCGCACCGACCCGTCAGTGGGCACCGTTGATCTTCTTCTTCCTCCTGATCAGTTCGCCGACGTTCAGTCAGTACCTGTTCCAGCCGGCCTATGACCTGATGCGATTCTTCGGGCTCGATCCAGCCGTCGCCTCGGCCGGTTTTTCGCAGTTCCGGTTCTGGAACTGAAACCATTGGCCGGAGCCGAGACGTCCGGAGCGACCAGGCGCCCGGACCCGCCTGTGAGCCGGCCGTGGCAGGATGCTTCGACGTGAAGATCACGGTCCTGGCGGGCGGGGTGGGCGGCGCGAAGTTTCTGCTCGGGGTGAAGGCTGCACTGGGCTGGGAACCGTACGGGCCCGGTCCGGATGGGCCGGCCGACGAGGTCGACCGGATCACCGCCGTGGTGAATACGGCGGACGATATCCGGCTGCACGACCTGCAGATCTGCCCCGATCTGGACTCGTGCATGTACACCCTTGCCGGCGTCGCCGATCTGGACCGCGGGTGGGGCCGGAAGGACGAAACCTGGACAGCGGCCGCGGAACTGGCCGCCTACGGCGCCGAGGCGCCCTGGTTCTCGCTGGGCGACAAGGACATTGCGACCCACCTGGTCCGGACTCGGATGCTGGACGCCGGCTATCCGCTCTCCGTCGTGACGGCGGCACTGTGCGCGAAGTGGCAGCCCGGGGTGCGACTGCTGCCGATGACCGACGCCCGGGTGGAAACCCACGTGGTGGTCGCCGATCCCGAGCAGGCCACCGAAACCGTTGACGGCTCCGGCGACACTGTCGGGATGGGCGGCCGGGACGAGCCCGAAATGGTCGCGCTGCACTTTCAGGAGTGGTGGATCAGGTACCAGGCCAAGCTGCCGGCGTTCTCGATCCGGCCGATCGGGGCGGAGGACTCCGTCCCGGCCCCCGGCGTGCTGGACTCGATCGCGGAGGCCGACATCGTGTTGATCGCACCGTCCAATCCGGTGGTGTCGATCGGCACCATCACCTCGGTGCCGGGCATCGCGCACGCCATTCGGACGACGGCCGCACCGGTGGTGGGCGTCTCGCCGCTGATCGCCGGGGCACCCCTGCGCGGGCATGCCGACGTCTGCCTGGCGGCGATCGGGGTGGAGTGCTCGGCCCAGGGGGTCGGCCGGCACTACGGCAGCCGGGCCGCCGGAGACGGTCTGCTGGACGGCTGGCTGGTGGCGCCGGCCGACCCGGCGGAGGTGCCGGGGGTGCGGGTCGCGCACGCGCCGTTGCTGATGACAGATCCGAGCGCCACCGCCGCGATGGTCAGGGCCTGCCTGGAGTTGGCCGGTGTCTGAGCAACCCCGTCCGCACGATGTCCACGCGACCATCTCCGAGCAGCTCGGCGCTTCGGGCGGGCGACCCGCCGCGCCGGACGGACTCTCGGTGCTGCCGGTCACCGGGCTGCCGGAGTTCCGCCCCGGCGACGATCTGTCGGCGGCGATCGCCGGAGCGGCGCCCTGGATCCAGGACGGCGACGTACTGGTGATCACCTCCAAGGTGGTGTCGAAGGTGCAGGGCCGCCTGCTCCGCTCGCCGACCGACCCGGTCGAACGGGAGGAGTTCCGCCGCAGGGTCATCGACGACGAGACCGTCCGGCTGGTCGCGTCGGTCCACCGGACCAGGATCGTGCAGAACAAGCTCGGGATCGTCGCGGCCGCGGCCGGGGTCGACGCCTCCAACGTCCGATTGGACGAGATCGCGCTCCTGCCGGAGGACCCGGACGCGTCGGCGGCGGCGATCCGGGCCGACTTCGCCGGGCGAGGGATGCGGGTCGGAGTGGTGATCACCGACACCCAGGGACGCGCGTGGCGCAACGGGGTCACCGACGTGGCCATCGGCGCTTCGGGCGTGGTGGTGTACGACGATCAGCGGGGCGAGGTGGATTCGTTCGGCAATGAGCTTCTCGTCACCCAGATCGGCACCGGCGACGAGATCGCCGCGGCCGGCGACCTGGTCAAGGGCAAGCTCGCCGGGGTGCCGGTGGCGGTGGTCCGCGGGCTGGACGTCCCCGGCGGGCTCGGCGCGAATCCGCCGGGGGCGGCAACGCTGATCCGGCCGTTCAATGAGGACCTGTTCCGCCTCGGTACCGATCTGGCGATCGAACAGGGCCGCCGGGAGGCGGTGCTGCTGCGGCGGACCGTCCGGGATTTCACCGGCGAGCCGGTGGACGAAGCAGTACTGCGGGACTGCGTCCGGATCGCCGTGACGGCGCCGGCGCCGCACGGCACCGCGCCGGTCCGGTTCGTGCTCGTCCGGGAGCACCGGCAGGCCCTGCTCGCGGCGATGCTCGGCGAGTGGGAGGCCGACCTCGCCGGTGACGGTTGGCCGGCCGAACGGATCGCCCGCCGGACCGCCCGCGGCAAGGTGCTGGACCAGGCGACCGAAATTCTCATCCCGTTCGTGACCGGCGACGGCCGCCACCAGTACCCCGACGACCGGCGGGCCGCCGCCGAGCGGGCGATGTTCACGGTCGCCGGCGGGGCCGCCGTCCAGGCACTGCTGGTCGCGCTGGCCGCGAACGGTCTTGGGTCGGCGTGGATCTCCTCGACGATCTTCGCGCCGGTGGTCGTCCGGTCGGTGCTGGGCCTGCCCGCCGATTGGGAACCGTTGGGCGCCATCGCTGTCGGCCACCCCCACGAACCGCCGTCGCCACGGCCGCCAGGCCCCGCCGACGCGCTGCTGGTGCGGTGAAGGCCGGTCGGGTGCTCCGCGCCGGGCGGGGACGTCGGTGACACACGCCGAGCTGCACCTCGATGCCGCCGCAATCCTGGGTCGGTTCGCTCCGGGCGGCCGGGCCGGGGCCGACCAGCGGTCGCTGCGGGAGGCCTATCTGGGGTTCCTGGCCGCCCGTCCGGACGCCACCATGCGGTCCTGCGTTCCCGGCCACCTGACCGCCAGCGCCGTCGTCCTGTCGGCCGACCGGTCGAGCACGCTGCTGACCCTGCATCCACGGGTCGGCCGCTGGGTGCAACTCGGCGGCCACTGCGAGGACACCGACAGCTCGCTGGCGGCCGCGGCACTCCGGGAGGCGACCGAGGAGTCCGGCATCCCCGGACTCGAAGTGCTCGCCGGGCCGATCCACCTGGGAGTCCACCCGATCACCTGCTCGCTGGGAGTGCCGACCCGCCATTTCGACGTCCGATTCGCGGTCATCGCACCGCCGGGCGCCGTGCCGATCTCCTCCGCCGAGTCGCTGGATCTGCGCTTCTTCCCCGTCGACTCGCTCCCGGATGACGTCGACGACGAACTCCGCAACTCGGTCGGGGCCGCGGTCACTACAGCCGTAAGGTGACGCGGCGGACCAGCCCTTTGAGCGATGCTCTCTGCCGCCACCGGAGAGTCAGAAATTCGAATCCCCGCAGGACTCGTCAGGTCGTCCTCAGGCGGGTGCGGAGAACCGGATTCCGCCGGCGGGGATGTGCACGTCCGGCCAGACCCTGGCCCCGGCCAAGAGCTCGCAGCCGGCGCCGATCACCGCGCGGTCGCCGATGACCGCATCGCGGATCACGGTCCCGTTGCCGACGAAGGCGCCGGCGCCGATCACCGAGTCCGCCACGAAGGTATCGTCGCCGATCACCGCACCGTCGAAGACCACGCTGCCCAGCACCTGCGCCCGCTCTCCCACGACCACATCCTCGCCGAGGCTGCTGCCGGCTTCCACCACAGCGTTATCTGCTATCCGGGCGCGGGGCAGCGCCATGAACTCCCCGACCGGGCCGGGTAGCGCCGAGGAGGGCGCGATCCCCCGCACGAGGTCGGCCGAGCCCTGGACGAACGCGGCCGGAGTCCCCAGATCCAGCCAGTAGCTGGACTCGACGTGCCCGAGGATCCGGGCGCCGGACGCCAGCAGCCCGGGAAAGGTGTCGCGCTCGACGGACACCACTTCACCGGCCGGGATGCTCTCGATGACGGTGCGCTGGAACAGGTAGCAGCCGGCGTTGATCTGGTCGGTCGGCGGATGCGGCGTCTTCTCCAGGAATGCCAGCACCGAACCGTCGGGGCCGGTCGGGACGCACCCGAACGCCCGAGGGTCGGTGACCCGCACCAGGTGCAGGGTGACATCTGCCGAGCCGGAGCGGTGGGTGTGCAGCAGGGCGGCCAGATCCACCCCGGAGAGGATGTCGCCGTTGAGCACCATCACTGTGGGCGCTTTGAGCTCGTGCAGCACATTGCGGATCGCCCCGCCGGTGCCGAGCGGCGTGTCCTCCACGACGTACCGCAACTCCAGGCCCAGTGCGGCGCCGTCACCGAAGTAGTTCTCGAAGGTCTCGGCCTTGTAGGAGGTACCCAGCACCACCCGCCGGATCCCGACCGCGGCGAGCCGGGAGAGCTGATGCGCGAGAAATGGAACGCCGGCGGCCGGCAACATGGGCTTGGCGGCCGAGAGGGTCAGCGGCCGCAGCCGGGTGCCCTGGCCGCCGACCAGGACGACTGCGTCGACGTCGTCGAATTCACCGGCCGCGTTGGCCTGGAGGGACTCAGCCACGGCTCATCGCCGCCTTGGCGACCCAGACGACGTACTCGCCGTACGGGGACTTGATCAACGCTTCGCCCAGCACCAGGCATCGATCGGCCGTGATGTACCCCATGGTCAACGCGATCTCCTCCAGGCAGGAGATGCGGACCGCCTGCCGGTGTTCCAGCACCTTGACGAACTCGCCGGCCTCGAGCAGCGAATCGTGGGTGCCGGTGTCCAGCCAGGCGAAGCCCCGGCCCAGGTCGATCAGCGAGGCCTTGCCGGCCTTGAGGTAGATGTTGTTGAGGTCGGTGATCTCCAGTTCGCCGCGGGCACTGGGCACCAGTTCGCGGGCGTGGCGGACCACTTCGTTGTCGTAGAGGTACAGCCCGGTGACGGCCAGGTTCGATTTGGGGACGGCCGGCTTCTCCTCGATCGAGATCAGCGTGCCGGCGGCGTCCTTCTCACCGACGCCGTACCGCTCCGGGTCCCGGACGGGGTAGCCGAACAGGACGCAGCCGTCGATGTCGGCCGCCGCCTTCTGCAACGTCTGCGAAAAGCCCTGGCCGTAGAAGATGTTGTCGCCCAGCACCAGGGCCACCGAATCGCCGGAGATGTGATCAGCCCCGATCAGGAAAGCCTCGGCCAGGCCGTTCGGTGACGGCTGCTCCGCGTAGGTGATGGTCAGGCCCCAGTCCGACCCGTCACCGAGCAGTCGGTGGAACGCGGCGTTGTCCTCCGGGGTGGTGATGATGAGGATGTCCCGGATCCCGGCCAGCATCAGAACGGAGAGCGGGTAGTAGATCATTGGTTTGTCGTAGACGGGGAGCAGCTGTTTCGAGACCGCTCTGGTCAGCGGATGCAGCCGACTGCCGGCGCCGCCGGCGAGGATGATGCCCTTCATCGTGCTGCCTCTTCCTCGTCGTGGCGCGCGCGGCCGGCCTCGGCTCGGCGATTTGCAGACCCTACCGGAGCCCTGTGCTCACATCGGTTGCGCCGGCGGACGCGGGCGGCGGACGCGGTGAAGTACGCAACTCGTCGCCTGGACCCGGCGCGATCCGGCGTCGTACCGGCCCGCCTCCCCGGTCGCCGGCGACCCGGGCCCTATCGTTGTCCCGGAGCAGATTGCCGACCGACCCGGTGTGATCGGGGGTTTCGGCCAGGACGGAGCGGTCAGTGAATCGGATCGAAAGAGCAGAACGCATTCTTGCGGCGGCGCGGGCGCGGTCGCCGCAGGCCTGCGTCCCCGGCCGCGTCGGCTCCCCGGCCGACCATCTGGTCACGGTCGCCCTGTCCCGTCAGCTGATCGCCGAATGCGACCGATCGCAGGAAGCAGTCGACGAGCCGGGTCCGGCCGGCCCAGCCGTAGTCCGGTGATCGGCGGCGAACCCCACTCTCCGTCGGCCGGCGCTCATCCACCCCCGACGCCAGCCACACCCGCGCTCACCACCCCGACGCCGACCACCACGGCGCGCGCCACCCCGGCGAATGACTCAGCTACGAAGAGGAAGCGGCCGATGAGCGCGGCGAACATCGCAATGCTGCTGTTCGCGGTGGCTCTGGCGGCGTGCGGTCAGCTGCTGCTGAAAAGGGGGATGACGCTCGCCCAGGCCAGATCTCATGACAACGGCCGGCCGCTGCTGCTGGTCGCTGCGTCCTCCCCGTGGATCATCGGCGGCCTGGCCGTCTTCGCGATGTCGGCCGTGTTCTGGCTCGTCATCCTGTCGCGCATACCGCTCAGCCAGGCATATCCGTTCAACGCCCTCGGGTACATCGCCATCCTGCTGGCCAGCTCGGTCCTGTTGCACGAGCGCACCAATCCCTGGACCTGGGCCGGCACCACACTGGTGGTCGGCGGGTTGATCATGATCGTCGCCACCGCCCCGGCGTAGCCCAGGCAGGGCGGCTGCCCGGAAAATTGCCGCCCCGATCGTGGAACCTTCTCCCCGGCTGGTGACTCGTCGAGGATGAGGGACAGCCGGCTGGAGGTGCTGGAGGTGACTGGGGCCGAAGGCCCGGCGGTAACCGAGCCGGATCGCGGCGAGGATGGGCGCCGGGATAGCCCACCGGAGCGGGCGGGCAACGATGCCTGGTTCGCCGCGCTCTACGCTCGCGCCTACCGCCGGCTGGTGATGATCGCGCTGGCCCACACCCGTGATCTGGCCGAAGCGGAAGAGGTTGTCCAGGAGGCCTTCACCAAGGCCTACAGCCGCAACAGGACCGTCAGGGCCGCCGACAACCCGGAGGCCTGGCTGTGCACGGTCGCGCTGAACCTCGCCCGTCGCCGGCACTGGCGGCAGAGCTTCGCCGACCGGATCGCGGGTCGGCAGCGGCCACCTGCACCGGCGCAGGCCGCCGACGTCGGCGCGGCGAATCTGGATCTGTACCGGGCGGTGCGCGCGCTGCCGGACGGCCAGCGTGAGGTCGTCTTTCTGCACCATCTGGCCGGGCTTCCGCTGCAGGACATCGCCGATCAACTCGGGGTGGCCCTTGGCACCGTCAAGTCCCGGCTGGCCAGGGGGCGGGCCGCGCTCGCCGCGGAGCTCACCGCGGAACCCGCCGACGTCATCGACGGATTGCGCCCGACATCACTACCCGACAACAAGGGAGGCAGGCGACTGCCATGAACGCTCTCGACGATCAACTCGAATCTCTGCGCGCCGATCTCGATCAGCGGATCACCGTGCCCGAATTCGGCGCGCTGACCACAACAGTGAGCGAGCGTCGGCAGCGCCGGCTCGGCGGTGCCGCCGTGGCGGCCGGGGTGGTCGGCATCGTCCTGGCGGGATCCCTGCTGGTCAGGGTTGCGCCGGCAACCGAAAGGACGACCAGCGTGCTGGGGGCCACGACGTCGCCGGCTGTCGTGGCGACCCGGCCAATCCCGCCACCGCCGGTGACCCTTCCCACCAACGGGCCCACCACTTTGCCGGCCAATTTGCCCACGACCGGGCCGGCCGACTTGCCTACGACCGGGCCGGCCAACGTGCCCGCCAGCATCCCCAATTTCGGGCCGGACAAGCTCCCCACCACTGTGCCCGCCAAGGTAACGAGCGGCATGCCCACCGCCGGGCCCACCACCGGGCCTGGCAACTTGCCCACTTCAGGGCCGGACAGCGTGCCCACGACCGTCCCGATGATCGTGCCCAGCACGGTTCCAACTATCGGGCCAACCACCACCGGACCGGCCGCCGAGAACCGTTATCTGGGAACGGTCGCGATGGCCGACGCCAACCACGGCTTCGCCCTGATCAGCTACTGCCGGCCCGACACCAACCAATGCCGTCAGGCGCTGGCTGTCACTCAGGACGGCCGGCACTGGACCGAACGGGCGCTGCCGGCAAACCAGCCGACGGACGGTGCCTCCTCGGAACTGGTCTCCGTGGGCCCGAAGTCGGCGTGGGTGGACATTGCCACCGCCAATGTCCGCACGGGATACTTCACGTCCGACTCGGGCCTGACCTGGAAGCCGGTCCCGGGCGAGGTGAGCAGCACGGCGGAAGTCATTCCGGCAGGCGGTGTGCTGCAGGCCGACTGCCCCCCGGGCGGTCCCGCCGATGGGTGCGCCCGGTCCCTCACCGTCCGGGTGCCCGGGAACGGGTCCCTGGCCAAGCTTGCCCACCAACCCGACATCGCCGTCTCCCAGGCCAACGCTGCGCCGCTGGCCGACGGATCGTGGTGGGTGTCCGGCACCAAGAACGGACGGCAGGCGCTGGCCGTCAGCCGGGACGGCGGCCGTAGTTGGATCAGCTCGCTGCTGCCGAAGGTGGCCGGTGAGTACTTGTTCACCTCCCCCGTCACGGCCGGCGGCGGGCGGCTGTGGGCGCTGGCCATCGGCCAGTTGCCGAACGTCAAGAACGGTCTGCTCGCGGTGTACCGGAGCCTGGATGCCGGACGGACCTGGACCCTCGCCTTCACCGAGAAGGCCGGTCGGGAACCGCGCACCGCGCTCGGCGTCGGGATCGCCACCGGCCGGAACCTGCTGGTGTGCGACGAGGGACTCCCACAGCATGGCTGGCTGATCGCCGACGGTGCCGCCAGCTTTGTTGAAACCAGCTGTCCCGCAACCGGTTGGGTCGGGTGGAGCCGGGCCGGCTACCTGATCAGGCAGGAGGCGGGCGTCAGCACCTCGGCCGACGGCGTCAGCTGGCACTCGGCCGCGCCATAGCGCTCTGGGGCCCCGTCAGAAGGGCACCTCGCCGGGAGGAGGCCTTTGCCATCTGCCCGGCCGGAGATCGCCTGGCACAACTCGACGGCTTCGAGTTCTAGGTCGGGGCCGCCGGTGCCGACCGAGAGCCAACCGCCGGCCGGCCCGGTGAGGTGCAGGTTGAACCGTCGTCCATGGCGCTGAGCCCACTCCTTGACGAGGTTGTCGATGAGCACGCCGCCGTGGTACAGCCCGACCGACGATCGCCACGTAGAGGTCGATGTCGGCATCGGCGTGGATGCCGACCCGCGGCGCCGGCGAAATCGTGGACGCCGCTTCCAGGCAGACCTCCACATATTCCCACCAAGCCTGGCCGAACATCGCGTCCCAGATCGCATGCTTCGACTCGAAATGCGTGTAGGGCGACGCGAACGCATCCCGACCCGGCCGGCGACCTCGCGGAGCGTGACGGCGGCGAGGCCCTTTGTGCGCGCAATGCCCCAGGCCGCATCGACTAATCTCCCGGCGGGTCGCCTCACGCCGTTCGGCTCGCCTATCGCCGTGAGGCATGGCGCTCATGGTGAAAACCGATCCATCCGATCGCCGACGATGTCAAGCCCCCCGGGTCGATGATGCATTGCCAACGGGTGGCCCAAGCCCGGGCCGCCCGGCACACTGACTCGATGCCAACCGTGTACAAGAACCCGCGCACGGAGCGCAAGGTCCGGCAGTGGTGTTCGGCTGCGCTCGCCCGAGCGGACTTCCCACTCGCCCGGACCTCGGTGGAGACCAGCGCCGGCCGGATCGAACTCACCTCGGCCGGCGTCGGGCGGCCGCGAGTCGTTCTGCTGCCAGGAACCGGTTTCAATGCAGCGGTTGCCCTGCCGTGGTTGAGATCGTTGTCGGCACGCTGGCCGACGACCGTGGTGGATCTGCCCGGTCAACCCGGGCTCAGCGACCCGCGTCGGCCCCGTCGCAGCCGAATGGCCTGGTACGGGCGGGTGATCGACGAGATCCTGGCGGCCGCGGAGCTGTCGGATGTCGTCCTGGTCGGCAACTCGCTCGGTGCGGCAGTGGCCCTGGCCGCCGAATCACCTCGGATTACCGCGCGGGCATTGGTCTCACCCGCCGGCTTCATCCGGCTGACCGTGGACCCGGAGCTGACGCTGGCTTCGACCGTTTGGCTGCTGCGACCCACGACCGCCCGCACCCGGCGGATGCTCCGGATGTTCGTGGGTCCGGGCGAGCAGCCGCCCGAGAGCGAGGTCGAATGGATGACGCTGATGGCCGCCTGCTGCCGCACCACGCTGGCTCCGCCGCCGCTTCCCGCCGTCCAACTGGCCCGTCGCGCCAGGCGCCCCTGCATCGTCGGGGTGGGGGAACACGACCGGTTCCTGCCGCCCCGGCGACTGGGACCAGCCGTGCGCGGAACGATGGACATCGACCTCCGGGTCTTCACCGGAATGGGCCACCTGACCACCCCGGACCACCTGGACGAGGTGGTGTCGCTCGTCGCCGAGGTAGCCGATCCGCTGGGCGCATGAGCGCTCAACGCCGCGCGTTCGGGTAACACCAGGCGTTTCCAGGGTTGGTCAGCCCCGGCCGCGGGTGAGTTCGTGCTCGACTCGTCGTCAAATCCAGTTCGAGACCGAGCGGTCGTCTGCCGCAGCCTGCTCGTGAAAGTCGCGAAGGCGATCTTGGGGAATCTCACCAGGGCGGGCTCACTGAGTTTTCGCCTGCGCCGCATCGGCGGCCCCTCGGGCGTTTCCTGGTGAGGAATCATCTTGATCGTCGATCCTCCCGCTAACAGCGGCCAGGTGGTCGGCGGCGAGACAGCAGCTGATGTGACGACATCTGCGCGTCACCTCCTGGACGGCGCGGGCGGCACGTCAGGATGCGTACGGAGTCTTTGGCGACCATCAGCCAATGGGCGGGGCCCTCGCCCACGGGCGCTGATCGAATCGTCACCGGTGTCTTGAAGCCGGGCCCGGGTACTTGAACAGGTGGGGGCAGCTAGCTCGTCGATCTTTTGTACGGGAAATATAAGAAATCACGGTCGACGCTCATCCCCGGTGTCGTCGGAAGGGCAATGCCGGTACCTTCTGTTAGTAACACATCACTGGGCGCGACCGTCGCGCCCGCCGGATGAGTACGACCACCGAAAGGATCGGGATGCTTCACCAGCCTCTGCCTGTCATGCGGCGGCTGGAGATCGCAACCGCCGGCAACAGACGCGCACAAGCCTCGCCAGTTGCAGAACTCGTTGTCCGCGGCTGAGGCCCCTGGCCGATTCGGCTCGAGATTTGCCTTGGCCGGAGTCCTCGGCGCCGCATTGGCCACGCTCTCTGGCGCGCTGGTCTTCGCCATCACCTCAACGGCCCTGTCGACCGCGGACGAGACCGGGCACGTCGACTACGCATTTCAGTTGTGGCACGGACGTCTTCCCATCTTTGAGAACGGGATATTGTTCGAGCCGACGTTCGGCAACTCGCCCCCGGTTCAGTGGGAGGCGCAACACCCGCCGCTGTTTTATGCCCTTCTGGCCCCCGCCGTCGGTCTGCTGGCCGATTCGGGCCATCCGATGATGGCCGTGATGGCTGCTAGATTAATATCCTCCTTGATCGCGACCTGTTGCGTGATCGGGATCGGTTGGGCCGCGGGGCAGATGACGGTGCGCCCGCAGGTGAGCTGGGTGATCATGGTGGCAGCTGTCGCCGGCCCGATCAGTCCGTTTCTGCGAGTGGGCGGCAGTGTCTTCAACGACGACCTTGCAGTGTTGTTCACTGTGCTCGCGCTGGGTGTCACCCTCCGCGCGATTCGAGCGGGCGTCACCCGACGAGTAATGGTCTTTGCCTCGCTCGTCGCCGCCGGCGGCATGCTCTCCAGGGCCAACTTCGTAGCGACCCTATTGACCATGTGCAGCGGCCTGGTGTTGGCCTGGTGGATCCGGTCGGCCAGTCACTGGCAGCGGCGGCTAACATTCAGCATAGGAATTGCCATGATTCCGGCGACGGCCGCAATCGTCGCGGCGGGTTGGTTCTATCTGCGCAACATCCGTCTGTCCGGTTCGTGGACGGGCGGCCATTTCGACTGGGCCGCGGCCAACCTCGGCAGGGCAACCGCGCCGCTCAACGTGGTCATCGCGCAGACCCAGGGCGGCTGGGCGCTGATCGAGCAGCTCTTTCAACATCGACCAGGTCGATGGATCACCCGCGGAGGAATGCTAGTCGCACTACTCGTCACCCTGTCCACCGCCGTGTTGCTGTTCAACGTCGTGCGCCGGTTGACCGGGCGTCACCGCCCGACGGGGCCAACGGGCGACCCACCCACCGGCTTCCGGTTGAGCGATGATGGCGCAAGCGCGTTTTCCATGGCCGCCGTGCTGGCGGTACAGCTCGGTATCACTATGGCAATGCTGTTCGCATATGTGGCCGGTGGGGGCGCTCCCATTACCCGCTATCTGCTGCCGGCGTTGCTGCCCATCTGCGTCGCCTTCGCCTATGGCCTATTCGGGATCGGCAGAAGGCTCAGAGCACCGGTGCTGGCGCTATATTCCTTTGCGGCCTGGGGTCTATTCGTCTCCTGGGTCTTCGTCCAGCCCCATACCGGTAGATCAATCATCGCCGGGCGTACTGTGAACAGCGTTCCGGGAGTGCTGGTTCTCATCGGACTGCTCGGGCTGCTCGCCGGAGTCGCGATCACGGTCATCGCCGTTCACCTGGACCAGCGACGGGCGACGATCTTGCCCGACCCGGGTTGATCCGCCGGCCAAAGGTGCGTGTGTCGGCCACTCGCGGCGTCGCCAGCTATATTGTCCATTTGCTCAGCTGTCGCGGAGCGCGGTCCCGCTGGCCGTCGGAATCTCAGTGATGCGGCAATTGCCTGGGTGGGCGGCGCCTTCATGACACGTTATGCAGCGATCAGGAACTGCGAGCTTCGCAGACGTGGTGAAATGCTCATCGGCATTACACCCGACGACCAGAGGCTCGCGGACCGCTCACCGGATCTCATCGATGTCACCTCGAGCACACCGGGGGCTCGGGTACCGTCGAACAAACATGGACTCACGAGTCCCAGGTGTCGAAGCTCGGCATGCTCAAAACGAGTTGAGCGCCGGCCGTATTAGTTTTCAGTATCCGGCGAGACCGACCTTTCCTTTCTCTTGCGGAGCAATTCTCCAACTAACGCTGATGTCGAAAAGTTAATTACCCAGCCTGGCTCCGAAATGGTTAACCTGATGCTGACGACGATCTCGGAGCGCTAGCCTTTTCGGTTGGGAAGGGCTGCTCCGCCGGACACCCGGGCCGAACGCTTCGCCAAGGCCGCCCTGCCGGCCAGCCCCAGCCTCAGGGCCAGCCGCAGCGGCGCCTGCCACCGACTGCCGTACCGCCCGGCCAGGTAGCGGTAGGCACTGCGGTGGTGGGCGTCGGCCATCGGGCCGGGGTGGTGCTGAGTCGAACGGCCGCCCAGATGCACCACCCTCGCGCTCGGGGCGTAGATGTTCTGCCAGCCGGCAGCGGCCAACCGGTCGCCGAGGTCGACGTCCTCGAAGTACATGAAGTAGCCGGGGTCGAATCCGCCGACCTCTTCGAAGGCGCTGCGGCGCAACAACAGACACGCCCCGGAAAGCCAGCCGGCGGGCCGTTCGACGGGATCGGCACGGTCCATTCGATACGCCCGGGTCCACGGGTTACCGGGCCAGCACCAGCCGAATACGGCGTGTCCGACGCCGGCCCCTATCGACGGCAGTTGGCGCGCCGAGGGATAGACGGTGCCGGCTTCGTCGGTGATCAACGGGCCGATCGCTCCGGCCCGAGGATGCCGCTGGGCGGCGCCGATCAGCTCGTCCAGCGAGCCGGCGCCGAGTACCACGTCCGGGTTGATCACCAGCACCAGTTCGATGTCGGAATCCAACACGGCCATCCCCGCATTGGCCGCAGCGCCGTAGCCGAGGTTGGCGCCGGTCCGCAGCAGTCGTACGTTGCGGCGCTGCGCCGCGTTCTCCACCGAACCGTCGGTGGAACCGTTGTCGGCCAGTACCACGCACACCTCCCGGCTGGACGCGGTAGGCACCGAATCCAGCATTGCGGCCAGAGTCGCGCCGGGCGAGAAGGTCACCGCGATCAGACCGAGGCGTCCGGGACCAACGTCGACCGGACCGCCATCGCTCATCGGAGCCCTGCCGCGGCGGCCCGGTGATAGGCGATCTGGTGGGCCCTGGCGGTGGCAGCCCAGCTGAACTCGCCGGCCCGGACCACCGCGGCCGCGGCCAGCAGCCGGCGGCGGTCCGGATCCTCCAACAGGGCTTCCAATTCGGCGGCGATGTCACCGGCGCCCGTCCCGGAATAGGCGACGGCGTCACCGCCGACCTCGGGTAGTGAGAGCTTGCGGGTGGTCAGCACCGCCGCGCCGCAGGCCATCGCCTCGAGCACCGGAAGCCCGAAGCCCTCCCCCAGGCTCGGGTAGCAGACGACCAGGGCACCGCCGAGCAGGCCCGGCAGCAGCTCGATCGGCAGATGACCGGGTCGAAGCACGGTCACCGAGCCGGCCGCGGCCGCCATGGCCGGTTCGATCGCCGAATCCCAACCGGGAGAGCCGGCCAGTACCAGCGCAGGCGGGTTGCGCCGGCCCACGCAGGCCCTGGTGAAGGCCCGGATCAGGGCGGGTACGTTCTTGCGCGGCTCCAGCGTGCCCAGGAAAGCGACCCAATCGGTGTCGCCGAGTGCCAGGTGCTCCCGGACCTCGGCGACCTGGGCGGCCGACGGCGCATAGAAGCGGTCCGAGTCGACACCGAGATGCGCGACCACCAGGGCGGACCGCCGGGCGTGCGCATACCGGACCAGTCCGTCGGCGGTGGCCCGGCTGGGCACGACGCAGGCTGCCGCCCGGCGCAGCGATGTCCTGGTCCACGCCCGGAAGAAACGGCCCTTCACCCCGAGGTGCAGCCCGCGGTCGGAGAAGAAGGTGGCGTCGTGCAGGGTGACCACCACCGGCACCGCCGAGGTCAGCGGCATCGTGTAGTGCGGAGAATGGATGACGTCCACCGGCAGCCGCCGGGCCAGCCTCGGCAGCGTGGTCTGCTCCCACGCGAGCCTGGCCGGCCGATTGTCGATCTCTTCGGCGGGCGTGAGGATGCGGCTGCCCGGGGCGAGCCGGTAGAAGACGTCAGCGTCACGGCGTTGGCAGACGATCGAGAGAGCGGCGCCCGCAGCGTCGAGCGCCGCGGCCAAGCTGTCGACATACCGACCCACCCCGCCCCGCTCGGCCGGGATGGCCGTCGCGTCGAGCAGGATCCTGGGCTCGGTGCGGATACTCAAGCGGCCCGCCTCCGATCGCCCAGGTCCGGGAGCAGCGACGCCCTTGTCCCACCAAAATGCCTCCGTCATGCTAGCCGCGGCAGGCTCGTCCGCCGCCCAGCGACCCGGGGTTCCTCGCCGGAGCCCGGCGGCCGGGGCGGCGGCACGACGTCGACCGAGGCGACGACTAGAACGGCCGGCAGTGGACGTGCGTTGCTGTGGCACACCGCCTTCCGAAGCACCGGGGCGGACAGAGACCCCCTGATCCGACGGGATCTGAACCCAGAGGCGTCAGTGCCCGGCGACCCCGACGTGTACCCGCCAGGTCAGTTCCGCCGCCCTCGCCCAGCTGAACCCGGCGGACCTGGCGATCCCCGCCCGCCGGAGTCGCCCCGCAAGCGCCTGGTCGGTCAGCACCGTCTCGATGGCTTCGGCGAGCGCGGCCGGGTGCCTGGCGGGCACCGCGATCCCCGCCCCGCCGGCCACCTCGACAAGGGCTGCGATATCCGAGTGCACGACGGGAACACCGACCGCCATCGCCTCCAGCAAAGGCAGGCCAAAGCCTTCGGCCAGGCTCGGCACGGCCATCACGGCCGCGCCTGCGAAGACGGCCGCCAACTCGACGTCGCCGATCCGGCCCAGCACGTGCAGGTGCTCCGCGCGCAGACCGGCCCTCGCGGCCACCTCCTCCACCCGCACCCCACCCCATCCGGGTTGACCGACCAACACGAGGTGACCCTCGAGCCGGGCCATCGCCGCGATCAGCACGTCGAGACCCTTGCGCGGTTCCAGGGTCGAGATGCTGAGCACGTACCCGCCGTCCGGCAGCCCGAACGAGTGGCGAACCTCGGCTGCCCCGGAGGACGTCGACGGCCCGCTCGCCGGAAGCTGGGTGACCCCATGCCCGATGACGCGTAGTCGGTCACCCAGGACGAAGCGGCTCGCCAGCTCCCCGGCCACAGCGTTGCTGGGGACCAGGATTGCGTCGGCGTATCCGGCGATCCGTTCGATCATCAGCCGGTGCCAGGCAGCACCCCGGGGGGTCAGGGTCTCCGGGTGGGTCCACGGCACGGCGTCGTGCACCATGACGACCAGGCCCCGGCGGGCGTAGCCAGCTGATCGGATCCGCCCTTGTCCGCTGGGTTTCCGTCCGGCGAACGGGCCTCCGGTCGGCGCCAGCACGGTGGTGGCATGAATGACGTCGCCCGACGGCCACGGCGGCAGGCCGCGCTGCCAGGCGGCGGCCAGGGCCCGCCGGCCGATCGGTAACGCGTGCGGTCCGTCAGCGCCGGCGATGACTGCCCGGCGCTTGTCGCGGTGGGCAGCGGTCACCGTCCGTACCGACCATCCGGGCGGCGGCGCAGCTGCCATCGCCGCGGTGATCTGCTCGGCGTAACGCCCCGTCCCGCCCGGTACCGGAGCGAGGAGCTGTTCGACGATGACGCTGAGCACCGGCACCGGCCCAGACAACCACAGCTCCGAGCCGGCGGCCGGGTGGTTTCGGGAGCGGACTTTTTCCGGAGCTCGGATGCGCCGGCCGGGCGCCGGGAAACGGAGCCGCCCGGTGGCCGTTCTAACATAGCTGCGGCCCGGCAGGCCTCCGGCGCCCGCTGGAAGACTCTGCCTGGTGAGGAGGGACAGTTCGACGATGTCAAACCCGCAGCGTCGACCGACCCCCTACGGCGCCGGGACATCGACCGCGCCGGACGGCGCCGCGACGGGATCCACCACGATCCTGCGCCGCAAGATCCTGGTCGTCACCGACGACGCGGTCGGCGAGCGGATGGCCGGGCCGGCGATCAGGGCGTGGAACATCGCGGACGTGCTCAGCGCCGAGCACGACGTGCGGCTGGCCTCGACCCGACGGGCCACCGGAAGCAGCGAGCGGTTCGAGATCTGCGACGGCAGGGGCGAACGGTTGCGAACGGTTGCCGCCGGCCGGGACATCCTGATCCTGCAGGGTTTCACCCTGCGGAGCCACCCGTGGCTGGCCGACCTCGGCGCCAGGATGGTCGTCGATCTCTACGACCCGATCCACCTGGAGATGCTGGAAGGGGGCCAGCACAACAGCCCCGCCGAGCAGACGTTCATGCTCTCCGGCGGGCTGGACGCGCTGCGGGTCCAGATCGAAAACGGCGATTTCTTCCTGTGCGCGACGGAACGGCAGCGAGACCTGTGGCTGGGCCACATGTCTGCCCTCGGCCGGGTGAACTTCGCCTCCTACCGGCAGGATGTCACCCTACGGAAACTGATCGATATTGCGCCGTTCGGGATTCCGGCGGACCCGCCGCCCTCCGGCCCGGGTGCAATCAAAGGAGTCATCGCTGGCATCGACGCCGGAGACCAGGTCCTGCTGTGGGCCGGCGGCGTCTACAACTGGTTCGACCCGGTCACCCTGATCGAGGCGGTGGACCAGCTCACCGACGTCCTCCCCCGGCTCCGGCTGGTGTTCATGGGCACGAAGCATCCTTCTGTCGCCGATCTCTCGACCGTCGTTCTCGGGCAGGCGATCGAGCTGGCGACCGAGCGCGGACTGCTCGGCAAACACGTCTTCTTCCAGCCCGGCTGGGTGCCGTACAACGAACGCAGCACCTTTCTGACCGACGCCGACATCGGGGTGTCCACCCACTTCCTGCACGTGGAGACCGCCTACAGCTTCCGGACCAGGATGCTCGACTACCTCTGGGCCGGCCTGCCGATCGTCTGCTCGCAGGGTGACGAATTCGCGGGCCTGGTAGCCCGGCACGGGCTCGGAGCGGCAGTGCCGCCCACCGACAGCGACGCCTTGGCAACGGCGTTACGGGAGCTGTTGACCGACCCCGCCGCGCTCGCTGCCGCCGGGAACGCCGTCCGGCGGCTGGCTCCGGACTACCGCTGGGCGACGGTGCTCGCCCCGCTGGTCGCCTACTGTCGCGACCCGTGGCAGGCCGCCGACGGCGGCTCCGACGAACGGCCGGCGGGCCGGTGGGGCGGGCTGGGTGCCCGGCTCGACACCCGCCTGGACCACCTCAACATCTACCGGGACCCGGCCGCGCGGCGCCGCCTCTTCGCCGACGGCCGATGGAAAATCATCGCTCGGCGGCTAGCTGCCAAGGCAGCCGGCCCGGTGCTCAGGCCGCTCCGGACGCTATTGCGACGCGCACCGGGTCGGCGTTGAGACTGTGCGTATTGCGATCGTTTCGGCGCACTACCCGCCCAATTTCGTCTCCGGCGGCACGCTCGTGCCCGAACGGCTGGCCAAGACGCTCGCCGCGCGCGGCCACGAGGTTTTCGTCTTCGCCGGCGAGATCACCGAGGGTGAGCCGGACCTGCTGACCAGAGTCGAGCGGATCGACGGCATCGACATCACCTGGGTGAGCGTCGCCGACCGGCTCCGTTGGG
This sequence comes from Mycobacteriales bacterium, assembly GCA_038204125.1. Classification (GTDB taxonomy): domain Bacteria; phylum Actinomycetota; class Actinomycetes; order Mycobacteriales; family Nakamurellaceae; genus Nakamurella. The sequence continues at coordinate 40,363 of JBBRDH010000027.1, forward strand.
ATGACGACCGGAACTTCGAGAGCCCGCAGATCCAGATCCGCTTCGCCGACTTCCTGCGCCGGGTGCGCCCCGAGGTCGTCCACCTGCACACGCTGCAGGGCTTGGGCGCTTCGCTGGTCACGACGGCTTCGGTCACCGGCGCGGCCGTGGTGGTCACCATGCACGACATGTGGTGGTGGTGCTCCCGGCAGTTCCTGGTCGAGGAGAACCTCCGGCCGTGCACCACGGTCGTCGGCTGTGGGGTGTGCCCGTGCGCGAAGGACAACGACTGGCTCAGGACGCGCAACGCCGGGTTGGCCGCCCACCTGTCGATGGCCGACCTCGTGCTTGCGCCGTCGACACCGATGCTCACCCTGTTGGCGGCCAATGGGGTCGACCCCGATCGGCTGGCCGTCGACGAGAATCCGGCTCCGGAGTCGGTGCGGCGAGCCGGTTCGGGAACGGCGGACGGTACGGCGGGCAAGCCCGGCGATGCCCCCCTGCTCTCGCCGGCCTCCGTTGATCCGGTGCGGTTCGTCTTCGCCGGCGGTCCCTTTCCGGTCAAGGGCGGACCGCTGGCGCTGCAGGCTGCACGGCTGCTCGACGGTCTGCCCGGGTGGACCTTCGACCTTTACGGACTGGGCACGTCGCGGGGTCAGGGCGTACTCAGGGCGCGGCGCAGGGGACGGCTACCCACCGCGGTACGGGTACTGCCACGCTACGAACCCGACCGGGCCGCCGACGTGCTCGCCGGTTACGACGTGCTCGTCCTGTCGTCGGTGATGCTGGAGTCCTACTCGCTGCTCACCAGAGAGGCGCTCGCCGCCGGCTGTGTGGTGATCACCGGAGACAATCCGGGTCCGGTGGAGGCGGTACAGCACGGGGTCAACGGGCTGGTCGTGCCGCGGGGTGACGCCGAGGCGCTGGCCGACGCGATGCGCTCGCTGGTCACCGACCGAGCCCTGCTCCGGCGGCTCCGACCCGCCCCGGGCGCCGTCGCGCTGCGCAGCCTTGCGGACCAGGCCGCCGGTCTCGAGCAGCAGTACACCCGCATCCTGGCAGCGAAGCAGCCAGACCGGGCCACGTCGCCGCCTGCTGCCGAGCCGGCGGCCGGATCACCGACAGGTGCCCGCCCGCTGCAACGTGTCCTGCTGGTCAGCGGTATCTCCGGGGCGCCGATGCGCTACCGGGGTTTCCTGCCGGCCGAGGCGCTGGAATTGCTCGGCGTGCACGTCGACGTGCTGATGTACACCGATCAGCGGATCCCGGCAAGAGCGGCGGCGGCGGATGCGGTCGTGCTCTACCGGGTACCGGCCACCGACGAGATCCTGGCCGTGATCGGGCAGGTCCGCTCCCGCGGGCCGGGGGTGCCGATCCTGTTCGACGTCGACGACCTGATCGTCGACCCGGGCCTGGCGGCAGAACTCGACCCGATCCTGACCGCGGTGCCCGGGCTGGATCTTCCGCTGTACTGGCAGGGGGTCCGGCGCTACCGGACCACTCTCGAGGCCTGCGACGGGTACATCGGGTCCACCGACCATCTCTGCCGCCGGATCGGCGAACTCACCGGCCTGCCGACCTACCGGTACGCCAACGGGGTGGGGCGCGAGCTGGCCCGGGTCAGCGACGCGCAACTCCGCCGGAAGAGTGCGGCCGGCACTCGACGCTCCGAAACCGTTTCGGTGGGGTACTTCTCGGGGACCAATACGCACAACGAGGACTGGGCCCACATCGAGCCCGCGGTGGCGCGGCTGATGGCGCAGCGGCCGCAGGTGCATCTGGTGGTGGGCGGCCTGCTGGAAACGGGCCCGGCGCTTGCCGCATTCGCGGACCGGATCAGCAGGCTGCCGCTCAAACCGTGGTACGCGCTGCCCGGCCTGCTCGCGGACCTCGACATCAACCTCGCTCCGCTGCAACCCGGCCGGACCTTCAACGAAGCCAAGAGCGCGATCAAATTCCTCGAGGCCGCCCTCGTCGCGACCCCGACGGTGGCCTCGCCCTCCCAACCCTTCCGGGAGGCGATTGAGGACTACGAAACGGGATTGCTGGCCGACTCCGAGGCCGAATGGTTCTCCGCGCTCACCGCTCTGGTCGATTCGCCGGCACTGCGGCACCGGCTCGGCAACGCCGCCCGGGAACACGTCCTGATGACTCTGTCGCCGGCCCGCCAGGGCTATCGTTACCGCGAGATCCTCTTGACCGCAAGGGATCGGGTGGTCCGGGACGGGCACCGGGAATGGTTTGCGAATTGGCGGCCCGAGTCGCTGTCCGAACCTTTCCGGCCGTCCGAGACGGAGTTCTACGGAGCACTGGAGGTCAACACGTTCGGCCGGGTCCGGCCCGCCGAGCAGCGCGGCGTCCGCGATCTGGCCCACCGATACTCGGAGGCGGCGACGACCATGCTCGCCGAGCAGGGCGCGCTGGCCACCGCGCGCCGGGCGGTGGCCGTGCTGGCCCGGCTGCGGCGACAGGGACTGACCCGGCTCCACCGGTGAAAGTCGCCGAGATCCGGAAGGTCGCCGTCGTCGTCCCGACCTGGAACGGCCAGGCGCACCTGGCCGATTGCCTGGAGTCCCTGTCCAGGGTCCGATTTCCGGAGTTCGATCCGGTGCCCGACCTCGAGATCATCGTGGTGGACAACGGATCGACCGACGGCTCGGCGGCATTGCTCGACCGACTCGGCGCCGAATTCGCCGCCCGGAAGCAGTCAGCCGGCGACGGGCCGACCCTCTCGGTTGTCACCAACGAGCGCAATCTGGGCTTCGCCGCGGGCGTC
>JBBRDH010000028.1:0-42718 GCA_038204125.1 Mycobacteriales bacterium
GTTGATCGCCTCGACCGTCTGCGGCATCACGCCGTCGTCGGCCGCGACCACCAGCACCACGATGTCGGTGGACGCCGAACCGCGGGCCCGCATGGCGGTGAACGCCTCGTGGCCCGGGGTGTCGATGAAGGTGATCAGCCGCTCGACGTCGTTGAGGTGGGTGGCCACCTGGTAGGCGCCGATGTGCTGGGTGATGCCTCCGGCCTCGCGGTCGACCACGTTCGACGACCGGATCGCGTCGAGCAGCTTGGTCTTGCCGTGGTCGACGTGACCCATGACGGTGACCACCGGCGGCCGGGACTCGAGATCGTCCTCGCCGCCATCGTTCTCACCAAAGGACAGGTGGAAGGTGTCGAGCAGTTCGCGGTCCTCGTCCTCGGGCGAGACGATCTGGACCTCGTAGCCCATCTCCCCGCCGAGCAACTCCAGCAGGTCGTCGGAGACCGACTGGGTCGCCGTGACCATCTCGCCGAGCGTGAACAGCGCCTGCACCATCGAAGCGGGGTTGGCGTCGATCTTGTCGGCGAAGTCGGAGAGCGACGAACCACGGGCCAGCCGGACGATCGAGCCGTTGCCGCGGGGCAGCGTCACGCCGCCGATCGAAGGCGCCTGCATGTTGTCGAATTCCTGGCGGCGCTGCTTCTTGGACTTGCGACCCTTACGGGCCGGGCCACCCTGCCGCCCGAACGCGCCTGGTGCGGCGCCGCCGCGACCGCGGCTACCTGCGCCGCCGGGGCGACCGCCACCGCCGCCTCCGGCACCCGGACCGGCCGGAGCTCCCGCTCCGGGGCCTCGGTAGCCGCCACCGCCGGCGCCGCCGGGGGCACCACCGGGACCGCGGTACGGGCCGGCGCTGCCGGGACCGGTGCGCGGACCTCCGGCTGCCGGCGGACGTCCGCCAGGAGTTCCAGGGCGCGGGGCGCCGCCAGGCATGCCGGGTCGAGTTCCGCCCGGCATCGGGCGGGGACCGCCCGTACCGGGGGCACTGCCCGGGCCGGGACGACTGCCCGGCGTGACCGGGCGGGGGGCACCGGGAACGCCACCGGCGGGCCGGGGCGGAGCGGCGCGCGTGCCGAACGGGTTGTTGCCCATTCGGGGCGGCCGGGGCGCACCGGGGATGCCGCCCTGGGGACGTGGTGGCCGCGGGGCCGGTACCGCACCGTCGCCGGTGCGGCCGGGCGCATCCGGCGCGGCGGAGGCCGCAGCAGGCGCGGTGAACTGGGGCGAGCCGTTGCCAACGACCCCTGCACCGGGCGGAGTGGTCGTGGAATCGGCCGACCGGTCGACCGCCGTGATTCCGGACCGGGCTGCGGGTGCGGCTGCCGCTCGATCAGGCATGTTCCGGTCCGGCGTCGCTCGATCGGGCGTAGCTCGATCGGGAACGGTTCGATCAGGCGCGATCCGGTCGTCCGAGTTCGCGGGCCGATTCGGGACCGGCGCCGGCCGGCGAGCCCCTGGGGCGCTGGGCGTCATCCTGTTCGGGCTGCCCGGAGCGCCGGCCGGGGCTGCCGGAGGAGCGGTGATGGCCGTGGAGGCTGTCCCAGATTGTGCCGCGGCGATGGTCGAGGTGGTCCCCTGCGGACCGGCAGGTCGATCGGTCGGAACACCGGACGGGCCTGGGGTGACCCTCGGCCGGGGAGCCGTTTCGACTGATCCGGCGCCTGCAGGCGGGCCGGTGACGGGCGAGCCGTTGACCGGGGCACCGTTGGCGACGGCAACGCGCGGCGGAATGATCGCCGTCACCGCCGGCGCGGCGACGGCAGCGGGGAAGGCGTCGCGCAGCTTTCGGACGACGGGCGCTTCGATGGTCGAGGAGGCGCTCTTGACGAACTCTCCGAATTCGTTGAGCTTGGAGATGATCTCTTTGCTCGTCTTGCCGAGCTCTCTTGCGAGCTCATGTACTCGGGCCTTGCCTGCCACTGCTCTCCTTACGGTGAGGCCGGCGGCTGGCCGCGCGACCTCGTCTAGTGGTACCGGATCATTTCTGGAACTTCACGGCGTGCTCACGACGGGTCGACCTGCTTTCGGTGTTCTCGGGCGGACCCGCTGGGTGCGGCTCCACTCCCTGGCCCTGTTCCGGCACCCTGAGGGACGAGTGCAGGAAAATTCGGACCAGCGTGCTGTCGAGTGCTGCGTTGATGCGTGCTGCGTTGATGCCTGGCGTTGCGTCGCGGGGTGCTCCTTTGCCAGGTGCTGGGAGCAGGCGAAGGGCCCGACCGAACACACGGCGGCGCTCCGCGGCGTCCAGACACCCGGTGACCGGGTGCAGCCACGCTCCCCTACCGGGGAGCCGACGCCGCGGGTCCGGGGTGAGAACCCCGTCCAAAGCGACGACGCGGAGCAATACTGCGACCGGCTCGCGACGACGGCAGCCAACGCACGTCCGAAGGGGGCCCGGCGGCGAATCGGCGTGCGGTGCACGGGCGGTCGTCACGAGGCCTGCTCTTCGATCGATGGCGGCCGGAGCGACACGCGCACGGCCCAACGGGAGGAGTCTACCGCCTGGCACAACCTCCGGCACCCCTTTCCCTGGCAGTTTGCGGGGAAGCGCCGGGATCAGTTGAAGCCGGAGATCCGGTCAGGGGGCAGCCCGAGTGTCCGGCTCCATCACCGCGGCATCGCTGCGGATGTCGATCCGCCAGCCCGTCAGCCGGGCCGCCAACCGGGCGTTCTGGCCCTCTTTGCCGATGGCGAGGGACAACTGGAAGTCCGGCACCACCACCCGGGCGGCCTTCGCGACCGGGTCGACGACAGTGACGGACAACGCCCGCGCCGGCGACAGTGCATTGCCGACGAACGTCGCCGGGTCATCGGCCCAGTCGATGATGTCGATCTTCTCGCCGCCGAGTTCGCTCATCACCGCGCGGACCCGCTGGCCCATCGGACCGATGCAGGCGCCCTTGGCGTTGAGGCCCGGCACCATTGCCCGGACGGAGATCTTGGACCGGTGACCGGCCTCCCGGGCGATCGCGGTGATCTCGACGCTGCCGTCGGCGATCTCCGGGACCTCCAGCGCGAAGAGCTTTCGGACCAGGTTCGGGTGGGTCCGCGAGAGGGTGATCTGCGCACCGCGAAGGCCGCGGGTCACCGATACGACGTAGCACCGGAGGCGCTGACCATGGACGTAGGTCTCGCCGGGCGCCTGCTCGGCAGCCGGAATGATGCCCTCCACCTCCCCCAGGCTGACCACGACCACCCCACGGGCGTTCACCTTGGCATCGGCGGACACCGTGCCGGTGATCAGGTCGTGCTCACGGCCGGCGAAGTCACCGAAGGTCCGCTCGTTCTCCGCATCCCGGAGCCGCTGCGACATCACCTGACGGGCCGTCGTCGCGGCGATCCGGCCGAAGTCCTCGGGTGTGTCATCCCACTCGGAGGTGACGGCGCCGCTCTCGTCGACCTCGGCGGCCAGCACGCTGATCGAACCGGTCTTCCGGTCGACGACCACCCTGGCGTGCGCAGCATGCCCATCGGTGTGGCGATATGCGGTGAGCAGAGCGGTTTCCAGAGTTTCGACCAGCGATTCGAACTCGATGCCCTTCTCCCGCTCAACCGCCCGCAGCGCGCTGATGTCGACATTCATCTCGATCCATCCTCATCTTCATCGGCCTGGTCACGGTCGGCCTGGTCACGGTCGGCCTGATCCAGGTCAGCCTCGTCCAGGTCAGCAAGGTCGGCGTTGTCGAACGTCGCCGCCGTCTCGGCATCCAGGAGGGCGAGCACCTGCGCACTGGGCGGATTGAACTCGACTTCGACCTTCGCCCTGGCGATGTCCGGGTAGCCGATCAAACGCGGCTCCACCCCGGACGGTCCGGTGAGCAGCTGAACTTTGTCATCCTCGGCGAGGAGCACCCGGCCGAGGAACGGGCTGCCCTGCGTGGGGGTGACGGCGAGCAGTCGGCCCCTGGCCCGCCGGAAGTGCCGGGGCAGGGTCAGCGGCCGGCCGATGCCGGGGCTCGTCACTTCCAGGGTGTAGGCCGCCTGGCCCATCGGATCCTGCGCCTCGAGGGCGTCGAGCCGCTCCGAGATCGCCCTACTCACTTCGGCCGCGTCATCCAGGTCGACCCCGTCGTCGGAATCGATGACCACTCGCAGCATCCGTCGACGACCGGCGGCGACCACGGTCAGCTCTTCCAGGTCGTAACCGGCGGCGGTGACGATCTCGTCGACGACTTCCCGGACGGCATCCGCCCCGCGCTGTCCACTCTTGGCAGTCACCCCGTGTTCGGCCGGACCGCTGTCGGCGGAATCCATGGGTGCCTCCTGAGCTGTGCAGTTGTGGCTGGCGGTGCCGCGCTTCGTCGGCTGGTCTTCGGGGGACCGGGCCCGCGACCTCGAACGTTGCGCGACCATCGGCGGATACGCCGCTTGGACGCCGCACAGCGGAGTGTAATCCGAAGCGGGCCCCGGTCGAGCAACGTCAGCTTCGCACCGTTGATCCGTTGGCGCGACGCGCGCTCATCCGAGCTTTGTGGACGCTGCCTCGGGAACGACTCGAAAGACGAGGACTGACGGTTCCCGAACTGATGTCCTGGGCAGCACCGCGCCTCGGCGAATAACGACGCTGAAGACGGTCGCCAGCACGGTGCAACCGTGCCGCACAGTCTCACCGTCTGGTGACGAGATGTGCACGGGCTCCCCGGACGGCGGGACGGCCTTGATTTGTCAGTGTTCAGTGCCGGAAAGTCACTGCAGGAAGCCGGAGGTCACGAGGTGAAGCGCGACAACGGTGCCGCAACGATCTGGCTCGCTGTCCTGATCAGCTGTTTGGGCACTGGCTGCACCGCGCCGTCCGCCGGCCAAAGCGGTGCGGCAACCAGCAGCGCGGCGACGACGTCGACAACCGATCGGTCGACGAAGATTTCTGCTGCCACACGAACAGCGTCGTCCCCCGATGCTTCGTCGACCGGTGTCCTGTCGAAGTCTGGGACGAGCGACGTCATTCCGCAGTCCCCGGAGGTCGCGTCATCGCCGGCGACAGCGCCGCCCGCTTCCCGCTCCATGCGGCCGGTGTTGGTCGTCAGGTGGCAGTCCACCGGTGGAAGTTGCGCGTACCAGTCCACGATCGTGCCCAAGTTCGTGGTGTACGCCGATGGACGGGTCATCCGTACCGATCCGAACTCTGTGGGCCAGTACTGCGACCCAGTGCCGACGTTTCGTGCCGGCCACGTCGACCTCGCCCCACTACGAAGCCGAGTCGAGACGTACCTCCGTACCAAGCTCTCCGCGGTCGACATGTCGCACGCTCAGGGCGTCTTCGACGCTGGGCTGACTGTGCTGGACTACACCTCCCTCGACGGATCGCGCCGGATTATCGCTGCCGACGCGATCGACATCGGTGTAACCGGGATGACCGTCGAGCAGCGACGCGGCCGAGTGGCCCTCGCAGCAACCATCGCCGACGTCGCCAAGCTCACCCCGACGACGACCCGGTGGACGCCCGGCACGGTGAGCGTCATCAAGCCGGCGACGTGGGTGCCGCCCTCCTCCTCCACCACAGCACCGGTGTGGCCGATTCCGGTCACCACCGCGGTTCAGCGGATGCTGGGAGGTGCAGACGTCAGTTGCACACCCGTCACCGGACCCGCCGCCAACACCTTGCTGACCGCCGCGCGAACCCGCACGTCGGCTGCGGCCACGTGGGTGATCGACGGAAAGCCCACCTTCCTGGCCATCGGCGTGGTCCTCGACGGATTCCGACCCTGCGCATAGTTGTGGTCGCACCCGTGCCGCGCCGCCTTCGCCGGCTGCTGCCAGGTGGTCGGCATTCTCGGCGTCCCCAGGCCTCCGCAGCTCGATCCGAATCAGCGGCAACGGCCCGGCCATGACGGGCCAGCACGACGCGCTCCTGACCGGAGGGTTGACCGGCGGCCGGCCGCCTCGGAGCGCACGCCGACCCTGACATGATGGGGCCGTGCACCTCGACCCAGGACCCGGTCCGTTCGGGCCTCGTGATCGGCGGCCCGTCGGACGTCGGTCGGTCCTGCTGGCGGCCGGAAGCGCCGCGTTGCTCGCCTCCGCGGGCTGCAACCCTTTCGGCACCTCGGCCAAGACCACCCTGACGGTCACTGCTGCGCCGGCGCCGCCGGCCGACCAGATGCTCAGCCTGATCGCGACCACCAAGCTGCACCTGTTGCGGCTCGAGGCCGGGCTCGCCGCGGACAAGTCGCTCGCCGCCAAGCTGACCCCGCTGCGGGACGACCGCAAGGCCCACCTCGCGGCGTTGGTGAAGGAGTACAGCCGGACCGCGCCAGGCCAGAAGACCGCCAACACAGCCACCACTGGGACGGTGAAGCTGTCCCCGGACGTCGCACTGATCATCCCGACCGTGCGGACCGACGCCGCCAACGCGCAAGGCGCGTTCACCGACGCGATGACATCCGCTTCCCGTTACCGGGCAGTACTTCTCGCCTCCATAGCGGCGTGTCTGGCCACTCACCGGATCGCGCTGTCATGACCAGTCCGACACCCACCCCGCCGACCGGGAGTGGTGCGACGTCACCGGCCGGGGGCACTGTGGCGCGCACGCCGGCCCTCGGGACCACCGCCCCAGGCGCACCCCAGGGGGCGGCCGAAAAATTGACCCCGGAAAGCGTCAAGGCCCTGCAGCTGGCCACCTCGGCGGAGCAGGCGGCGCTCTGGGCCTACGACCTCGTTTCGGCCTACAGTCCCGCCGATGCCGATGCCATTGCGGCGATTCGGTCCGGGCATCTTGCCCGGCGGGACGACACCGTCGGCCGATTGGTCCGGGGTAAGGCGACCGCCCCGGCAGCAGCGCCCTGGTACTCGGTGCAGCCGGTCACCGATGTCAGATCCGCCCGCCAGCTGTCGGTCACGATCGAGACGGACTGTGCGAACGCCTGGCGGGCCGTCATCGGCAGCACCGACAGTGCAGAACTCCGGACCGCCGCGCTGGCCGGACTTTCCGATTCCGCGGTCTGGCTGACCACGCTCAAGATCGCGGCGAAGACCAGCCCGCCGACGATCCCGTTTCCGGGCGGGGGCTGACCGGCCGCTCGCTGCTGCCCGGCCGCATTTGCCGGCTCTTGTCCCCAGGCTGTCAGCTGCCCGAACCTGGCCGTCCGACAAGCTCGAGCAGAGTGGCAACTATGCCGGTCAGCGACCTCTCGGACGCCTCGCCGGTCCGTCGGTCCCGGAGCTCGACCACCCCCGAGGCCACCCCGCGGCCGACCACGACGATGGTCGGGACCCCGATGAGCTCGGCGTCGGTGAACTTGACGCCGGGTGAGGCCGACCGGTCGTCGAGTAGCACCAGAACCCCCGCCGCCTCCAGCTCGGCGGCGAGACTCTCTGCGGCAGCAGTGATCTCGTCTCCCTTGCCGGCTATGACCAAATGCACGTCGAATGGTGAGAGCTCACGGGGCCAGATCAGTCCCCTGTCGTCGTGCGAGTTCTCGGCAACGGCGGCGACGGCGCGGGACACCCCGACGCCGTAGGAACCCATCGTCACGGTCACCCGCTTGCCGTTGGCGTCCAGGACCTGTAGGCCGAGTGCCTCGGCGTACTTGCGGCCCAGCTGGAAGATGTGCCCCATCTCGATGCCACGGGCCAGCGACAACGGGCCGGAACCATCAGGGGCGGGGTCGCCGGCCAGGATCTCGGCCGCCTCGATGACCCCGTCGGCGGTGAAGTCGCGACCGGCGGTCAGGTCGAACACGTGCCGGCCCGGCTGGTCGGCGCCGGTGATCCACCGGGTTCCGGGCACCACGCGGGGGTCGAGCAGGTAGCGGATCTTGCTGTCCCCCTCCGCGCCGAGAACGCCCGGACCGATGTACCCCTTGACCAGCGCAGGATTCTTCGCGAAGTCGGCCTCGGTGAAGGCTTCAACCTCGGCAGGCGACACCTGGGCCTCGAGCCGCTTGAGATCTACTTCCCGGTCGCCGGGCAGCCCGATGGCGAGCGGCTCCCGGGTGCCGTCCGGCAGCTTCAACATCACCAGCAGGTTCTTCAGCGTGTCCGCGCCCGTCCATTCGCGCTCCGGGTTCGGGAACCGCTCGTTCGCCACCGCGACCAGCGTCTCGATGGTGGGCGTGTCCGGGGTGTCCTCGACGTGTGCGCCCCGGGCGTCGTCGAACGGGATCGCCGGTGGCACCGGCGTTGTCACCGCCTCGACGTTCGCCGCATAGCCGCCGGGCGAGCGCACATAGGTGTCCTCCCCCACCTCCGCATCGGCCAGGAACTCCTCCGAGGCGCTGCCGCCCATCGCGCCGGACATCGCCGCGACGATCACGTAATTCAGCCCGAGCCGGTCGAAGATCCGGATGTAGGCGGCGCGGTGGCGCTGGTAGGAGGCCTCGAGGCCGGCATCGTCGATGTCGAAGGAGTAGGAGTCCTTCATCACGAACTCGCGGCCGCGCAGGATGCCCGCCCGCGGCCGTGCCTCGTCGCGATATTTCGTCTGGATCTGGTACAGGGCAAGAGGAAGGCTCTTGTACGACGAGCAGATGTCCTTCACCAGCAGGGTGAACATCTCCTCGTGCGTCGGCCCGAGCAGGTAGTCGCCGCCCTTGCGATCCTTGAGTCGGAAGATGTTGTCGCCGTACTCCGTCCAGCGGCCGGTCTCCTCGTAGGGCTCGCGCGGCAGCAGCGCCGGGAAGTGCACCTCCTGGGCGCCCATCGCGTCCATTTCCTCGCGGACCACCCGCTCCACATTGCGCAGCACCCGATAGCCCAGCGGCAGCCAGGAGTAGATGCCCGGCGCGGCGCGGCGCACGTACCCGGCCCGCACCAGCAGTCGGTGGCTCGGCACCTCGGCGTCGGCCGGGTCGTCCCGCAGGGTTCGCAGGAACAGGCTCGACATACGGGTGATCAACGTCGGACGCTCCTCGGATTGGTCGAGATGTACGGGTCGGGCGGGCCTTCGACCCGGGGCGGTGCCTGAGCGCACCGGTGCGGGGCGCCCTGCCACACCGCCCAACCGCGGCGACGCCAGCGTAACGGGCGTCGACCGGGGGCTCGACTGACCGCGCACCGGCGCTGGTGCCTGTCCGGACCGGGTAGCGCCGCCGACAGTGGGTCGGTTTCGGCCGCGCAGGCTGTCAGCGACGGCCGGGCTCGGACCGCCGCGCGGACGAAGTAGGACTCACGGGCCCCACTGGTCCCTTTCGGGCACATTTACCCCGCGCAGGCGATGATGATCCGCGCGGGACGTCCGGCCCGGCGCGAGCGGTCGCCGTCCACGGGCTGGGACTGCCGGGTCCGCTCAGAAGGTGCGGCCGTACACCTGATTGCTGCTGATGGTGACGAAGCCGAGTCGCTCGTAGATCCGGTTCGCCCCTGTCGGTGAGTCGCCGTCTACAGTGAGATCCGCGTAGCGATAGCCTCTTTCGGCAATATTGCGGAGGCCCAGCGCGAGTAGGGCGGAGGCGAGCCCGCGGCCACGCACAGCCCGGGTGGTGCCCACCCGCGAGATGTAGGCGGTCCGGTAGCCGAGGGCGGCCGTTTCCGCGTCGAACTCCTCGACCAGCACGAAGCCCACCACCGAACCGGCCAGCATCCCCACCACTGAGCTCTCCGGACGAAACGACGGTTCGTCGATCACCATTGCCTGCCAACGCTCCTGGTCCATCGGAACCGATCCCCAGTGGTCACTGAACGACTCGTTGTACGCCAGTCTCACATCCTCTCCGTCGGCCGGGGTCAGCGGTCGCAGCTCGATACCGGCCGGGCCGGCCACTTCCGGAAGCGGGTTGTCAACCTCCCGCCGCATGTCGAAGAAGTACCGCCAGGGCTGATATCCGGCGGCAGCCGCGAGGACGGCCAGACCGGCGCGTGGGCCCGGAACCCAGATCTTCAGTTCCCCGGGCAGGCCCGGAGCGTCGGCGTCCCGGATCGAAACCGCGGCTGCCATCATCCGGTCGACGATCAACCGCCCGATCCCCCGGCGGCGGGACTCCGGGTCCACTTCTCCCACGAGATGGGCCTGCCATTTGTCGGTGGTGGGGCTGACGTGCAGCAATCCGCAACCCACCACGACGTCGCCGTCGCAGACAGCGACGCTCCCCCTGGCCAGGTCGACCGCAGGACTGGTCAACTCCCGGCCGATGTATTCCTCGTCGACGTGGTCCTGCGCCGGTTCCGCCCGTTCGGCGGCCTGCAGAATGTCCGTGATGGCCCGGACGTCGGAGAGCTCGACCGGCCGGGTGTGCAGAACGTCCATGCCGTCACGGTAGGCGTCGTCCGATCGGCGGCCAACCGAATTGCCCACCCCCAACCGGCGCGGCTGTCAGTTACCTCAAGGACTTCTCCACGCTCGTAAGATCGACCTTCGGGTGTCGGCCGGACCGCCTAATAATTTCGCCGTCGTCCATGACCAGCGCCGTTGATCCTGACTTGTCAGAACTCAGCGGCACGCCGAGTGGCTTCCGACACCCGACCGCGGCGAAACTGATCAGGTTGCCGGCCAACGGCAGGACATTCATGTCGTAGCTGCCCACGACCGCAGTGCCGGGACTCACTGTTCCGAAGAATCGTCCGTCCACGGCCCAGGCACCTTCCAAAATTGAGGAGACCGTGGTCCTGAGCCGGCCAACCGAGCCACCTTGCAGGTAAACCTTGATCTGACGCGGCAATTTCGGGCCGAGTAATTGTCGCTCCACGGTGACAGTCACTTCGGCAAAGACGACCTGTGTTTTGGTCGCGAAAGCGTCGGGGCTTGCGACGACCTGTCTGCCGGTGGCAGTCGCCACTCCGACGATGGTGGTGGCCGAATCGGACACGCTCTTCAACGCTCGGACGTACGGCTCATGGCCGGGGCAGCTGCCGTCGATATTGACAACGACCTCATCGCTGCTCGAAATGACCGCAGCCTGCTTCGGGTGGACCACTGCTCGACGATGGAACTATGTCGGCCTGGACGCTGAGCGGCGACGAGCTCGCTGCCACGGTCGACGACGGTGCCGTCGGGGAAGCGCAAGACGCGCACAGCATCAATACCGCTGCGGCAGGGCCCGAGCGGGCACGGCTCATGACCGTCACGATCCCTTCGGTTCGGGACAAACCGGACCTTGGCAGACGGAATCACCGTCGGCCTGGTTGCACCGGCTCGAGAGGTGCCGTGAATGAGCATGCGGCCCGACCCGCGACGTCTTGGGCGGCCCGACAGCGATGCGACCGGATCGTTACCCGCCGCCCGCTACCGTGAGGCCGTGTATGTGCTGCTGCCGCCTTCGGAGACCAAACATCCGGGCGGGACCGGCCCGCCCCTTGACCTTGCCTCCCTGAAGTTCCCCGAACTGAGCGTGATCCGGCGGCAACTGATCGACGAACTGGTGTCCCTGTCGAGCAATGTCGAGGCGAGCGTTGCGGCCCTTCATATCTCGAGCGGTCGTCCTGGCCGGACCACGGCCGGCGGGCCGGTGATATCGCCCCTGCTTCGCGATCAGGTGATCTCCAACGGGCTGCTTTCCTTCGCGCCGACGATGCCGGCCCTGCTCCGCTACACCGGCGTGCTCTATGCGGCGATGAACGATCCGGCCCTGAGCCGACCCGAATTGGCCAGGGCCGACGAGCGCGTGCTGATCACGTCCGCGCTGTTCGGAATTCTCGGCGGCGGTGACCTGATCCCGCCCTACCGGATGTCGGCGGCCGCGCACCTCTCCGGCCTGCCGTCGATGGCTGTCCTGTGGAGATCCCAGCTGGCAACCGCCCTGACCGGGATCACCGGGCCCGTGCTGGATCTCCGCTCCGGCGCCTACGCCGCTTTCGCACCGATGCCGGGGGCAATCTCGGTGCGGGTCCTGACGATGACCCGCGGCGGTCAGGTCAAGCCGGTCAGCCACGACAACAAGGCCATCAAGGGCCGGCTCGCCCGGCTGGTGGCGACCACCAGGGCAGAGATCCACGATGCCGCCGACGTGGTCAAACTCGGCTACCGGGGCGGAATGTCGATCAAACGGACCGGCCCCGCCGCACTTGACCTGCTCGCCCCGTCGGTGCGCTGACAAATATTCGGTTGCGCCCGGGGACAGCGACGCCCACTCTTGTGGGAAACCGGTTCACCGGAGATCCACGAGCGGGAGGAGACACATGATGACTGTCCGAGCGGCAGCCCCGTCCCCCCGTCTCCGCCCGCGTCGCCAGCTCTGATCCCGTACCAGGATCGGCTCGTCCGGGCACATTCCGCCAGGAGCCCACCAGAAATGTCCCGCCAAAAGATCTCGCCCCTTTTCGTGTCCGGCGACAACACCGAAATAGATCCCCAATACGACGACGACTCTCTGGATGACGAGACGGAATTCGTCGAACGACCTCGCCGCTCAGCTCGTCGGCCGACCTCGAACCCGCCCGGCTTCGTCGTCGAAGGAAAGTCGGGCCGCCGTTTCGCCGACCGCGACGGCTCGGACCCCGACTCGGCCCCGGCCCGCTCGAACCCGCTCGAAATCGAAGATGCAAAGCCGACAGCTGTTGATGACAGCGTCTTTTCGTCCTACGACGTTGCAGCCCACGGCCCCGACCCGAAACCCGACTGGTTGGTCAGCAGTTTGTCCGCCCGCGACACCCCGCTCGGTTCGCTGAAATCGGGTAAGGAGGCCGATGTCAGCCTGCTGGACCGGTCGATACCGGGGGGACCGGGCTGCCTGCTGGCCGTGAAAACCTATCGCTCTGCGCAGCACCGGATGTTCCATCGCGATTCGGGCTATCAGGAGGGCCGGCGGACCCGGCGCTCCCGGGAAGGCAGAGCGATGGCCAAACGGACCGCATTCGGCCGGGATCTGTTGGGCGGCAAATGGGCCCAGGCCGAATTCACCGCATTGTCGGACCTGTGGAAAGCCGGCGCCAGAGTGCCTTACCCGGTCCAGATCATCGGCTCGGAATTGATGATGGAATTCATCGGATCACCCGATGGCGAAGGCGCTCCGCGGCTTGCCGCGTACGACACCGACACCGACGGGTTCGAACTGCTCTGGCACGACCTTCTGGGGGGCCTGGAGATTCTGGCCGAACTGGGGCTCACCCACGGCGATCTCTCGCCCTACAACGTCCTGGTGGACGGCGAGCGCTGCGTGCTGATCGATCTTCCGCAGGTCGTCGATGTCGTGGCCAATCCGCAGGGCACGATGTTCCTGCAACGGGACTGCGGCGTGATCGCGGACTTCTTCGCCCGGCGGGGCGTCCGGGCCGCAGACGGCGAACTGCTCGCCCTGCATCTGGGCGGCCTGGCCGGCGGTTAACCTGCAACCATGCCCCATTTCGACCTGATCCTGATCGGCACCGGCTCGGGAAACTCCATCATGGGCCCCGAGTTCGACAGCTGGAACATCGCGATCGTCGAGGCCGGACTCTTCGGCGGCACCTGCCTGAACGTCGGCTGCATTCCGACCAAGATGTTCGTCCACCCGGCGGAACTGGCCGACGCAGCGCGGCACGGCGCCCACCTGAACATCCGGGCCCATCTGGACGCGGTGGACTGGCCGGGGATGCGGGACCGGATCTTCGGCCGGATCGACGCCATCGAAGCGGCCGGTCGGCGCTACCGGGAGTCCGCCGACTGCCCGAATGTCACCGTGTTCGCCGGGGTGGGTGTGTTCACCGGCATGAAGCAGTTACGGGTCGACCTGCACGACGGCGGCACGGCAGAGCTCACGGCCGACCGAATCGTCATCGCCGCGGGCTCCCGGGCGGTCCTGCCGTACGTTCCAGGGCTGGCCGGAGCGCAGGTCGGCAGCGGCTCAGGCATCCACACCTCCGATTCGGTCATGCGGATCGACGACCTGCCGGCCAGTGTGGTGATCCTGGGGGGCGGCTACATCGCGGCCGAGTTCGCGCACGTCTTCTCCTCCTTCGGCGTCGAGGTCACCCAGGTGGTCCGCGGTCCGGGGCTGTTGCGCAGGCACGACCACGAGATCGCCGCTGCGTTCACCGCGGCCGCGTCCGCCCGCTACCGGGTGCTGACCAGGGCGGATGTGCTGTCGGTCAAGGGGCGTGACGGTGCCGACGCTGGAGTTCTGGTCGAGTTGGCCGGCCTCGACCCGATCGAGGCGGACCTGGTGCTGGTAGCGACCGGGCGGCAGCCCAACGGCGACCGGCTGGGTGTCACGGCGACCGGCGTCGAGCTCGACGGGGACGGACTGGTGGTGGTCGACCGGTACCAGCGGACCGGCGTCGACGGCGTCTGGGCGTTGGGCGACGTCAGCTCCCCCTACCCCCTCAAGCACGTGGCCAACCACGAGGCCAGGGTGGTCCGGCACAACCTGGCAGTGCCCGACGGCAGCCCGGGCGAGATGATTGCAACCGACCATCGTTTCGTCCCGGCCGCGGTCTTCACCGATCCGCAGATCGCCTCGGTCGGCCCCACCGAGCAGGAACTGATCGACAGCGGCACCCCGTACGTCGTCAAACGGCAGGACTACGGCGCGATCGCCGCCGGCTGGGCCCGGGAGGACACCAGCAACTTCCTGAAGGTGCTCGCCGACCCGGAAACCGGACTGCTGCTCGGCGCACACGTGATCGGCCCCGAGGCCGCCACCATCATCCAGCCGCTGATCCAGGCGATGTCGTTCGGGCAACGCGCACACGACGTCGCCAAGGGGCAGTACTGGATCCACCCGGCCCTGCCGGAGCTGGTGGAGAACGCCCTTCTGGGCCTGCCGGCCCCGACCCGGCCCGGCCACTGAGGCACGCTTGGAGCGCCCGTGTCGATCGACGATTTTCCCCGTTACCCGCTGCTGTTCGGCCCCAGCCCGGTACACCCGCTCGACCGGCTCAGCGACCACCTTTCCTGCCCGAAGCCGGGCGGCGGCTCTGCGCGCGGCGATCGTCACGGGCCGCGGATCTGGGCCAAACGGGAGGACTGCAACAGCGGACTTGCGTTCGGCGGCAACAAGACCCGCAAGCTTGAATACCTGGTCCCCGACGCACTGGCGCAGGGCGCGGACACGCTGGTATCGATCGGGGGCATCCAGTCGAACCACACCCGGCAGGTGGCCGCAGTCGCAGCGAAGCTGGGCCTGAAGGCCCGGCTCATTCAGGAGAGCTGGGTGAACTGGCCGGATTCGGTGAACGACCGGGTCGGCAACATCCTGCTCTCCCGCATCATGGGTGCCCACGTACAGCTGGTGGAGGCCGGGTTCGGGATCGGTTTCAAGGAGAGCTGGGAGAACGCGCTGGATGACGTGCGGCGCAGCGGCGGCACGCCCTACGCGATCCCGGCCGGCGCCTCGGACCACCGGCTGGGCGGGCTCGGCTTCGCCAACTGGGCGCGGGAGGTGCAGCAGCAGGAGCAGCAACTCGGCGTCTTCTTCGACACGATCATTGTCTGCAGCGTCACCGGCAGCACCCACGCGGGGATGATCGCCGGGTTCGCCGGGCAGGACCGGCCGCGCCGGGTGATCGGCATCGACGCCTCCGCCAAGCTCGCCGAAACGAGGGCGCAGGTGGCGAAGATCGCCCGGAACACCGCCGAACTGATCGGCCTGGGCCGGGACCTGCGCGACGACGAGATCACCGTACTGCCCGGCTGGGCGGGTGAGTTCTACGGCATTCCGGTGGCTTCGACGCTGGACGCGATCCGGCTGACCGGCAGCCTGGAAGGTGTCATCCTCGACCCGGTCTACGAGGGGAAATCTATGGCCGGCCTCATCGACCTGGTCCGTAGCGGGGATATCGGTCCGGACTCCACCGTGCTCTACGCCCACCTCGGCGGCCAACCGGCTCTCAACGCCTACAGCGCCCTGTTCCGGACCTGACCTGCTACTTCTGGACAACCACCGCGGCCTGATCGAACCATCATTGTCGGTAGACGTCGGAACGGTGGTCGATTGCGCTCGATCTGGATAGTTCGAGCGATCTCATCGATGCGGTAGACCACTCGGTATTCACCGCGCCTGGCAGCGCAATCTCCGGCAAGTTCGCGGACCAGAGGTTTGCCGACCCGGCGTGGATCGGCCGACAGGGGGCCGGCCATGAACTCGGTGCAGGCAGCCGCAACCGGCTCGCGGAGCCGATGCATATCGCGACGGGCCGACGGCGCGAAGATCACCCCGTACTGCGCCGGGGGTTCACCCGCGGGCGACCTCGGGCCGAGTTCGGAACTCGGCGCGGATTTCAGTCAGGGAGATGCCCTTTCCGGCCGCCAATTCAGCCTCAGCCTGGCGAATGGGTTCCAATGCACCAGGCTCACTCAAGATGTCCAGTGTCTCCAGGATTGAATCCAGGTCATCGGCAGCTATCAAAACCGCCACAGGTTCGCCGTGCCGGGTCAGGGTGATCCGGTCGTGCGCCAGCCTGACCGAGTCCACCAATTCCGACAGGTGATCGCGGAGCTGCGAGACGGGCATCGTGGTCACGGGCAAGCTGTCCGCTGGATCGTACAAATGTCGCTGGGCGAACTGGCGGACTCGGTCAACGGGCGGATTGGCAGCATTCCGCTGCCCAGATCATGGGCGCCCACGTGCCGCCGGCGGGCCGGCAGCGCAGACTCCGCCGGTACCTTGTCACCCGATCGAAGCCCCGCTCAGAGCACGACGACGCGGCACCGGATGCCGGGAGTGTTGGCCAGGCGGGCGTCGGTGGTCAGCAGGGCAGTCGCACCGGTCAACTCGGCCAGCGCCAGATAGGTGGCGTCGTAAGCGCTCACGTTGTGCCGCAGCGCCCACATCCTCGGGCGCAGCCAGTCGGCGGGATATCTGCTCAGCGACAGACCGAGGAAGCCGTCCATCGCAAATTCACCCTGTTGCCCGGTCAGGTTCCCCTGCAGGACGAGCCGACGCAGCACGTTGGTCACTTCGCTGTCGATGAGGTGTGGCGCCGCCAAATCCTCCGCGCCGAGCAGGTTCGGGTCCAGATCCCCAGCGACCAGTTCCACGACAACCCCAGCGTCGATCACATTCACCGGTCGACATTCACCCGTCCCGGCCCTCGCAGACAGCATCGAGGATCGTCCGACGGTCGACACCCCCGCCCACTCGCGTCTGGGTGATGCGGATGACGGCCGCGTTGTGCCGGACCGATTCGGCGCGCTGGGCGAGGTTTTGCAGCTCAGCCAGCACGTACCTGGTCAGCGAGAGGCCGCTCGCGCCGGCTGCCTGCCGGAGGGCCTCGTGGACATCATCAGGCACATCTCGAATCTGGATCACGTGCGACATGGTGCCCAGTCTAACCGGGTGGGTGCAGACTGCACCAACGACTTCCGACGACACCTAGCGGTCCGCGCTGGTCACAGCAGGCTCGAACCTTGCTCTCTTCGCGAGGGAGGCGAGGAAGCCGCCGACGAAGGTATCGCCCAGCCCGACGGTGGTGGATTCGGTGGCGGTGATCTGGAAACCAGGGCGACAGCAGACCGCGGCTCCCATCCGCTCGCGCAACCCGACGGAGAAGGCCGTGGCGTCTTCTCTGCGGGCCTGCGCCCGAAGCTCCTGGTACCTGGCGTCGTCGTAGTCGTCGCCATACCGGTATCGGGTGCTCGCGATCGCCATTCCCTGATCCAGTGCCGCGAGATAGGTCTCGGCATTGTCACCGACGGCCGCCGACCACCGGCTGGTGTGCACAACCAGGGTCGGCGCCGGGATGAGGGTGCGCAGGTCGGCGAGGGCGCGGGAAACGTCGTCGACCGATAGCAACTCGACGCTCCGACCCAGGTACGCCTGGAATTCGTCCTCGTTGAGGCCGTGGATGTCCACCAGGCCGACCAGGGCATCTCGTACCCGCGCCCGTAGCAACGGTTCGTGATAAGCGGCGTCCTCGAAATAGACGAACGCACCGGCCGGCAACTGCAGCATGGCCGTGATCAGTGCGTCGAGCCGGTTGCGCAGCAGAACCTCGTCGCGCACGGCATTGAAGCCGGAGACGAGGAACAGCTTCGCGCCGGCCAGTGTCCGGTCCAGTTCCGGGCTCAACGGAAGTTCCTCGTTGGCCGGATCGTTGACATAGATCAATCTGTTCGACGCGGGTGCCCGGATGTCGATGTCGTTCGCCCGGACCCCGATTCCCTGGTCGTACTGGACAATCAGGTGCGGATAGAGGGTTTCGTCGGTCGTGGCGCTGATGAACCGGCAGTCCGGCGGCAGTAGCTGTCGGACATGGCTGTTCAGGCTCACCAGGTGCAGGGTCGAGGGGACACCGAGCCGGCTCATCACGACACCGGCGCGCACCGAGGTTCCGCCGAGGGCCACCTTGTGCGGAAACCGGTGGGAAAAGGTGTCGAGAGCCGCCGCGGCGCCGACGAAATGCTCTCCCCCATCGCCTCTACGCAGGTAAGTGAGGATGGAGATGACCAGCTGCCGCTCCGAGGTGATGGCCGGCTCGGTGGATAAATCTGCCCGGGAAATGGCGTGTTCCAACACGAGTTCATGCAATACCGGTCCGGAGAGCTTCAGCTCGTAGTCGACGCAATTGCCCAGACCGAGGACGACGTCCGATGCCGCGTCGGTGCCCCCCTTCAATACAGTGACGCCTTGCCGGCCGCGTCGAACAGGTCGATCTTGTGCCCGGCCACTTCCTTCATCGCGGCCACGCACGGTGGCTGGATGGTGAGCGGCTCACGCAGACCCTTGTCCGCCAGCACTTCCCGCATCTTGTCGTGATAAGCCACCTTGATGTCGCTGGAGATGTTGATCTTGTTGATACCCAGCTTGACGGCCTTGGCGATCTCGTCATCGGGGTTGTTCGAACCGCCATGCAGCACGAGCGGAATGTCGACGCGGCTCTTGATCTCTTCGAGCAGCTCCAGCTTGAGCTCCGGCTTGAGGGTGGCGGGGTAAAGGCCGTGATAGGTACCGATCGCGATCGCCAGGCTGTCCACCCCCGTTTCCTTGATGAAGATCATCGCGTCGTCCGGGTTGGTGTAGATGATCGCCGCGGCGCCGGCCTCCGCTTCGGTGTCGGTCGACCCGATGGTGCCCAGTTCGCCTTCGACGGACAGGCCGACGGCATGCGCCGCCTCGGCGACCTTCCTGGTCACGGCGACGTTCCCGTCGAACGGCAGCATCGAACCGTCGATCATCACCGAGGTGAAACCCAGCTGGATGGCGCTCAGTATCTCCTCGTAGCTCGCTCCGTGGTCCCAGTGGATCGCGATCGGGACGCTCGACCGGCGCGCCGCGACGGCGATGGCTCCGATCAGATCCGCGCCGATGTGCCTGACCTCATCGGGGTGAATGGCGACCAGCAGCGGTGACTGTTTCTCCTCACTGATTGCAAGGATGCCGGTGAACATCGCCCAGTCGCTGATATTGAAAGCAGGGACGGCGAAATTATGCTCGTTCGCCAGATCGAGGATCACCTTGCCGGTGGTCAGCATTGATGCAGGTCTCCTTTTATGGTGGGTAGGTGTCGCACAATGAGCTGTCAGGCCTTCACGGCGCCGGCCGAAAGGCCGCCGATGAACCGGCGTTGGAAGATCAGGAACAGGATCAGGACCGGAATGGACCCGAGAATGCTCATCGCCATCATCTGATTCCACTCGTAGGAATGCTGACCCATCAGCAGCTGGATCCCGATCGGAACGGTCCGCATTTCGTCCGTCCTGGTCAGGGTCAGGGCGAACAGGTATTCGTTCCACGAGATCATGAAGGTGTAGACGCCGACGGCCACCAGTCCCGGGACCGAGATGGGAACGAGGATCCGCCAGAGCGCCGTCCAGCTGTTGGCCCCGTCCACCTTGACCGACTCGTCCAGCTCCCGTGGCAACGTGTTGAAGTACGCCGTCATCATGATGATCGCGTACGGCAGCGTGAACACCATGTGCGTCAGGATCAGGCCCTGGTAGGTGTTGTAGAGACCGAGGCCGACCATCAGGCCGAAATAGGGAATCACCAGGGTGATCGGCGGGACCGCCTGGACGCTGATGATGACGATATTGATGATTTTCTTGAACGGGAATTTGAATCTGCTGAAGGCGTAGGCGGCCAGGATCGCGACGACCAGGGTGAACGCGGTCACCGACAGGGCGACGATGTAGCTGTTGAGAAAGAATCGCAGCTGGGTGGGATCGCCGAGGATTTTACCGTAGGCCTGGAACGAGAAGCTATTGGTGATCAGCCGCGGGGGGGCCTCGAAGACCTCTCCGTTCGCTTTGAAGGACGTGGCGAGCATCCACAGCACGGGGAGGCCGGCGAATACCGCACCGACGCACAAACCGATCATCAGCAGGATCTTCCTGCCCAGTAGGTGATGTGAGCCAGGGCCGGATCCGGTGGGCACTGCAGGGATCGTGGACACCGTGGACAACCCGCTCACCCCTCCTTCTGGTGACGGACGTAGAAGAATGCCAGGATCATGGTCAGCAACAGCACGATGACGGCGCTCGCGGATGCGGTGGAGAACTCGTAATTGCTGAACGCCTGTTTATAGGTGTATGTGCTGAGCATCTCAGTCACATTCAGCGGACCACCGCCCGTGGTCATCCAGATCAGCGCGAATTGTTGCGAGGTCCAGATCAGGTCGAGGACGGCCATGCTGAGCAGCACCGGCTTGAGTTGCGGGAGGGTCACATACCGCAGTTGCTTCGGCCCGGTCGCCCCGTCGACGGCCGCCGCCTCGTACAGATCCGTGGGTATGCCCTGCAGGCCGGCCAGGATGCTGATCATGAAGAACGGGTAGCCCGCCCAGATGTTGACGAAGGTGAGCGCCCACAGGGCCGTTGTCGGGTCGCCGAACCAGTCGACCTCCTGCCGGATGAGGCCGATGGCTTTGAGGAGGTAGTTGAGGACGCCGTAGGGGTCGAGCATCAGCCGCCAGAGAACCGCGATCACCGCGACGGTGAACAACCAGGGAAGGATGTACACCACCCGGAACAGGGCCCTGGCCACCCCACCCAGCAGCTTCGAGTTCAGCATCAGGGCGAACGCCAGACCCAGCACCAAATGGGCGGCGGTACTGGCGACGATGAATACCAACGTGTTCTTCACAGCGTCGAGGAAACGCTGATCGGTGAGGACCTTCGTGTAATTGGCAAACCCGACCAGCACCGGGTTCTTGCTGACGATGACGTTGTCCTTGAGCGAATACGTGACCACCATGACGACGGGGATCACCATCAGGCCGACGATCAGCAACACCGTCGGCGACAGGTACGCGATCGGTACCCACTTCCTGCGGGCGAGGCTATTCCGGCCTGCCGGGCGAACCGCCGGCGGCCTGGTGGTGACGGCCATCTCGTTCTCCTTCGATGCGGGGCCGCTCCGGCCCGAGCCGGCGCGGCCCCGTCCGTGCCCGGAGGGGTCTACAGAACCGAGGACCAGGCCCTCTGGGCGTTGGCCAGACCTTCCTTTGCACCCTGCTTGCCCGTCAGCACCAACTGGAGCTGCTCGTCGAAGGAGCGCATAAGCTCTTCCGACTTGGGCAGTCCGACGAATTCGTTCGCCGGGGTGCCGGCTTTGTAGATGTCGAACGCCGTCTTGAACATCGGGTCGCTCTTGCTGAAGTCGGGCTCGGACGCCTTTGTACCCGGGAAGCCGTTGGCCAGCGTGCTGATCTGGGAATTGACCTTCGTGCTCATCAGGAACTGGACGAGTTCGAAGGCCTCGGCCTTGTGCGCCGAACTGTCGGCGACGCCAATTCCCCACGAGGCATAGGGCAGGCCCCGCTTACCGGTGTATCCGTCGGCGGCCGGAATGGCGCTGACGGAGAACTTCAGCTTCGGGTTGTTCTTCTTGATCAGGTTGATGTGGGCGAGCGAATCAATCACCATGCCGACCTGTCCGTTGGTGAATTTTTCGACCTTGTCCTGCTCCTTCATGGTCAGCGCCCCCGGCGCTATCACTCCGGCGTCGTACAGGGACTTGACGTAGTCGACGGCCGCGGCGACCTCCGGGCTGGTCAGGTTGGGCTTGGCGTCCTTGGTCAGCATGCTGCCGCCGGAGGCCCACAACCACGACATCACATCGTTCTGGATGCCGTTGGGGACGGCGGTGTCCAGCGGGAGTGCCCAGCCCTTGACGTTGCCGCCCAGCGCCGAGACCTTCTTGGCCGCGTCCATGAATTCCGTACGTGTGGTCGGCGCCTTGTTGACACCCGCCTTGGCCAGCAGGTCCTGGTTGACGAAAAGCGGGTAGACGAAGTTGACCACCGGGATCATGTAGGTCTTGGCGTCGACCTGGATCTGGCTCGCCAACTGGGTCGGGTCGTACTTGGCATCCGACATCAACGCGGACAGATCGGCGATCGCACCCTGCTTGGCGAAATCGTTTACCCAGGCCCCGTCGAGACCGACGACATCCGGCAGCGTCTTGGAGGCGGCGCCCGTCACCAGCAACTGCTTGGTGGAGGCGTACGGCCCGGTCAGCAGCTTGACCTTGATCCCCGGGTTCTGGGACTCGAAGTCCGTCATCATCGACTGGAAGGCCCCGTCGGGCAGCTCCGCCCCCCACCACTGGGCGAATTCGAGGGTGACCGTCCCACCGGCCGGCGCGCTGCCGCTGGCGCTGCCGGTTGCACTACCGGGGCCGCTCGAGCTGCTGCTGGTGCTCCCGCACCCGACCACTGCGGCACCCACCACCGCCGCCGCGGTCACCATTGCACCGAACCGCCTCAGCCGGGCGCGCACCGGGATGCCGAAAGCCGCCATCTCCAACTCCTTTGTCGTGAGACTTCTACAGCTGTTTGCTGGTCTACGCGACGCTAGCAGTGCCCATGGGAACCAGGCAAGAAAAATCCTGCATACATCAGCAGACTCCGGCAGATATCCGCGACCTAGGTATGAGTCGTAGCAACTCGTTTGGCGTAGTCTGCGGTTCTACGAATGGATCTGACGGCATATTCGTCAGGGTCTGCATTCGATCGGAGGATCTGTGACCACCAGGGCCGATCGGCCTCGTCACCTTCCGGCCGGGCGGAAGGCACGGTTGGCGTCGTACGTTGCCGAGGCGGGCCAGGTGACTGTTACCGACCTCGCCGCACATTTCGGGGTCTCGATCGACACGGTCAGGCGGGACCTGGATCAGCTCAGCGCCGAGGGCGTGCTGGTGCGCACCTACGGCGGCGCGGTCAGCAATTCGACCACCTCCCGGGACTCGACCGTCGATGTCCGACTGCGCCTGCAGGAGGCCGAGAAGGAGAAGATTGCCGCGCTGGCCGCGTCGCTGGTGCAGGACAGCTCCACTATCATGATCAACGGCGGGACGACGACGCTGGCCCTGGCCCGTCATCTGCGCAACCATCACGACCTCACCGTTGCGACGAACAATCTCCTGGTCGGTCCGGCGTTGGCGTCGTCCGCCGTCCGCTATCTGTACGTCTTCGGCGGAGCGGTCAGCTCGCTGACCCAGACGACGATCGGGCCGGTGAGCTTTCGTGAGGCCAATGGTGTGGAGCTCGACATCCGTTGCGACCTGGCATTGATCGGCGTGGGCGCGGTGTCGGCCGACGCCGGCTTCACCACGAGCAATCTCGCCGAGGCGGCGATGATGCGCGAAATGATTTCCCGGGCCGCCCGGGTCGCGATATTGGCGGACTCGTCGAAATTCGGGCGGAGCCTGTTCGCGCAGATCTCGGAGTTGGGAAGCGCCCACTACCTGGTCACGGACGCGGCCCCGCCCCCGGACCTCCTCCAGGCCCTGGTTGCCGGCGGGGTAGAAGTGCTTGTCACGCGGGAGGCTCCGGGCGATCGATCGGTGCCGCCCGCTCAATCCGCGACCAACGGGCGCCGGCCGCCGGACGACGACCGGCTGGGCTGACCGTCCCGACGGACGACTCGAACGCTGCGCCGCGGGCCGGTGGGGGCAGGGTTGGCGCTCTATCCTTACTTTGCGTGAAGAGTAAGGAGCATGACGAAGGGGACAGCAGCTCGGGTGAGCTCCAACGGCCAGGTGACTGTGCCGAAGATCGTGCGGGACGCGTTGGGCCTCAAAGAGGTTGACACGATCCTTTTTCGGGTCGATGGCGACCGGGCACTGCTCGCCCGCACCCCGGATTTCCTCGAACTCGCCGGGACGATCGCCGTCGACGCCGGTAAGCGGAATGCCGCCTGGGACGATGTCATCGCCCGGACTCGTGCGGTGCGCGCGCGCAGTGGCCGGTGAGCGCCTTCGTCGACATACATCCTCATCCGACATCTCACCGGCGATCCGCCGGCGATGGCGGCGCGCGCTTCTGCCTAACTTCACGCCGAGCCTGAACTGTTCCTCGCCGATCTGATAGTTGCCGAGACCAGCTACGTGCTCGAGTCCTTCTACAGAACTCCCCGCCCTCTCCTCGCTCAGGTCGTTCGCTCGCTACTGACGCCCAATTCGATGGTCGTCGTCGAGCGGATCGAATCAGGTCGGCCCGCCAGATAGCCGACGCCGGCCGCCGAGCCGGTCCAACCTGCCTGCTGATTCGATCAGCCGGCTGCGACGGGTCGCCGAGCGGTCGCAGCCAGGTAGACCGACCAGGTGTTGGCGGCGATGATCGCGCCGATCCCGCTCCACTGGCCGGCGGTCAGGTGCTGGTGCAGGCCGATCAGCCCGACCAGCGCGGCGAACACCGGGTGTGCGCTCATCAGGATGCCGAACAGCTGCGCCGGGACCCGCCGCAAAGTGATGATGTCGGCGACCTGCGGGACGACAGAGGAGAGCAGCCCGGCGGTGATCGCACACCACAGGGCGAGCACGGTCGGCGGATGGGCCAGGAGGGTCACGATCGCGACCGGAATGAACAGCAGCGCCGAGATCCCTGCTGCCGCAGCGGATCCCTGGACACCGGGCAGCCGCCGGCCGACCTCGCGGTTGAGCAGGATGTAGCTCGCCCAGGCAGCCGCGGCGACCAGGCCGGCGCCGACGCCGAACCAGTCGGTGGTCGGCCGCGGGTTGGTCAGCAGCACCACACCGGCGATCGCGATCAGCGCGCAGCCGCCGACCGCCCTGGACCGGGCGGCCGCGAGCGCCACCCCGAGCGGGCCGAGGAACTCCAGAGTCACCGCGAGACCGAGCCCGATCCGGTCCACTGCCGTGTACAGGCCCAGGTTCATCACGCCGAAGACCAGGCCGAGCAGCATCGTCGGCCACCACTGCGCCCAGCTGAACGACCGCAACCGCGGCCGCGCCGCGACCAGCAGCGCGAACGCGGACACGAACTGCCGGATCGCCACTACACCGACCGGGCCGATGACCGGAAACGCCACCGAACCGATGGCAGCACCCACCTGCGAGGACAACGCGCTGCCTAGCATGGTGGCCAGCCCGGCAGCGTCGGCTCTCCGTCGACCGGACGTGGCCGGCGGGACGGCCGCCTCCAGTCGGCAGGTGCCTGCGTCGCCTGCTGTGTCCACGTTGCAAGTCTGACCGGCGCTGCTCCCCCGCACAAAATGCATAGCGCCAACGACTCATACACTCCGGTTATGAATCGGCCTGCGCTCGAGGCGAAAGGCTTGCCCAAGGTCGGGATCCGCCAGCTGCGGTGCCTTGTCGCGATCGTCGACACCGGGACGTTCACCGACGCGGCCATCGACCTCGGCGTGTCGCAGGCCGCGGTCTCCCGCACCCTCGCTTCGCTGGAAACCGCGCTGGGCTGCAGATTGCTACGCCGGACCACCCGCGAGGTCGCTCTCACCCCGGCCGGGGCCAGAGTGATACCACGCGCCCGCCAGTTGCTCGCCGAGTTGGACAACCTGGTCCGGGACGCCGCCACCGGCCACGACCGGCTCCGGATCGGCTATGCCTGGGCTTCGGTCGGGCGGCACACAGTCGCCTTCCAGCGGCGGTGGCGGATGGTGCGGCCGGAGACGGAACTGTTGTTGGTGCGCAACAACAGTTCGACCGCCGGGTTGGCGGAGGGCAGCTGCGACCTGGCCATTGCCCGCACACCGCCGGACGCCAAGCGGTTCGACTCGAGCGTCGTCGGGCTGGAACGCAGGTTCTGCGCCTTCGCGGCGGACGACCCCTGGATCCGGCGCCGGACGCTGCGGCTGGCCGACCTGGCCGTCCGGACGTTGGCGCTGGACCGCCGGACGGGGACCACCAGCCTCGACCTGTGGCCCGCGGACCACCGACCTGGCGAGATCATCGCAACCCACGACATCGACGACTGGCTGGATCTCATCGCCGCAGGCTCGGCGGTCGGGCTGACCTCCGAGGCGACTGTCGCCCAGTACCCGCGACCCGGCGTCGCCTACCGTCCCGTCCGGGACGCACCGCCGATCACCGTGGCGCTGGCGTGGTGGCGCGGCGACCGGCATCCCGCCACCGCAGCTGTCGTCGAGCTGCTGAGCGAGCTCTACCGGACGCCCTGAAAGGCCTCAGAAGTCCTGCACTGGAGACGGTTGAGATCGCCAGGCCGGTAGGCCTACGGGAGGGTGAGGATCTCGGCTCCGGTATCGGTGACCAACAGCGTGTGCTCGAACTGCGCACTCCAGGACTTGTCCTTCGTGGTGACCGTCCAGTCGTCGGCCCAGATGTCCCATTCGATGCCCCCGAGGTTGATCATCGGTTCGATGGTGAAGGTCATGCCCTTCTCGATGACGGTGGTGACGCTCGGCTCGTCGTAGTGCAGGATGACCAGCCCGGAGTGGAATGCCTTGCCGACGCCGTGGCCGGTGTAGTCGCGGACCACGCCGTAGCCGAACCGCCGGGCGTAGGACTCGATCACCCGGCCGATCACGTTGAGCTGACGGCCCGGCGCGACGGCCTTGATCGCCCGGCGCAGGGCTTCCTCCGTACGTTCGACGAGGAGTCGGTTCTCCTCGGAGACGTTGCCCGCCAGGAAGGTGGCGTTGGTGTCGCCGTGCACGCCGCCGATGAACGCGGTCACGTCGATGTTGACGATGTCGCCGTCCTGGATCACCGTGGAGTCCGGGATGCCGTGGCAGATCACCTCGTTCAGCGAGGTGCAGCAGGACTTCGGGAACTGCCGGTAGCCCAGGGTCGACGGGTAGGCGCCGTGGTCGCAGAGGTAGGTGTGGACGATCTCGTCCAGCGCGTCCGTCGTGACGCCGGGGGCGACGGCCCGGCCGGCCTCGGCCAGCGCGCGGGCCGCGAGAGTGGAGGCCAGGCGCATCTTCTCGATCGTCTCGGCGGTCTGCACCCAGGGCTCGGTGCTCTTGGCAGGCCGGGCCTTACCGACGTATTCCGGCCGGGGGATGCACGCCGGGACGGACCGGGTCGGGCTCTGCACCCCTGGGGTCAGGATCGTGCGCAACATGGCCCCAGCCTACGGTCAGCCGGCCGGGACCGATTTGAGGAAGGCGTCGGCGATCAGATTCGTCCGCTTGGAGGTGTCGCCGGCCACGATGAGCACCGAAAAAGCCAGGTCGCCGCGGAACCCGACCGTCCAGGCGTGGGCGTGTACCTGCCCCTTCGGATCGGTGAAATCGGCCGTTCCGGTTTTCGCGTACACCTCACCGGCGTCCTGCAGCACCCGGGCGGTGCCGTCCGTCACCACGGCCCGCATCAGGACGCGGATCCCCGACCGGCTCAACGCCGAACGCGGCGGCGCCGGAGAGTCGATCGTCGTGGTCGCACCCTTGATCAAGGTCGGCGTCGGCATGTTGCCGGTGGCGGCGGTCGCGGCCATCAGCGCCTGGGAGAAGGGGGTGACCAGCACGACGCCCTGGCCGAATCCGTTCTCGGCCTTCTGCTCCGTCGAGTCGGGAACCGGCACCTTCCCAGTCAGCGTGGTCAACCCCGGGATGACGAAATCCCGGCCGATGCCGTACTCGCTCGCGGCCGCCGGCAGCGCCGCATCCGGCAGCGTGGTGGCCAGCTTCGCGAAGGTGGTGTTGCACGACTTCGCGAAGGCAGTGGTCAGCGGCACCGTCCCCAGCTCGAAGCCCTCGTTGTGGATGGAATGGGAGCTGACGACCACCTGGCCTGGGCAGTCGACCTCGGTGGTGGGGGTGACCGTCTTGGCGTCGAATCCGGCGGTGGCGGTCACCACCTTGAACGTCGACCCCGGTGGGTACTCGCCCATCAGGGCCAGCGGGCCCTGGGCGTTGGCCGGGGCGTTCTGGGCGACAGCGAGGATCTCCCCCGTCGACGGTTTGATCGCGACCAGCACGGCCGGCTCCGGGGTTCCGGCCAGCGCCGCCTCCGCCGCCTGTTGGATCCCGGAGTCCATGCTCAACGTCACATTTGCGCCCGGTTTGGGATCGACGCTCGCGAGGGTGTCGAGTTCAGCGCCGGTGGTATCCAGCGAAACCACCCGCCAGCCGGCGGTACCGAGCGCCATCTTCGCCGCGACGGGCTGCACCTCCGACAGGAGGATCTTCGCGAAGTCCTTGGTGGGCGGCAGATCTCGAATTGTCGATGGAAAGATCAGGCCTGGAAGACTGGCCAGCTGCACGCGAACCCGCTGGTAGTCCGACTCCCGCAGATTGGTCACCGTGTAACCGGCCTTTGCATCCGCCTTCGCCACCCCGGCAGTCACCGATGCGACGGTGACGCTGGCGTCGAACGGTTTCAGCACCTTCTCCAGCGCAGCGGCGGTGACCGGTAGGTTCGTCACCTTGCCCGGTAGGGCGACGACAGAGAACACGGTGACCGGGCCGATGATCTGCTGGTTGGCGCGGTCCAGAAGGGCGCCGTCGGTGGCCGCCGCGGTCCGCAGGGCAGCGGTCTGGGCGGGACCCAGCTTCGGGTTGATCACCGTGGCGGCCCACTGGACCCGCCATGGGTCGGAGGCCGATTTCCGGGCCAGCGGCCACGCCGCGACGTACTTCCAGGACACCTTGTGCGGAAGGGTCCAGAGGTAGGTGGCAGTGGTCTGTGCCGAGTCGTTCGAACTGCGGGTGATCGGCCCCGTGGTGACGGTCAGGCGGGTCGGGGCGAGGTTCTTCAGGATTGACCCGAGTTGTTGACCTGCCGTCCCCGGGTCTGTGGTGAGGGCGGCGATCGGTTCCGGCTTGGCGGCTCTCCAGGCCGCGACGAAGGCGGCGACCGTCGCGTCCGGCGCATCCCCGGCAGCGGGGGGCGGAGGCGTCGATGTGCACGCAGCCGCGAGCAACAACGAGCCGATCAGCAGCAGCCGGAGCGGCGGGGACAGCCGGCCGCGCTGGGATCGGACGTTGCGACGGGTCTGGCCACGGGATCGCATGGGCCTCAGTATCCCGGTCCGGGCTCCCGCCACGGGCCCGAACGGTACTGATCCACGGGCCCGATTCCAGCCGGTCCGGCCGGTCAGAACAGCACGCTGGCGAAGGTGCCGACCTGCCGGAAGCCGACCCGGCGGTAGGCGGCCCTGGCGGCGTGGTTGTGCTGGTTGACGTAGAGACTGGGGATCCGGCGCAGTGTCAGGATGTGCTCGACCAGGGTGGCCACGGCTGGCGCCGCCAAACCTGTGCCGCGAAATTCCGGCGCCACCCAGACGCCCTGGATCAGCGCCGCCCGGGACGACAGCGAGCCGATCTCCGCCTTGACCACCACCCGGCCGCCGTCGAACCGGGCGAAGGACCGGCCCTCGCCGATCAGCTCGGCGACCCTGGCCCGGTATCCGGAACCGCCGTCGGGCAGCGTCGGGTCGACACCCACCTCCTCGGTGAACATCGCCACCGCGGCCGGGTAGTAGCTGTCCAATTCAGCAGGCAGCACCTGCCGGACCGTCGGGTCCGGGGCGCACCGCGACGGCTCCGGGCAGACCAGCAGCGGTTGGTCGGGTCGCACCTCACGCGCGTCCCCCCACCGGGCGGTCAGCCGGTCCCACAACGGGAGCACCAGTTCGGCCGAGCCCAGAATCGACGCGCACCGCCGGCCCTCCCGGGAGGCGGCCTGCGCGAATGCCTTGATGGTCTGCTTGTCTCCGCTGAGCGGCACCAGGTTCGGGCCGTCGAAGCACAGTCCGTCCCGGCCACCGCCGACCCCCCAGAACCGGCCGCCCAGCACCCGCCGGTCCATCCCGGCCTGCTCGAAACGAGCCGCTACCAGGCAGTTCGCCACCGGCTCTGCGGCCAGCACCCTGGCCACCTGGTCACGCTGCGCGGCTCCGAGAACCCGGGCCGCGCCGGTACTGAGCAGCGGGATCAACTGAGCGCCCTCAGACCGTTGCTGGACTGCGGGGTCACCGGCACCCGCTCAGGCCACGCCGACCGAGGGCCGGCCGCTGACGTACCCGGCGGCCCGCATGGCCTCGGCCAGTTTCTGGGCCTCCTCGATCAGGGTCTCGACGATCTCCGACTCAGGAACCGTGCGGATCACCTCGCCCTTGACAAAGATCTGGCCCTTGCCGTTGCCGGAGGCGACCCCGAGATCGGCTTCACGGGCCTCCCCCGGGCCGTTCACCACGCAGCCCATGACCGCGACCCGCAGCGGCACGTCCATCCCCTCGAGTCCCGCCGTGACCTCGTTGGCGAGCTTGTAGACGTCGACCTGGGCCCGCCCACACGCTGGGCAGGACACGATCTCCAGCCCACGCTCGCGCAGGTTCAGCGACTCCAGGATCTGCAGGCCGACCTTGACCTCTTCAACCGGCGGCGCGGACAGGGATACCCGGATGGTGTCGCCGATCCCCCTACCGAGCAGCGCCCCGAAGGCCACCGCTGACTTGATGGTGCCCTGGAAGGCGGGGCCGGCCTCCGTCACCCCGAGGTGCAACGGATAGTCGCACTGCTCGGACAGTAACTCGTACGCGCGAACCATGATCACCGGATCGTTGTGCTTGACCGAGATCTTGATGTCGCGGAAGTCGTGCTCCTCGAACAGGGAGCACTCCCACAGGGCGGACTCCACCAGCGCCTCCGGGGTGGCCTTGCCATACTTCTCCAGCAGCCGCTTGTCCAGGGAACCGGCGTTGACCCCGATCCGGATCCCGATGCCGGCGTCCTTGGCGGCCCTGGCGATCGCGCCGACCTGGTCGTCGAACTTGCGGATGTTGCCGGGGTTGACCCGGACAGCCGCGCAGCCCGCGTCGATGGCGGCGAAGACGTACTGCGGCTGGAAGTGGATGTCCGCGATCACCGGTATCTGCGACTTCTTCGCGATCGCCGGCAGCGCCTCGGCGTCGTCGGTGTCCGGCACCGCGACCCGGACGATCTGGCAGCCGGACGCGGTGAGCTCGGCGATCTGCTGCAGGGTGGCGTTGATGTCGGCCGTCTTGGTGGTGCACATCGACTGCACCGAGATCGGGTGGTCGCTGCCGACCCAGACGCCGCCCACGTTGAGCTGGCGGGTGGGTCGGCGGGGCGCGAGCACCGGGACCACCCGGTCCGCAGGGAGGGTCGGCATCCCCAGCCCGATCGCGATCGGGCCGCCGGACGCCGATGGGGCGAATCCAGACTGCGACATCGTTGTTACTTCCAGTTCTCTGATCCGGTGTTTCGGTGTTCCGAGGGTTTCGGTGTGAGCGGGACGTCGCTCGACGGGATCCGTCAGCCGAAGAGCTTGACCGGGTTGACGACGTCGGCGACGAGGGTCAGCAGCGACAGCCCGATGAACAACAATGCCACCACATAGGCGACGGGCATCAGCTTGGCCACGTCGAACGGCCCCGGGTCGCGGGCCCGGCGGAGCTTCGCCCAGCCGCGACGGACCCATTCGATGACTGCGCCCAGGATGTGCCCGCCGTCCAGCGGCAGCAGCGGCAGCAGGTTCAGCAGGAAAAGACTCATGTTGAAACCAGCCAGCAGTTGTACGAACAGCGAGATCTTGTCCTTCACTCCGGTGTTCAGGGCGAGGATCTCACCACTGATGCGGCCGGCCCCGACGATGCCCACCGGGGTGTTCTGGTCGCGGGGCTTGCCGTCGAAGATCGAGTTCCACAGCGCCGGGATGCGGGACGGAATCTGGACGACCGCCTTGGCCGCCCGGCCGATGAACTGACCGGTCAGGGCGAATGCAGCACCCGCCGACTGGGTCTGGTACTCCTGGGCCGGCGAGATTCCGAGGAAGCCGCCGGTGGTGGTGCCGATTTGCTTGTCGTTCGCGTCGAACACGCCCAGGGTGTTCTCGACAATCGGCACCTGCACGGTCGTCGACACGCCTTTGCGCTGGTAGGTGAGCGGAACAGTCTGGCCGGCCTCGGATCGGATCAGCTGCCGCAGTTGATCCCAGCTGTCGATCGCAGTGCCGTTGATGTTGACGATCCGGTCGCCGGGGAGCAGGCCTGCTGCCGCTGCCGGGGTCTTCGTATATCCGGTGGCCGGACAGTCCCTCGTCGCGGTGGTGGCCGGGAGAACGCACAAAGTGACGGCGTCGATCACCGGAATGGTGGTCGGCAGCCCGATTCCCATCACGATCACGCCGAACAGCACCAGGGCCAGGAGCAGATTCTGGAACGGCCCGGCGAACATGACGACGATCCGCTTGGCCGGGTGCAGCTGGTAGAACTGGCGTCCGTCGTCCGTCGGGGCGACGGCGGCCCGGTCGCCGGCCCTGGTGTCCTCGATGATCTGCCGGAAGATTCCCGGCAGCCCCGCGGCGGTGGTCGACGGGCCGCGTCTGCGCCCGTCCTTTCCGGGCGGCACCATCCCGACCATCCGGATGTAGCCGCCGAGCGGAACGGCCTTCATGCCGTACTCGGTCTCGCCTCTGGTTCGGGAGAAGAGCGTCCTGCCGAACCCGACCATGTACTGGGTGACTCGGACGCCGAAGAGCTTCGCGAAGGTCAGGTGCCCGAGCTCGTGCCAGGCGATCGAGAACAACAGGCCGAGAACGAACAGGACGATTCCGATTGCGGTCAACATCGGTGCTGTTTCACTCCTGCTCGGACTGGCTCGTCGGTGGTGGGTGGATGGGTCGGCCGCAGTACGATCGCCCGGGCGATCTATCGGAGCGCCGGACTCCAGTGTTCCGCACCTTTGACGCCCGGGGTGATCAACGGTTCGGCTCACAGCCGATTCCGCCCTCATTTCAGGATGCCTGGCGGCGGCCGGGCGCGCATCGATCAGCGAACCGGGGAAAGCCTGATCAGTTCGTCGGCCCGCCCCCTTGCCCAGCCTTCAGCGGCTTCGACGTCGGCGACAGTGGCCGGTTCGGCCCGGAGGTGGTCTGCCTCGTCCACGACGCGGTCGAGCACGCCGGTGATGCCGGTGAACGGCAGCTTGCCCGTCAAGAAGGCGGCGACGGCCTGCTCGTTCGCGGCGTTGAACGCCGCTGGTACCAGCCCACCTGCGGCACCGGCGGCAATCGCCAGATCCAGCGCGGGGAAGGCGACCCGGTCGACCGGCTCGAAGGTCCACGACGCGGCGGTCGAGAAGTCGCAGGCCGCGGCGACCCGGTCCATCCGGGCCGGCCAGGACAAGGCCAGCGCGATCGGCAGCCGCATGTCCGGCGGAGACGCCTGGGCCAGGGTCGACCCGTCTCGGAAAGTGACCATCGAGTGGATCACCGACTGCGGGTGGACGACGACCTTGATCCGGTCGTAGGGAATCCCGAACAGCAGGTGCGCCTCGATGACCTCGAGTCCCTTGTTGACCAGCGTCGCGGAGTTGACGGTGACCACCGGCCCCATCGCCCAGGTCGGGTGGGCCAGGGCGTCGGACACGGTTATCCCCGCCAGCTGCCCGGCGGAGCGGCCGCGGAACGGTCCGCCGGACGCGGTCAGTACCAGCGCAGCCACCTCGTCGGCTGCACCGCCGCGCAGGCACTGGGCGAGCGCCGAGTGTTCGGAATCCACCGGCACGATCTGGCCGGGTGTGGCAGCCCGCAGTACCAGCGATCCGCCGGCCACCAGTGACTCCTTGTTGGCCAGGGCGAGGATGCGACCGGCCCGCAGCGCGGCCAGGGTCGGCCCGAGCCCGATCGAGCCGGTGATCCCGTTGAGCACCACATCGCAGGCGACGGTGCCGGCCAGCTCGGCGGCTGCGTCCGGCCCGGTCAGCACCGTCCGGCCGGGAAACGACCCTGGAGACGACCCTGTGAATGACCCTGTGAATGACCCGGGGAATGACCCGGGGAATGAGACCGAGCCGTCGGCCAGCGCCAACACTGCCCCCGGATGCTCGGCCGCCTGCGCCGCGAGCAGCTCGGCCCGGCCACCCCCGGCGGCCAGGCCGACCACGTCGAATTCGTCCGGATGGGCGGCAATCACCTCCAGCGCCTGGGTTCCGATCGATCCGGTCGACCCCAGGATGACCACCCGACGCGGGCTGGCCGGCGGGGTCAGATTCATCGCGGCGCTCATCGGTGCATTCTCGCCCCCGGCGCAGAGTGCCCCGCCGCCGGCGGCGCCCAGTGCCGACCACCGGGCTCGGCCGCGGGCGTGCGAAACTGGGCCTTCACCACCCAATCACCAGATGTGCAGGAGGTTCAAGTGTCCGGCGTCCCGCTCGAACGCGTGAGTCCGACTCCCGGGCCGGACTCGCCGCTGGTTTCATCTCTTGGGGACGGCTCCGCCGGCCACGGTGCCGGTTCGGATCTCGAGCCCGCCCACCACGGCACTGTCGTTTCCTACAATCCGGATGCGCCGAGCGAGGAGTGGGGCTGGCACGGACACTGGAGCGATTTCGCGCCACGCGGCAAACTCCTATTGCTCGGCCTCGGAGTGGTCGGGTGTCTCCTGTTGTTGTTGGGCAACCACGTCTCCAATGTGGAGAACTACTACCTGGTGCTGACCGCCGCGATCATGTCGGCCTGGATGGCCTACTCCTGGCGGCGGCACCAGCGAGCCAAGCGCATCAAACCGTGACGGTCATGCCCGATCCCGGCCCGGTCCACCGCCGCCGTTCGTGAAAACGCGCACCCGACCTGTCGGCTCGGCGGAGCGCCACCCGGTCGACTGGCCTGCCCGACTGCTCGCCTACCTCGATCGACACGCCGGCGC
The DNA here is from genome assembly GCA_038204125.1 of Mycobacteriales bacterium. Taxonomy (GTDB): domain Bacteria; phylum Actinomycetota; class Actinomycetes; order Mycobacteriales; family Nakamurellaceae; genus Nakamurella. Next base: position 34,621 of record JBBRDH010000028.1, read on the forward strand.
CGTCGTCGGTGAACTGGCTGAACTGGTGAAGGTTCCGAGCATCTCCGGCTCTTCGGCGGAGAACGACATCCAGGCAGTGCTGGCCGCCCGGCTGGATGGGTTCGGCGCGGAGGTCGACCACTGGCCGATCCCGCTGACCGGGACTCTTGCGGCCGAAGATTTTCCCGGTGTCGAGGTGGACCGGGACGAAGCCTGGGGTCTGGTCGGCCGCATCGCGGGACGGGGCGACGGCCCGTCGCTGATGCTCAACTCGCACGTCGACGTTGTCCCGGCCGGCAACCTGGCCGCCTGGCCGGCCGGCGGTCCCTTCGAAGGCGCGATCGACGCCCTCGACGTCCATGGCCGAGGGGCCTGCGACATGAAAGGTGGCCTGGTCGCGGCGATCTGGGCCGCCCAGGCGCTCTCCGCGCTGCGGGTGCCACTACGGGGTGAAGTGCTCCTGGCCTGCGTGGTCGGCGAGGAGGACGGCGGCCTCGGCACCTTCGCGACCCTTGCCCGCGGGTGGCGGGCCGATGCATGTGTGATCGGCGAGCCGACATCACTGGATCTGGTGCCGGCGAATGCGGGAGCGCTGACGTTCCGGCTGACCGTCCCGGGTCTCGGGGCCCACGGGTCCCGGCGGACGGCAGGGGTGAGCGCCGTCGAGAAATTCCTGCCGGTGTTCGCAGCGCTGCGGGACCTGGAGACCCGGCGAAACCTGATGCCCGACCCGTTGATGAACCGCTGGGAGGTGCCCTACCCCATCGAGGTCGGTCAGCTGCATGCCGGCGACTGGGCGTCCTCCGTGCCCGACCTGCTGGTCGCAGAGGGCCGCTACGGGGTCCGGTTGGACGAGACGGCACCGGCGGCCAGGGCCGAGTTCGAGGCGGCGGTTGCCACCGTCTGCGCAGCCGACCCGTGGCTGGCCGACCACCCGGTGCAGGTCGTCTGGTGGGGCGGGCAGTTCGATTCGGCCCGCAGCGTCCGACCGGAGGCGCTGATGGCGCAGCTCGGGGCCGCCCATGCCGCGGCCGGTGGTGGACTGCAGCAGACCTGGGCCGCGCCGTACGGCAGCGACCTGCGACTGATCAGCGGCACCGCCGATATCCCGACCGTGCAGTACGGGCCTGGCGATGTCACGCTCGCGCACGGACCCGGCGAGCGGGTGCCGATCGCCGATGTGCTCCGGGCCGCCGGGACGCTCGCTGTGCTGGCCGTCGAGTACTGCGGAGTGGCATGACCGCAGTCGGCCGTCGGGACGACGTCGACGAAGAGCCGGGCGCCTACATCGAGAGTTCCGACGCCGCCAATTGGCCGCATGCAGCGGCGATCTCCCGGCCGCGCGTGTCCCTGACCGTGCAGGCGACGCCCTTCGCCCTGACCCGGCGGACGAACTCGTCCTGTACCGGTTTCGGCGAGGCGTCCCACTGACTGCCCGGAGTGGGGTTCAGCGGGATCAGGTTGACATGCACCAGTTGCCCGAGGTGCCGGCGGAGCAGGTCGCCTAGCAGGTCGGCCCGCCACGGCTGATCGTTGATATCCCTGATCAGGGCGTATTCGATGGACACCCGGCGACCGGTGACATCCGCGTAGGCCCGGGCGGCCCGCAGCACCTCGTCGATCTTCCAGCGGTCGTTGACCGGCACCAGGGTGTCGCGGAGTTCGTCGTCCGGGGCGTGCAGGGACACCGCGAGCCGGACCTGCATCCGCTCTGCGGTCAGCTTCTCGATCGCCGGCACCAGGCCGACCGTGGAGACCGTCACCGACCGCGCCGAGATACCCAGGCCGTAGGGAGCAGGGGCGCTGATCAGCTTGACGGCGGTCAGCACCCGGTTGTAGTTGGCCAGCGGCTCCCCCATGCCCATGAAGACGACGTTGGACAGCCGGCCGTTCTCTCCCATCACGCCGTCCCTGGCCGCCCGCGCGGCGAGCCGGACCTGCTCGACGATCTCGCCGGTGGACAGGTTGCGCTCCAGCCCGCCCTGACCGGTGGCGCAGAACGGACAGGCCATTCCGCAGCCGGCCTGCGAGGAGACGCAGAGCGTCATCCGGTCCGGGTACCTCATCAGCACCGATTCGATCAATGTGCCATCGTGCGCCCGCCACAGTGTCTTGCGAGTATCGCCGTCGTCGCAGGCGATCGACCGCACCTCGGTGAGCAGTTCCGGCAGCAGCGCGTCCACCAGCTCGGCCCGTCCGATGGCCGGCAGGTCCGTCATCTCGGCGTGATCACGGGTCAACCCGGCGAAGTAGTGCCGGGTCAGCTGATCGGCCCGGAACGCCGGTTGGCCGGCTGCTGCGACGGCCCCCTTGCGGCCCGCGACGTCGAGGTCGGTGAGATGGACAGGCGGCTTGCCGCGTCGGGGCGCGGCAAAGATCAATGGCAGGCTCTTGGTCATGACCGGCCCATTCTCCCACGGTTGCCGAGCCGATAGCCTGTGGTCATGCTCAGTGTTCGAACCGAGAGTGGTGACCAAGCCGAGAGTGCCTCGGCCGCCGGCTCCGTCGAGTCGGTGAATGTGGCCGCGGCGGCGATTTCGGTGCCCGGGTTGGGACGCACCACCGGGATCGACAAGCACCCGGTCGACCATCCCGTCGCTGTCGCCGCCCCGGGCCCGAAAGGTGTTGGTGGCAGCGGCTTCTCCGGTGACACGATCTGCGAGCTCAGGCATCACGGAGGCGACGACCAAGCGGTCTACGCCTACGCCGTGGAGGATCTGGAGAACTGGGGAGGCGAGCTTGGCAGGCCGCTGCGGCCCGGCAGCTTCGGTGAGAACCTGACCACCCGCGGCGTCGACCTGAGCAATGCGCTACTCGGGGAGAGGTGGGCGGTCGGCGACTCTCTGGTGCTCGAAATCAGCGACCCGCGGGTGCCCTGCCGGACGTTCGCCGGCTGGCTCGGTGAGCGTGGCTGGATCCGCAGGTTCACCGAGCGCGCCGCTCCTGGCAGCTACCTGCGGGTCATCGCCCCCGGTCAGGTGAGGGCCGGTGACGGAATAAGGGTGATTCACCGGCCGGCACACGGCGCGACGGTCCGGATGGCGTTCCAGGCCTTCCTGGATCATCCAGAGCTGTTGCCCAGGCTGGTCGGCGTTCCATCGCTGTCCACCGAGGCACAACACTGGATCAACAGGCGGGTCGACAAGCAGGCGGTCGGTCGTTAGACCTTCCGCCAGGCTCGACCGGCGGGAATGAACGACGGCTCGAGACGGCGGATCAGTCACCTCGGGTCGGCGCGGTGCCAGGTCGTTCGGGTGACCTGGCCGCCGAAGACATCGGCGGTAAGCGTGAGGGGACACATACCGGGCGTAGGTGCCTTCGGCCAGATGTGGGTAGACCAGGGAGTGGTTGAGCGATCCGTCCGGGTTGGTTCGAGTCACGACGGCGACGTGGGGTCGCCAGTCCGGGTAGGTGTGAGGGTGCTGTCCGACCGAGTCATGTTGAACGTCCATGTCACGGTGCTCATCCATGTTGCGGTGCTCGTCCAAGTTGCGGTGCTCGTCCATGTTGCGCTCGTCGGGATCGGCTGCGCGGTCGTCGGGACGGGTGGGGTCTATCTCGACCTCGAAGCCGGCCATCGCGGCGGGCATGGTGACGATCAGCGCTCCGACGTCGCCGCCGCTGTGGAGCACCACGGGGCCTTGCCCGGCGGTCGGATTCTCTGAGCTGGGCATCGGCCACCCTGGTCGCTGACGTCTCCGTGCCCGGTTGGGGCGCTGCACAACTGTGTCCGCCTGCTAGCGGTCGATAGGGGTCCGGGAAGGTACCGGAGGTGTGACGCCGTAGCCGTTGGCGGGCGGGGCGAGGTAGGGGAACGTGGTCGACAACGGCTTGTTGGTGTTGGTCGTGCCGTCGCGGAGGAGGTCGGTACCCAGGATGACGTCTTTCTGGTAGGTCGGGTAGGTGAGCGGGATGGTCAGCCCGGCGATCGCTCGAAGCTCGATGGTGGTGACGTCGTCGACCACCCGGCGGCCGTTGGGGAAGCCGGCGTTGTCGCCGTAGAGAACACCCAGATTGTTGACCGACGCCGAAGCGGTCGGGGGCACGGCCAGGTTGAGCCGGAGCAGGTCGGCCGCGACAGGCCCGGTGTACGTGGTGAAGGTGCCGAGCACCGACAATGGGATACCGGTGAGCAGGATCGCGTTCAGGTCGGTTCTCGGTCGACGGGAGGCGTTGAATGCCGCAAGGTTGGGAAAGGACAGCGGATACAGGGTGGGGATCAGCCCGGCCAGTTCCGAATTGTTGACATAGCCGGCGTATTGCGAGTCGGCGGAGGGCGGCAGCGAGTTCCATTTGTCCTTGACCGACATCGGGTTGACAACTTCGTTGAACAGGGGGTTGCCCAACCGGGATACCTGCACGCTGTCGCCGAACGGCCGGTAGGTGCCGGTGGCGGAATCGAAAAGCCGGCCGCGCGAACGGTGCGCCGAGGCCCATACTCCGATCACCGAGGTCGATTTCGTCCGGTCGGTGGGCGCGACGCCACCCAACCCCAGTTCGGCTTTGGGGACCTGGAGCGCGATGGTATGGACATTGAGGCCCTGCAGGCCATTCATTCCTGCCATCACCGGCAAAGGAATCAGGTGTGCAGCGTTGAGCGGCCGCAGACCGGCCAGATCGAACACGCTGCCGAGGTCGACGAAAAATGCGTCCGAGCGTTGCCCGGCGAACACTTTCCGGCCTGCTGCCGGCGGGCCCAGAGGGTGCACCGAGGCGGCGGTGAAGGTGGCGTCGTAGTTCGGGGTGCTGCGGTCGCCGACGTTGCACGGGGGGACCTTCAGGCCGGTGCCCAGGACCGTGGCGGTGCGGGTTCCGTTGGCGGCGCGGACAACTTTGGTGACGCTGTAGGTCTGTGGCCGGTTCCAGGCGGTGCTGTCGATGTTGGTGATCGGGCCGGTGTTGTACAGGAACGTCGCCGGATTCCGAATAATAGTGGTGAACCGGAATTCGTAGCTGATGTCCGCCAGCGACTGGCCGGCGTTGGAAATGTTGATCGCATACAGCACGTCGTCCGCGAACTCGCTGAAGTTCGGTCCACCGTAGGGGATTTCGAATGGGTTGAAGTTGGCGATCAGGTTCACCTTCGTCGCGTCCGCGGTGTCGACGAACGCATAGAGATCGGTGTTGTCGGCGGTCGGATCCTTCGAGATTTCCGGCGCCTCGCGGTGAGAAGACATTCGTTCGCCTTTCAGGTCACTGTGCTGCCAGTCGGCCGGTCAGGCCGGATAGCGGGCTCGAGTCAGATCGGGGTCAGGTCAGGTCAGGTCGTGGACGGCGCGGGCCAGTCTGGCGACCAGTTGGTGATCGACGATGGTGACCTCCCGACCGTGCACCATGACCGAAAGTTCGCCGCTGGCTACGTTCTGGACGTAGGCCACCATCGGCGGGTACGCGCCGGCAGGTAGGGCAACCTCTGCGGCGGAAGCCGGATCGGCCCGCTCCGGAACATCGGGTGACCCAGCGTGGCGGGTAGTGACCAGCGCTGCGGCGCCGGCCGCCGCGGCGCCGACGCCGGCGGTTCTGAGGAATGTCCTGCGGTTAGAGCCGTTCATTGCTGCTCCTTCATCTGGTAACCATCTGGGCGAAACCCGGGCCGGACGAGCCGGCCGGAAGAAAAGTTGGAGAGGCCGTCCGGTTCCCGCAGCACCGCCCCCGATGATGCGGTGCTGCGGAAGAGACCGGGCCGGCAGCTCAGCGGGTACCGGAGCGGGTGACGGATACTGCAACGGCGTGCGGCTGTCGACTCAGCTCGAGCAGAGCCCTCATCGCGGCGCCGATCCGGCCGGCGGCGCCGGCCGCCGCAACCCTGGCACTGTTCGGTCCGGCAGCCGGCAGAGCGGTGAACAGCCCGTTGACGTCCACCACCAGGTCGACGGTGCCGAAGGACCCGTTGAAGATCGAGATGGTCCCGTCCGCATTGACCGGCAGCACCAGCGACCCGGCGACGTTATGGCCGGGCGCGAAGTTGGAATTGGACACCGCCGGCAAGGTCGAGGCACCATCCCAGGTCGTCAGGAAACCGGGCGCCTGCGGACTGACGGCGACGACGGTGACGGCGACAGCCTTGACGAACAGGGTGAACGGGGGGCCCGGGTCGAAGATTCTGATTTTACTGGTCGTCAGCGCCCCAGCCGGACGCCCACCCGGGCCGCGGCTGTCGAATACCCGGAAAGGGGTACTGACCGCGAAAGTACCGTCGGCCTCCGGGGTTCCGCCGACGAAGTACCCGCTGACGTCGGCGAGCAGGTCGACTGCATTGCCGGAGCCGTTGAACAACGAAATCGTTCCGTCTGGACCTATCCCAACCAGTACCAGATTGGCTCGGTGTTGCCGGGCTTCAAAGTTCAGGTTCGAGGCCACCGGTTTGGGCTCGCCGGGATAGACGCTGATGTACCCCCGGCCGGCGCCGGACAACGCAGCGACGTTGACTGCGACGGCCGAGGCGTCGGCCGGAATCCCGTTCACACCCGCGATCCTCACCCTGGTCACCGAGAACGGTTTGGCGACGCCCCTGACTGCCCCCAAGCCGATTCGGGTGTCGAGGAACCGTCGCGCCGCAATCGGGGCGAAGGTGCCCCCGTCGCCGGCGTTGACTCCGGCGACGAAATAGCCGTTGATGTCGGCGAGCAGGTCCACCGTGCCTACTGATCCGTTGAAGATCGACACCTTCCCGCCCGTGCCGACCCGGGTGAGCACCGAGTTCGGCGTATTTTCCAGCGCCTGGAAGTTGATGTTCGAGACCTCCGGACGGGGGGTCCCGAACGGGTAGACGGTCAGAAACCCGGCCGATTTCGGGCCGACCGCGGTCACCGTCAACGACACCGAACCGGCCGGCAACCCCGCGGTTGCCGTGAACGTCAAGGTTCCGCCGGCGGCAACCGCCATCTTAGGAGCACCCGTACCGCTGCGGGTGTCCAGGATGCGCGTCGATACAACGGTATTGAACGATCCCGGCACCGTGCCGGCTGCACGCGCCAACGGTGCCGTCACCAGCGCCAATGCCACCGCCGCAACCGCCCCGACGCTCATTGCCGTTCTCAGTTTCATCCGGATCCTCTCTCGAATGCCGACAACCTCGCGAACGGTCCAGCGAAGCCGCGGCACGCGCGGACCCAATTCGACCGGCCCGCCGCATCTGCGCCCATCCCGTAACAACGCGTTCATGAATGCAGCCGTGGAGGCCGCCGCCACAGCGGTTTATTCGCGGCTCCGGCAGGATTCGATAGGTCCAGTGACTCATGATCAACAAACTTCACCCAAACGATCGGTGGGGCTCGAACTGGTCACGTTGCGCCACCATGCGTTCAGCCGCTCAACTGGTCCTGAAGGGTCGGTACGGCAATGGCCCTTCAGGTAGAGACGAGGAGTCGCAGTTCCGGCCGGGTCAAAGAGCCGCCGCCCGGTCAGCGACGATTTCGCGGGTTGCGTCTACAACGCCGGCATCGCGACGTCCGAATTGTCCTGCTGCTGATTCGTTTCGTGAACCTGGTCGCGCTGTGAGCAGCGGATGGTCCTTGGGGGAGCCAACTATTGCTCGAACACCGCGAGTTCGTCCGTCCCGGCGAGGGTGGTCAGCAGATCGACATGCCCCCAGGCGCCACACCTCCGTTGTCCCAAACACAACAATGAGCCTTAATCTGCCCTGCGCGTCCCAAGGCCAACGTTAGGCCGAACGGGTGAATTCTTGGTTACTCTCCCTGAAGGCTCATCTACAGGTGCCGACGACCCGAACTTACGTTGTAGCCATCCAGTTCTGGACCGAATCCGTTGAATCACGACGCAGGAGGTGATCGGCGGCCGGACGATGATCTTGGGTGGTGCCGGGCGGAGAGGTTGTTGCGTGCTTGGAGTTCTGCCGGTTACGACCTTTTAGTGCTCTGTTGCTGGTGATGCGGCGGGGTGTTCACCTGATCAGCGCACTCGTTTGTGCGTTGCCGCGGTACCGAGTCGACCCGTCGTCGGTTCGGCGTTTTTTCAGCCCACTCATTCTGTCTGGACAAGACACGATCTGGTGAAAGGAACGACCGATGGGAGATCGACAGATCTTCGACGGAAAGCCGGTGCTGGAGTTCAGCACCGAGACCAACCGGCGAAGCTTCCTGAAGTACGCAGGACTGGT
>JBBRDH010000029.1:0-39764 GCA_038204125.1 Mycobacteriales bacterium
GATCGGGGTTGTCTTCAAGGGCAGCGGCTTCTACCGCAACGACTCAAGGTCCAACGGCAAGGACGGCAAGACGGGTGGGAGCGAAGGATCATCGACCGACCCGGCAGCGGCCGAGAAGAAGCCGGCCGCGGCCACCTCGGCGGACCAATCCTCCTCCTCGTCCTCCTCGCCGGGAGGCAAGGAAAGCAGCAGCGCTCCGGCACCCGCGAAGCCCGCCGCCGGCAGTTCACCGTCGGCCACACCCGCGAAGGCGTCTGCCACCACATCGAGCTGACATTCACTGCCGGCTCACATCGACTGTCGGCTTGCATCGACTGCGAGCCGACATCCGGCCCAAGCTCACCTCTGCTGCGAGCTCACCTCGGCGGAGCGTGGCCCGATTTGCCGAAGCCCGCGGTGAACTTTTGTCCACCTGCCGATAGTTGTCCACATCTCGATCCGGCGCGTCCGGTCGAAGGTCGGGCCGCCCTACCGTTCGCTGATGGCCTCCTCCAATCGCTTGTCGAGTCTGGATGACCGCTGGCCGGAACGCCTCATGGCGGGTTTGCGCCGCGGCCGCCGCGGGGGCCGGAGATCAAGAACGATCCGCCGTGTGATCTCGTTTCTGCTGCTCGTCGCGGCCGGAGCCCTGGCTGCGGTCGACCCGGGGCATTCAACTGCCGCTGGACTGGCGGCTTTGGCCGTCGTCCGAGATCTACCTGCCGGGGCAACCCTCGGGCCCGGCGACGTGGCAGTGGTACTTCTCGGCGCCCGTCCTGACGGCGCAGTCCGAACGGCCGCCGAGGCCACGGGACGGTTACTGGCCGGCGCAGTTCGCCGGGGTGAGGTGCTGACAGATCTGCGACTGGTGACGCCGTCCGGCCCCGAGCCGGGAGCCGGACGGGTCGCCGTGCCGATCCGGCTGGTCGACTCCGGGACAGTCGACCTGCTCAGTCCCGGCATCCACGTGGCCCTACTGTCGGTCAGCGAGACCGGGGCCCCCACCGTGCTGGCAACGGACGCTGTGGTACTCAAGATCCAGCCGCCCGGCAGCCGCCCGGCCACCGAGAAACGGATGGTGGTGCTGGCAGTTCCCCGGAGCGCGGCCGACCGGATCACCGCGGCAGCCGTCACCGGAACGTTGGCGATCCGATTCACCTGATCCGCGGACTTCAAGGATCGAGACCACAGACGGGTAAAATTCAGCGGAGGCGTGGCAATGGCCTGGGGGCCGGGGCTCCCGACCGCCCCCCCGAAATAGCGTACTTCGCGGGTCGGCCACTGTTGCAGAGCCCGCATTGCCACTCATTGCACCCACCGGTGCCCTCACAGCTGGAGCATGAATTGATCAAAGGCTTCAAGGATTTCGTCCTGCGCGGAAACATCATCGAACTCGCGGTCGCGCTGGTCATCGGCACCGCCTTCACTGCCGTCGTCAAATCATTCACCGAGGCGATCATCGGACCGCTGATCGCGGCGTTCGGCGGTAGCGGGGGCATCGGCTTCGGCTTCCGTATTCTCGGCGGTAACCCGGGGACCTACGTCAACATCGGCGCCGTTCTGACGGCGGTCATCACCTTCGTCATCACTGCGGCCGTCGTCTACTTCGCGTTGGTCGTCCCGATGAATGTCGTCAACGCCCGACTGGCCCGTGGCAAGGAACCGGCTCTTGTGGCGCCGACCGACCTGCAATTGCTCGCCGAGATCCGGGACCTGCTGAAGGCACAAAGCTCGGGCACCCGGATCTGATCGGCCCTTTGCCAATAGCAAACGGCATTGTCATTCGTGGTGCGGCGGGCGGTTTTCCCGGTACCACTGCTCGGAATACCCGGATTCCCGGTGATCAGATCGTGCAGGATCCCCAGGCCCGGGGTCACGTTCGTCGGCGGTGATGTCGGGCAATACGTTACCGAAAATGGCATCCAACTCGGCGCTGGTGGCCGGACTGCCGGCAGGCTTGGACGGGTTGGCAGAATCTTCTCCATCGGTGCGCTCGGCGGGTACGGTCATTCCGGCAGCCTGCCACGAACCCGTGGTCGGGTGCCGGCCCCGTCACGGCCTTCGGGCGGCCGCGACCCGATATCGGAAGAAGACAGTGATGAACTTCATCGATAAGGCAAAAGAGGTTGCCGACGAGTTCGGCGACAAGGTCAAGGACGTCGCCGAGACGGTCGGGGACAAGGTCGCCGGCGTTGCCGGGCCTGCCTGGGAGAAGGTCAAAGATGTCGCCGATATCGTCGGGGACAAGGTCTCGGACGTGGCCGGCCCCGCCCTGCACAAGGTCTCGGACGTGGCCGGCCCCGCCCTGCACAAGGTTTCCGACGTGGCAGGACCGGCCTGGGACAAGGCCAAGGACGCAGCGGGAGCAGTCGGCGGGAAGGTCGCGGACGCCGCCGAAGACGTCAAGGACAGGGTTTTCAAATCCGGATCCGACGCCGAATCCGCCGCGGTCGCCGACGCCGACGCCGTTGCCGAGGACGCAGCTGCGAAAGCCAAGGCTGCCGCAGACAAGACGCGTGAGCAGGCGAGCAAGCCGGACGAGTCAGGAAGCTGATCGGCTCGAGCGTTCCGCTTCCCGAACGGCTTCTTCCCCGCCGCGCCCAGCGCAGTCGGTCAGGTTTCCGGGTCGATCAGATTTCCGGGTCGGACAGTTCGCCGATGACGTGCAGCGCTAGCGGGATGAGCGTCGCCAGGCCATCCCGGATGGCCTGCCGTGATCCGGCGACATTGGCCACCAGAGTGGAGCCGGAAACGCCGACCAGCCCGCGCGACACGACTGCGTCGACGACGCCGGCCGCCATCCCCGACCAGCGGAGTGCCTGGGCGATCCCCGGCAATTCCCGGTCGAGTACCTCACCGGTGACATCCGGCGTGACATCGCGCGGCGAGATCCCGGTTCCCCCAACGGTGACGACCAGGTCGACACCACCGATGACGGCGGTGTTGAGGGCGGTCCGGATATCAACCGCGTCGGACGGTACCGCCACAGATCCGTCCACCACGAAGCCCGCTTCGGTGAGCAGTTCGGTGACCAGAGCTCCCGCTCCGTTGTCACTTCCGCCGTGAACGAGCTGATCGGTGATCGACACGATCAATGCACGGCCGGCATGGGTCGTTGTCGACATGCGGCGCCTCCTGTTCGTCCCGGTCGCAGCCCCTGCTGAAATCCGCGGATCTGGCAAGACTAACCACCAACGGCGCCTGCTTTTCGCACTCAGGCCCGGAAGAAGTCGACTGCGGCAGACCGGAAAGCCGCCGAGGGGATCGTGCTCACGTGATCGCGGCCGGCAATACTCAGCGCGCGGCCGGCCGGCATTCTCGAAGCCCAGACGAAGGCGTTGTGCGCCAACTCATCTCGCGCACCGACGACGACGAGGGCGGGTGAGCGCAGGTGCTCGGCCGCGGGCGGCGGGGCCGGGTCGGCCGCCATGCCGTCGATCATCGCAGTGAGCGCGCGCACATCATTGCCTGGCACGGCCTGGGTAAGCCAGGCCAGCCGACCGGCCTGACCGGCGGCCGCATCAGCAGCGGCGAACAGCTGCCGACCGTCGTAGCCGCCCATCACCACCCTTCGGACAGACGGAAAACCCGCCCGTGGAGCACCGGCGGCCAACTGGGCGGCCAGCCGGGCACCCATCGAATAGCCAACCACGTCCACCACCGGAGTCGGGCCGAGAAGCGTTGCCAGTTGACCGATCACTGTCCGGAGGTCGCATTCGAGCGCCGCCCACGAATAGGCAGCGGGGGCGTGCGGTGCCGCCGACCGGCCGTGTCCGCGCAAGTCGACGGCCACGGTGGTCAGGCCGGACCGATGCATCGTCCTGACCCAGCCGGTGGCCGCCCAGTTCGCCTCCGCGCTGGACCCGAAGCCGTGCACCAGCAGCACCGGCGGCGCCGGGTCGACACCGAATACCACCCTCACCGCGAGCGTGGCGCCATCTGGCGCGACCACGACCGCGCTCTCCACCGGATGCGCGCCGGGCCGGCGATGCCTTCCGCGACCGTCGGTCGGTGCGCTCGACCGCTGGAAGGGCAACTCGTGGGTCACCACCACATGGTGCCGGGTCTTGTTCCGTTGGCCGGTGGCGCCCGTGACCACCAACTTCCGGCGGATCGAGATCGAGGCGACGCACGGTTGTCCCCCGGCGTGTCTTTGGCCCTACAGTTCGCCCTGATAGCACACAGCGCGACCAGCACCGCCCGGCCAAGGAGACTTCACCATGCCCCGACTTCACCTGACCGCCAGGGACCTGGCGCAGATCGCGATCTTCGCCGCACTCATCGCGGCCCTCGGGATTCCTGGCAAGATCGTCGTCAGCGGGATCGGTGTACCGATCACCTTCCAGACCCTGGGGGTGATGCTGGCCGGGGCGATCCTGGGCGCCCGCAAGGGCTTCCTGGCGGTTCTGGTCTTCGACCTGCTGACGGTGGCCGGCCTGCCGCTGCTCGCCGGGCCCAGGGGCGGCCCCAGCTGGTACCTCTCCAGCCCCAGCGCCGGCTACCTCTACGGCTGGCTCCTCGGGGTGGTCGTCGTCGGTGCTCTCACCCGCCGGATCCTGCCTGGCTACCCGCTGTGGGCGGGCATCGCGGTGACGGCGGTGGGTGGCATGCTGGCGATCTACGCGGTCGGCGTTCCTTGGCTAGCGGTCAGATCCCAGGTGTCGTTGTGGCGCACCTTCGTTGCGTCGCTGGTGTTCTGGCCAGGCGATGCAGCCAAGGTCGTCATCACCGCCCTGGTCGCCAAACAGGTGCACCGGGCCTACCCGGGACTGATCCCGGCCGGGACCGCGAGGATGGCGCCGGCAGCGCGTTGAACGTCCCCCTGGCGGCGCGGCGGAAACCCCTGCCCGACGCCTGGGTGGTGGGCGGCAGCGGGACCGACCCGGCCATCAGCGCCGGCGGCCGAACCGTCAGCTACGCCGAGTTGTCCGACCTCGTCGACGAGTTCGCCGGGCGACTGGAGAACCCCGCGCCGTCGCCGATCGAGCTCGACGGGCAGGACGTGGTGACGTCGTTGGCCACGCTGTTCGGCGCTGCCCGACGCCGGGTGCCGGTGGTGGTGGCCGGGGCGTCGCTCGGCCCAATTCCGCCATTTCCTCCGGGCGCATTCCTGATGGTCGCGACCTCCGGCACCACCGGCACTGACGGAAGCGGCCGGTGGGTGGCCAGAACGGCTGAATCCTGGAGTACGTCGTTTCGCCCGCTCATGCAGGTCAGCGGCCTTCGCCGGAGCGATGTCGTGCTGCTGACCGGGCCGCTGCACACCACGCTGCATCTCTTCGGGGCGGTGCACGCCCTGTGGCTCGGTGCGCACCTGACCGACGAGCGCGGCGCCGCCACGGCCGTCCACGCGGTGCCGGCGGTGCTGTCCGACCTGCTGATCGACCCATCGACCAGGCTGCGGACGGCAGTGGTTGCCGGGGCAGCGCTACCGACCCGGCTGGCAGATCTTGCCGCAGAGCGCGGCGTCCGCCTGGTGGAGTACTACGGCGCCGCCGAGTTGTCGTTCGTCGCCGCCCGGGTTGCGCCGGCTCCGCTGGCTGCGTTTCCCGGCGTCGAGGTACGGATCGTCGATGGCGAAATCTGGGCCGGGTCTCCCTACCTGGCGTTGCCTCCGGCCGCCGGCACTGCCACGGCGGTCCGCTGGTCCGGCGGCTTCGCGACAGTAGGCGACCTCGGCTCATGGACCGCTTCCGGGGGGCTGGAGGTCCGCGGGCGGGGCACCGGTGCCGTCACCACCGGCGGCTCGACGATCATCGCCGCCGACGTGGAAGCCGTGTTGTCGACGCTGCCCGGCGTCGCAGGGGTGGCAGTGGTCGGTACGCCCCACGACCGTCTGGGCGAAGTTGTGACAGCGGTCCTCGAGGTGCCCGGCTGGTCACCCGGCTCGGGTGACCACGAAGATCGGACGGCGGGTCGGGCTCTGCGGGCGGCGGCCCGGCGGCAGCTCAGCGGGCCGCTACTCCCCCGCCGCTGGTGGATCGCCGCCTGCCTGCCGCGCACCGGCGGCGGCAAGGTGGCGGTGGGGCGGGTCCTGGCCGCGGTTCTCGGCGCGGAACCGGCCTCTGCGAGGCGGCCGGCTTCGGAGTCGGCCTCCTCGGAACCGGCCGATCCCCACGACCGGGATGCCGCGGCAACGCTGGCCGGGCCGCCGTGGCTGCTCCGACGGTTACCGTAGTCATCCGTGACCACCAGGTACCGCCTGCCGCCGAAAGCCGCGGGCGCGCCCGGGATGATGCGGTGACCGAAATCGTGTTCTCCGGTGTTCACCACCGCTACGGTCAGCGGAGTGTGCTCGCCGGGATCGATCTGCGGCTGACCGAACGCCGCGTCGGTATCGTCGGGGCGAACGGCTCCGGCAAGTCAACCCTTGCGCGGATGATCAACGGACTCATTTCGCCGACCGAAGGCACAGTCACCGTCGACGGACTGGACGTCGCCCGCAATGGCCGTGAGGTGCGCCGCCGGGTCGGCTTCCTGTTCACCGATCCGGACAGCCAGATCGTGATGCCCACCGTTGCCGAGGACGTGGCGTTCTCCTTGCGCAAATCCGGGCTGGCGCAGTCGGAAATCGACACCAGGGTGGCGGAAGCGCTGCAGCGCTTCGACCTTCGCGACCACGCCGACCATCCGACACATCTGCTCTCCGGCGGTCAGAAGCAGTTGCTGGCACTTGCCGCCGTCCTGATCCGCCGCCCGGCCATCCTGGTCGCCGACGAACCCACGACACTGCTCGATCTTCGTAATGCCCGCATGGTCGCCGATCTGTTGAATGGCCTCGAGGAGCAGGTCATTCTCGTCACCCACCATCTGGAACTCCTCGAGAAATTCGACCGGGTCCTCGTTCTCGACCAGGGACAGGTCGTCGCCGACGGATCGCCCGCGCGGGCCGCCGCCGGCTACCGGGCGCTACTCGGATGAGCGTGATCGCGGCCTATCGACCGGGCACCTCTGCGCTGCATCGCATGCCGGCCGGCCCGAAATTGCTGGGCATGTTTGTGCTGTTGCTGGGCGTGGCTTTTTTGAGCCGGCCCTGGCAGCTGGGGATGCTCGCAATTCTGGTCGGCCTCGGCTTTTTGGTTGCCCGAATACCGGCAGGTCCGCTCTGGGCACAGGTGCGGCCACTTCGTTTCATGCTGGTCGTGATCGCTGTTGCCCAATGGCTTCTCGCCGGCTGGCAGACCGCGCTCCTGGTCTGCGGTGGACTCCTGGTCGCCCTCTGCATCTCCGCTCTGTTCACCCTGACCACCAGGGTCACCGCACTACTGGACGTCTGCCAACGTGGCCTGCAACCACTCCGGCGGGTCGGCCTGGATCCCGACCGGGTGGGCTTGCTGCTGTCGATGACCATTCGCTGCGTCCCGCTCCTCGAATCCATCGTCGGCGAGGTGCTGGACGCGAGAAAGGCTCGGGGGCTGGGTTTCTCGGCAATCGCGTTGGCTGTTCCGGTCGTTGTGAGGGCGCTGCGGGCCGCCGACGCGATGGGTGAGGCGTTGATCGCCAGAGGGTTCGACGAGTGACTCTCAGTCGTCCGCGATCTCCCGGGCGATTGCCGCGGTCGCCGCATCGAAAAGCACCAGTCGTACGACGGCAACGTCCGTCGGGGCGCCCCGAATGGCCTCGATGGCCTGCACGACAGCGTCCCGTTTCGGCCAGCCGTAGATCCCGGCGGAGATGAGCGGAAAGGCGACGCTCTGCGCGCCCAACTGATCGGCGACCGCGAGACTGGAGGTGTAGCAGGACCTCAGCTCCGCCGGATCGGAGTCCTCGCCGCGGTACACCGGCCCGACCGTATGGATGACCCAACGGGCCGGCAGCCGGCCAGCCGTCGTGGCGACCGCCCGTCCGGTTGGCAGGCCCCTTCGATAACGTTCCGAAGCCCGCAGCGCGCGGCACTCGTCAAGAATGGTGGGGCCGCCCACCCGGTGGATGGCCCCGTCGACCCCGCCTCCGCCCAACAAACCGGAGTTCGCCGCGTTGACGATCGCGTCGACGACCTCGCCGGTGATGTCGCCGTGGCCGATTTCCAGTTTCATCCGGTCATTGTGTCGAACAGGCGTGAACGGCACAGATCTGGGCGCCGTTCGCACTACCCGGACCCTGAGCGGGGCCGCTCCCGCGGACGGTAGGGTCCGGCGTCATGGAACCCCTACGGATCGGCGTCCTCGGCGCAGCCCGCATCAGCCAGCCGGCCATTGTCCAGGCTGCGGCGCTGACCGGCGCCCGACTGGTGGCCGTCGCTGCGCGTGACCGGGCCAGAGCCGAGGAGTTTGCCTCAGCCGGCGACGTGGAACGGGTGCTCGACTCCTACCAGGACGTGCTGGACGATCCGGAGGTCGAGGCGATCTACAACCCCCTGCCCAACGGGTTGCACGGACCGTGGAACTCAGCAGCGATCACGGCCGGCAAACACGTGTTGTCGGAGAAGCCTTTTGCCTCCGATGCGGTCGAAGCCGGCGAGATTCGCGATCAGGCTGCCGGGACCCCCCTGGTGGTCGGCGAGGCATTTCACTACCTGTATCACCCGGTGATGCGCCGGATGGTGGAGATCATCGAGCGGGGCGAGATCGGCGAGCTGCAGCACGTCGAAACGGTGATGACCACCCAAGCACCGGCCGAGAGCGACCCGCGTTGGTCACTGCAACTGGCGGGTGGGGCCCTGATGGACCTGGGTTGCTACAGCCTGCACGCGGTCCGCATGCTGGGCAGGCTCGCCGGCGGTGCGCCGCAACTGGTCTCGGTCACCGGGGCCGAGCACCGCGACCATCCCGGGGTGGACGAATGGGTGACGGCGGAGCTGACCTATCCCACGGGGGTGACCGCCACCGCCGGCTGCAACATGAACGGCGACGGACTCCAGATGACCCTCCGGGTGATCGGCAGCAAGGGAGAAGCGACCGCCGAGAACTTCGTCCTTCCCCAACTGGACGATCGGATCTCGCTTCTGACGCCGGCGGACGGCGCCGGGCCGCGGGTCGAGCACCTGGGGACAAGGCTCACCTACGCCTACCAGTTGGAAGCATTCGCAGCGGCCGTGCGCGGCGGTGACCCGTTCGTCACCGATGCCGATGACGCGGTGGCGAACATGCAGTTGATCGACGCCTGTTACGCCGGGATCGGCCTGGCGCCGAGGCCGCGCAGCTTCATCTGACTGCTCCCAGACCGAACCAAAGGAGCAGCACCCGGACAAGGCTCTCCACCTGTCGGCCGGCGGCAGCCGAAACCGTGACCCACTCGTCGCGCTGTCGGGTTCGGTCGGCAGCTGCCGGATCGGGCACCGGGGCTGGCACATCCGAGACCGCAGCAATGCGTCCGACGGTGGCGGTTGCGTCCTTCCGCATGACGTCGTAGTCGGGCGATTCGGCAGTTTGCAGCACCGCGCCGAAGTATTCCGGCGTCCAGCCCACCGAGTGCACGTTGATCGCCGCAGTGGTGTTGAGATCGGTCCAACCCTGCTTGGACCCGTGATCACCCGCTAATGCACTGAATCCGAAATGCTGGTCGAATCCGTCGGCAGCGGTGGGCGCTGCGCCTGCCATGGCTGACATGAGGAATGGCCCCACCAGAGAATCTTTCGAAGCGCGGTAGAGAAACCTGGCTTCGTCGTCGGCCGTGATGTATTCCCAGCCCCAGTCGTTCGGGCCGGTCTTCGCTCCGTTCGAAGTGTTCTGCAGGTCGTAACGGGCCGCCATTGCGGGCACGGCTTGCGTGGTCCAGTATCGCGACTCGATCACGTCGTTGGAATGAATGATCATTTCCCGTAGGTCGGCGGACATTGGATCGGGCAGGGCACCGTCGTACCGGACCAGGTAGTAGGCCACTGTGAACAGCTTGACCACCGATTCGGACACGACCTGAACCTCGCCGCCGTGACTTGCCACCAACCGGCCCGTCGTCCTGTCCACCAGCGCAACATGCTGGGCGATGCCGTCGGCCGCCGCTGCCCGGACGCCGATGTCGACCCTCTGCTGCACAGTCGGGGCTGCCGCGCTGACCTGGGACGTATGCGGGGCGAGGTAAGGCAGGCTCGACCCGGCTGCGCAGCAGAGCAGAGTCGTCAGGAGGCGCCGAGCGGAGTCGCGCCGGCTTCGCGGCCGGGCACCGCTGGAGAGCTTCACGGAAAGCTTGCTCCGTTCACGTACACGGACAGGTTGGTGACCAAGGGTATCCGCAGTGTGCCGTTTGACGCTCCGACCAGTGGACCCTGACCGGGCAGGGTCGATCGACGGCTATCCGAGGCCGGATCGCGGGTCGGACGACCTCAGGCGGCCCGCTATCCTGGATCCGCGAACCCGAACCCGAGTGACCGGGCTCGCGACGATCGGGAGATCCGAGCGGCGGTGTGGACCGGTTTGACGGTCATCCCACCGCCGTCAGAACGCCCGCTCCCCCGCCTCTATAGCTCAGGGGCTAGAGCATCGGTTTCCTAAACCGTGTGTCGCAGGTGCGAATCCTGCTAGGGGCACCACAGCTAGTGGTTCAAACCTGCGACAGACGGCGCAGGTTTTTGACTTTGCGTTTCTCCAGGTGGGAGGCCATGTACTGACGCTCGGCAGCCCCACAAGGGGCCGCCCGGTCAGCCGTCAGCAACTTGCCAACCTCCGTATCGATGATCGCGGCGAACGGTTGCGCGGGACCGTGACCCCGTCCTCATCCGCGAAGATCCTTGTAAACAGGGCCTGGTTTAGGAGCGGCGGTTGCGATCGGACGCCACTTCGTAGAGCCGGTCACAGTTGGAGGGGAGGTCCATCGCGTCATGAAGATTGTTCGCGAGCGTCGAGAACGTGGCCGTCGTCGCGTCCAGGCTTGCGTCGATCATGGCCAGTTGCTGGGTGATCGGGTCTTGCTCTGACTTCGGGAGATCTAGTGGGACCGCTCCTGCGTAGTGCGCTTGCAAGAGCCTCCGGCGTCCGTTGAGACGGGTTCGCTATCGATTGAGATCAACTTGATGTCGCTCTGTCTCCGACGGGGTTGCTGAAGCATCCTCGAGCGTGTCGGACTCGATCCGGTCGCGCAGTTCCTTAGGAATCTGGACGGACCGATTCTTGTCCTCAACCAGTTCCTCGACGCACGAGATCAGATCGGGACTGACTTGCGGGTGCAGTCGTTCGTTTGCTGATGCCGATCGAGAAAAATGAGGTACGGGTAGACGGTGCCGTTGCGCTTCTTCGGGTTGGTGATGATCTGACGACTGCCGCAATCAACGCAGAACACCGATGGCTTCGAGTAGTGCGGGTGGTCGCATTGCTTCTCGCCCACCGCGTGCGAGGCCAGTGCATCCTTGACCTGCTGCCGGACTTCTGGAGTGACTAGGCGCGGATGTCGTCCGCCAAGGTATTCGGCGCCGTTCGGACCGCTGACTTTTGTAGTAGGCTGCGCTCAGGCTAGTGCGTTCTGTCAGCTCCTTTCTGGCGTTCAGCTCTTACTGCTGTCACCTCCGCGGGTACCGAAGGACTTGCGGGAAGTCAACGGAGGTGGCGGCTCAGCTCATTCCTAGGCACGCCGCAGCAATACTTGAGAATGTTCAACGTCGAGTTGGACAGGAAGGTCGAGTTGGGATGGGGACCGGTCGACTTCAAGGTTGCATTCACATCGCAGTTTCGACTACTTATAGCGGCGAAGAAGGCTCACAATGGGAAGCTTGGAACGGCCTGGAGCAGCAACTACCAAGTTATTCGAGTCCGATGAAGCGATCTAAGGCTTTTTCGTCGCTATTCGCAATAGAAACAACAAGGCGTCTCAAGATCGGAATCACGAGCTACCCATGATAGTGACCAATTGCGCGAAAGCGACCGTTAGGAACATCAGGTATTCTGTTGTGGACAGCAGGCCGAAAGAATCGGCATCCAAATTGACAGCCGACGAAGGCAGTGAATGACTACGCCTATCAGCGCCAACGAGTTACGTGACCTTATTGCCGATTCGATAGCCGCCCACTTAAAGTCGTATGAGGTTGCAGGCTTCTGTGTTCGCCTGGGCCTCCTGCCTGCGGGATCCGGCGAGAACCCCTTCAGCAGCAAACGCGTGTATGTCCGCGGACGCCTGCTAGAGAAGAGCTTGGCTGACTTGCAGGGAATTGCCCAGGCGGTGGCCGAAGAGTTCGGGGATGAAGGCCTAGCTCAGAAGATAGGATTCGGTGGTCAACGAGGGGTCGACGGCGAACTGAAGAACATTATCTTCGCCTCCGTCGGGCCGAAACCACGTATCGTGATGCAGGATGCCATCAACAACGTTATTGATATCGTCGAAAACGTTAACTCTTGCCTCATTTACGACCAACCGCTTAGAGGCGCTGGCTTGACCTGGGGCGAGTTGGCCACTTGGTGGGGCACCAAGACTGGCGTCAGTGACGCTCCTCATAAGCTTTATCAACGACTGCACCAATCGTTGGACAGTGAGCCAGAGAAACTGCTCTTTCGCGAGTATTGCAAGAGATACGGCCAAGCCAACGGCGCAGACGTACCAGCACTACTACCTCAGGTCTACCTGCATTATGACCCCTACCTCAGAATGCAGCGCCGCCACACCCCCGGCGAGATCAAGCGCGAACGCATGGACTTTCTTCTACTTTTCCCGAATCGAGCCCGAGTTGTTATCGAGGTGGACGGTAAGCAGCATTACTCAGACGCAGGCGGCGCCGCAGCGCCTACTAAATACGCAATAATGGTTGCTGAAGATAGAAAGCTAAGACTGAAGGGGTACGAGGTCTTCCGCTTTGGCGGCGCCGAGTTTATGCGAAAAGATTCTCAAACCGTCCTCAGCAAGTTCTTTGACGAACTCCTGGAATTGCATTCGTGGGGAGCATGAAATGACCTGTCAAATCGACGGATTGACAGCCGACGCGCTCTCGACTGTTAAGGAGCTTTTAGGCGCATATACGCGGCTCAGCGGCCAGACTAAGGTCGGGAAAGCGCACCAGATCATGTACGGTGAAATCCTAGAGTTCGTGAATTTTCGGATGGAGACAATCGAGACCTGTACGGTCCTAGTTGAGCAGCGACGGATTGCAGATGCGCTTGGATTGAGTCGTTCGGTTCTTGAACACGCTCTGCTGTTAAAGTTGTTGTGTCGAGGAAACAGGTACTTTGAGCTCACCACCTTTCAAAACCTCACTGATTCTGCATTCAAGACGAAGGCCGCGGAGTGGATGACTCAGCACGCCGCACAGGTCTCGGCCGGCACAACGCAGGTTGCAGAGGTCCGTGTGTACAAGCGGACCAGCAAGACCATAATGAAAATCTTTGACCGCCTGAAGGACAGCTCGGAGTTACCTGATGAGAGCTTACGTGAATTTTCAGTCCCTATTCACTACTTCTACTTCCAGGGCTTCGTGCCAGAGACGATGCGCTTAAAGGACGAGGACTATTTCACCTATCGAAAGTCGCCACCTGCACTGAAGAAGGCCTTGAGCGATCACCGCAAGCAGGCTAAGTTCACCTACCAGCACTACTTATCGTATGACGCACTACTCGAATGTCTAGAGCTGAACGGCTTAGTCGATGACGCTGCACAGGCGCGAATTGATGCGCATTATACTTTTCTGGGTCGCTTCCTGCATCCAACTCACGAAGCCGCTCGGCAACTTCACGACAACGCGAATTGGCATACCCAAACGACTGAGATAGGTATGGGGCGGCGCTATTCTTCGGCATCTGCGCTTCTCGCGAGTACGTATCTTGTTCACCTATTGTGCGATATTCTCGATGAAGTTGCCGGTATGCTCGACCGTGCGCCCTCCTATTACATCGAAGAGCCCGGAACTGATGAGATTAAGGCCTTGGCTGCCGACGCGCGAGTGCGATTTCCCTATCTCTGGCTAGTATTCAACGATCCGACTAATCACGACAAATTCAACCACTGGAACTACCTTCCCGAGGTTGAGCGCCGTAATTTCCAGACGCATCACGACGTTCCGAAAGAGAGGGTTCTATTCAACAAAGATATCTACACGAACTTTACGCGCTCGCTAGGCGGCTAACAAGCGAGCTGGAGTTCAAAGCACGAAGCCAGGAGGGTCGGGTGACGGAACACCTACCTGCAACGGAGCTGGACCCCGTTCGCGAGTAGCGCTCGCTTTGTCGTCGTCGTCGGCACCCCGATCCGGCCGCTGACCTTCGCTAGTGACAAACCGTCGAGGTACAACTCGCAGGCCTGACGTTGGAGCCGAGCGTCCATCCGTGGCATAGCGCCGTGCAGCGGCTCACCTGCCCGACTCAGATGCATGTGAACGGTTGCGCGTTGGATGCCGAATCGTTTTGCGATGGCGGTCACCTGCTCCCCCGCCCCGGTAGGCAGTGAGCACGTCGACGATCTCCGTCTGTCCGAGCTCTCGCTTCGGCACAGTGATCGAGGTGGCTATCTGTGTCAGTTCAATACCTTCCAGGGCTACCGTTCTGGCCAACGATTCGAGCGCATCCCCGCCTGGACGTGACACCCCGGGCTTCGCCAGAGCTCGGAGACCTCGTCCGACCTGGGGCGATAGACTTGAAAGAAGTTCAGCTGGGAGCACCAGCCACATCGCCGGACTCCGTCCGGAGTCCCCCCATCTGGTGTCAAAGCGTTCCAGATGGGCGCACCAGCCAATCCTGGCCCGGGCGTCACTCGTCTTCGACGTCGAATGCGTTGAGGACAGCGGCACGGAACTGCTGCTCCTGACTGTCCAGCAAGTGGCCGATCCGGCGCCCCAGATCGGCGAAGTCGATCGTGAAGATGTTGTCCATGTTGACCACCGAATCGTGGTCCAGCCCGTTGGCCGCCCCGACCGCGACTTCAGTGCCGATCCCACGGACGGTGGACGTGATCGCAGAAACGGTGACGGTTCGCAGGCGCCCCACGGCGATACTCCGAGTCACGACCAACACTGGCCGGGTCTTGTCGAGGTTGGCCAGGTGAATCGAGCGCATCAGTCGATCTCCGGATACGAGCGGCCGGCGACCCAGTCGCGCAATCCGGCAAGTTCAGGGTCCTCCCCAGCCGCCAGCACAATTTCCAGATCACGTTCGTATTGCTGCCGACGCTGTTCGTGACGCAGTGCTCTCGCGATCCCAGCCGCTCTGCTGGTCGCCCGACCACCGGCGACCTCCGAATCCAGGTAGGCGACCTGGTCGTCCGGCAATCGAACTGTGATCTGCACGCTCCTCCCAATACCATACCGCTTTGGAATCACACACCGGAACGACTTCTAATCTAACGGCTCGGAACAACAGAGCGACCCGAGCGTTCGGGATCCGGCTGACTCACCCAGCGGTGCTGCGCTGAGCGATGCGGGTGACCTCATCGCGCAGGGCCTGTGTTGCCCACCCTGAATCGGCGTCGGCCGGTTCCATGAGCAGGTGAAGCGCAATCCCGTCGACAATGGCGTGCAGGCGCCGGGCCTCGCGGGCTATCGCGGCCTCATCGAGCCCGGTGGCGAGATCGGCGACGAGGTGCTCGCAGAGAACACGGAGTTGGCGGTAGGCATGGTCGCGGATCGGCACGAGCTCCGGGAGGGCCGGGGCTTCGGCGATCAGCGCGATGTTGACTTCCAGCTCAGCGCGGCTGTCCGGTTCGAGCGGGATCAGATGCATGAGTATCGCCAGCACGTCGGTGACGACATCACCCGACGGTGGTGTCGAGACCAGTCGCTCCGTAGCGCGATGGATCATCAGCTCCGCGGAAAACTGGAGTAGCTCCGCACGCGTCGGAAACACGTGGCGCAGGGAGCCGACTGCCACGCCGGCCTCGCTTGCCACTGTCCGAACCGACACCGCACCGATTCCTCGCGCGCGGATGGTCGTCCACACAGCTTCGGCAAGTTGCTCCCTGCGCTGATCGAGATCGATACGCCGCGGCATGTCGATCAAACTAGCACGGTCGTGCTAATTTGATTGTAGTCCACTCGTGCTAACAAGGAGCGTCATGGTCATCGTCATCGTCGCCTGCGAGATCGGCTTCTGGGTGTTCATCGCGCTCGGCCTGGTCGCGCGCTACCTCCTCCGGCGTCCTCGGGCCGGAGCCGCACTGCTCACCATGGCCCCGGTCACCGACCTGGTGTTGCTCATCGCTGCGGGTGCTGACCTGCATGCCGGCGGAACCGCGTCGGAAGCGCATTCACTTGCGGCCCTTTATCTCGGATTCTCGATTGCCAACGGCCACCAGATGATCCGCTGGGCTGATACCCGGTTCGCGCACAGATTCGCCGGTAGGCCCGCTCCGACGAAGCTCGACGGCTTTGCCTACACCAGATCCTGCTGGGCAGATGCCCTTCGCACCGCCGTCGCCGCGGGCGTCGCGACCTGCGTCGTGTGGCTTCTCACCTCTCTTGCCACAGATCCTTCCAAGGCACTGGCGCTGACCGGCATATTCCCGATCTTGGGAACTATCCTGGCTGTCGAAGTGATCTGGGCTGCCGGATACACGCTCTGGCCAAGAAAACAGGCGATCGCGAAGTAGGCGGACGAACCGAACAGATAGCGTATGCCGGCCGCTCTGCCGTCATTGTCACTCTCTGTCGAGCTGATCGAACTCTTGTACGATTACGGGATGGCGAAGGTGGTCTGCTGGGACCAGCCAACCAGGACCGGTTGGCGCCGTTTCCACCACCAGGTGCTGGCCGCTACCCAGATCAGCGGTCAGCGGCACCAGGTCTCCACCCGGCCCGCGCAGGTCCGGGGCGCCATTCGGTCCGGTTTCGTCGTGGCCGACGGGGTGGAATTCCCCATTCGGCCGGGCCAGTCGTTGGTGCTCGACGATCCACTCGAGCCGGACACCTGGCGGGTCGGGTACTGAATCTCCAGCTCCGCGCCGGCGATCAGCCAACCAGCGCGGCCGCACCAAACGAAACGGAGAACCGTTCGCACCAGATCGAGACGCTCGAATAGCCGCCCAGGTCGACACCGTCCGGGATCGAATAGACCTGATTGCCGATGTTGCCCTTCAGGTCTCCGAGATCGAGGTACTTCCCGTCATCGAAGACCTTCCAGCCCGACTCCCCTGGGACGACAGCGGCGTCGGTCAGCCACACGTGCAGCGCCGGGCCGTTCGAAGTTCGCAGGCCCTCCAGGGTGATCACCCTGGAACCGTTCGCCAACTTCACCAGACGCACGGATCCTGACGTCTCGTGCTCCTGGGAGATCAAGGTCCCCGACGCCAGGACGGTCGGTCCGGCGGGAGCGACGGGTTTCGCCGGAGCCGACGAACTGGCAGCCCCACTGGAGTGCATCGCGTCCGACGAAGCCATCGCGGAGCCCGAGTGCATCGCTTCCGGCGAAGCCATCGCGGAGCCCGAGTGCATCGCGTCCGACGAAGCCATGGCAGGGCCGGAGTGCTTGGCCTCGGACGAAGCCATCGCACCGGAGTGCATCGCATCGGACGAGCTCATCGCGCCTGAATGCATCGCGTCGGACGACCGCACCGCAGCAGCGGAGGCCGGAGCGGAGGTGGATGCGGCGGCAACGGGAAGCGGTTCATCGACGACCTGGTTGGTGAAGAGCTTCCAAGGCGCGAACCAGAAGAGGGCAAAAATCAGGGCAGCAACGACGGCGGCCGAAGTCGCTGCGAGCAACCGGGGGTGTGAGCTCCAAGCTCGCTTCAACGCATTCATTCCGCGACCGTAGCCGGAGGGCGGCCCGAAAACCCTTACAGTCCAGGGTCCATTTCTTAGCCAAATATTTCGTCGTTCAGCCACGCAGCGCGGAGGCGAAAATCGCGGGCAACCTGCTCCAGCGGGGTTCGGCGGCGAATCGGGTGAGGAGCCGACCGGTGACGGACGCGGTCCTATTGGTGACGAACCACGGCGGCTTCGGGGACAGGGTCAACTCGCCGGCACCGAGGCCGCGGTGCACCGGCCGGAAGGGTCCCCGGACGATCGTCCGTTCGGGATGGTCGAGCAGCAGCGCGTTGTGGACTACCCCCACGCCGCTCTCCACGTTCGCCGGGTCGGCGCCCGGGAAGGCCCCCCAAGGCGCTCTGGCCGTCAGAAATCCGAAACCCGTCCAGGCGTTGATGCCGATGGCGCCGTACCGAAGACCGACCAACGCCTCCTCGAACGCCGATCCGGCTGCGCGCAAGGTCTGCGGATGGGCGATCACGTTGACCCCGAGCGTTCCCGTCAGCTGATCATTGGCCGCTTCGATCGCTGCCCGGAAGAATTGCATCCCCGTCCCGGGCAGCAGCGAGACTGCCAGGACCGGCGCGAAATACTCGGTGTTCAGTGCGTTCTCACCGGAGCGAAGCCGAACATCGGCCAGCAGCAGCCGACCTCCACCCCGGCCGTAGGACTCCGCCTGCGGGTAGGCCGCTTTCGCGGCGGCGACCCGGTGGTCGCTGCCCGGGTAGTAGGCCGGTCGGACCGGCGCCCGGTCGAGCGCGGAGCGCAGTTCGGCGAGAAAGGCGTCACGTTGCGGCCACTGCTCGGAGAGAATGACGACCTGCGACGCGATGCAGTTGTAGCCTCCGTTGTGGAGTCGCTGGGTGGCAACGTGTTCCGCCTGATATCGCAGATCGGCCTTCGACCAGAAGCCGGGCAGCACGATCGTCGGTGACACCCCGCCGAGTTCGCTGGTCATCGACTTGGCCAGCAACGGTTGTGCCTGTCCCCGCTGGACAGCCGCTTTTCGGGCCGCGCCGTCGGAACCGGTGCCGTAGACGATGGCGTCGTAGGTGGCGACACTGCCGGTGAGGTGAACGTGGTCGACTATGGGCTGCTTCACCAGGTACTGCCCGAGACCCGCGTTACCGCAAAGAATCCGCAGCATTCCGGCTTCGATCAGCGGGGCGAAAGCCTTGCCGAACACCGTCAGCAGCGGATCGGTGACAGGATTCAGCTTGAGCAGAACCGCTCGGTTGTGCGCATAGATCTCGTACAGCACATCCAGCGGCGGAATCGAGGTGATATTCCCGGCGCCCAGGACGGCGCCGACGCCGCCCGATGTGCCGGGCGTCCGCTGCGCCAGGCCGGCCGCGGCGCGCACCTGCGCCGCGGGTACGCCAGGCGCCATCCACACCTTGACCCCGAATCCACTGAGCAGCAGCCGGTCGAAGTGGTTGTGAGGCAGGACGTCTATCGATACCCGGCCACCGGGAGCCGAGCCGAGACGGAATCCGTCGACCGGGCTCCGTCCCTTCTCCAGAGCATTCATTGTCTCGGCCAGCGCGCCGATTGCCGTCAGCACCGAGTAGGGCCCGGACAGCCATTCCTCCCCGACCAGCGGCGATCCTGGGTCGAGGCCCTTGTATGCGGAGGCGAGGGCAACCCATTCCTCGGCCGACCCGGCGACCGAAACTGCCAGGGCGTCCAACAGCGCCCGGCGGCCGCCGAGGGGCATCGTCGCCCAGCGCGCCGACCCAGCCTTCAGATCCTGCAGAGCACCGTCGATCTCCTGGTGGCCGGCGATCTCTGTCATCACCCGACCACTGTGGCACGCCCCGGGCCACCGGCGCCGCTCTCTCGCGGCAGGGTGATCACTGCTACTACCCTTTGCTGCACCCTGTGAAGCACGTTTCCCACGCCGAGGATGGCCTCATACCAATGACCAGCTCACCTGTCGCCAGTCGTGGATGGCACCTCACCCGACGGCCGGACGGCGCCCCGGTGGCAGCGGACTTCGGATTGGAAACGACCGATCTGCCGTCACTGGACGACGGAGAAGTTTTGGTGCGCAATCGGTTTCTGTCCGTTGATCCGTACATGCGGGGACGGATGAACGACGTCCGGTCCTACGTTCCGCCGTTCGTGCTCGGCGAGGTGATGACGGGCGGCGCACTGGGTGAGGTGATCGAGTCCCGCTCCGACGAACTCGCCGCGGGCGATCTGGTCGTCCACAATTGGGGCTGGCGAGAGTGGGCGGCGGGTCCGGTCAAGCGTTTCCGGCGGGTCGCGGCGATCGACGGCATCTCGCCCAGCGCGCACCTGGGGGTGCTCGGCCTGACCGGGTTGACCGCCTATGTCGGTCTGCTCGACGTGGCGAAGATGCGGCCCGGCGACACCGTTTTTGTCTCCGGGGCGGCCGGCGCCGTCGGCTCCGTGGTCGGCCAGATCGCGAAACTCCGCGGGGCGGCCAGAGTGATCGGCTCGGCGGGCAGCGCCAGCAAGGTCGAACTGCTGACCGAACGGTATCGCTTCGATGCTGCCTTCGACTATCACGGTCAAAGCGTCGGGCGATCCCTACGGGCTGCGGCACCCGACGGGATCGACGTCTATTTCGACAATGTCGGCGGCGAGCACCTGGAAGCGGCGATCTTTTCGTTCAACACCTTCGGCCGCGCCGCCATCTGCGGGGCGATTTCCGCCTACAACGCAGCGGAGCCCCCGGCGGCGCCGCGCAACCTCTCGCTGATCATCGGCAAAAGCGTGAGCCTGACCGGCTTCCTGGTCTCCCACCATCCGGACCGGGCCGACGCCGCGGCAGCCGAGATCGGCGGCTGGCTCGCTGGCGGAGAGATGGTCTACGACGAAACAATCGTCAACGGCGTCGAGAATGCTCCCCAGGCATTCATCGACATGCTCGCCGGAGCGAACATCGGCAAGATGATCGTGGCACTCGATTGACATCGGCCGCCCGTGCGGACCCGTTGACCAGGCCCGGTCAGCTCACGCGGCGGTACAGGCCACCGGCCGCCGCCCTGGCGAGGTTGGACACCCGGCCGAGAAACCCGCCGACAGTAGTCAGCGGCGGGTTCCGCCGGGCGATGGCGGTTGTCAGTGCGGTGGCGAACCCGCACCACAACGGGTAGGGGACGAGCGCGGCGCCGGCGCGGCGATCGGCGCCTGCCACCCGGCGGACCAGGTCCGCCGAGCTGACCGTCAGCAGCGCGCATTCGGCTGCGGCGATCCATGGGCGGTGGGACTTGAAGAAGAGCCAGCTCCACCCCGCGTTCAGCGCCAGGTTGACGGCCAGAGCCCTGGCCAGCGCGGTTTTCGCCGCCTGGTCCCCGTTCGCATCCAGAGTGTTCAACGCGATAGCCGTGGTGACTGCCACGTCGGTGTAGAGCGGCGTCCAGACGATGCCGAAGGCCGGTGGCGGCGGTTGCCAGGACGGCTTGTGAAGGGTTCGGTAGTAGAGCGAATCGGGATCGGTGGCCAGCACCCCGGCGCCTGCGGTCGCCGCAACGGCCGCCCCGGTCATCGCCATGGTCGGAATTCTCACAATCAGCTCCTTGTCGGCAAGGCTCGGTCGGGCCCCCGACACGCGGGCGCCCCGGCAGACGGTACCCACCAGTCCCAACCCCCGACGCCGGCGACCGCGTCGTGGACAATCGTTTGCACGGGTCCACCGATTCGGCGAACGCACGCCGAGGCCCACCCCCGGATCAGCGGTCAGGAACCTCCACCTTCCCGCCAGGAGGACACCTGTCACCCACCCCCGCCGAAGCGGCCGGAACCTTCCTGTTCGGAGGTGATCTGCCCGTAGCGCGCCACGGCTTCGGCTCGATGCGCCTGTCCGGGCCAAACATCATGGGACCGCCGGCCGATCCCGAGGAAGCGATCGCGGTGCTCCGCACGGCCGCCGAATTGGGCGTCAATCACATCGACACCAGCGATTATTACGGCCCATATCTGGTCAACGAACTGATCAGGAAAGCCCTGCACCCCTACCCGGACAATCTGGCTCTGGTGACGAAAGTGGGCGCCAAGCGTACGTCCCGCGGTGGCTGGCCGGCCGCGTTGTCGGCGGCGGAACTCACCTCGGCGGTGCATGACAACCTGACCCACCTCGGCGTCGACCAGACGTTCGCCGTCAATCTGCGGATGGCCGCCCGCGACGGAGGCGTCTTCACCGAAGGCTCGCTCGCGGAGCCGTTCGAGGTACTGGCCGGGCTCCAGCAGGAAGGCCTCATCCGCCACCTCGGGGTCAGTCACATCGGTCGTGATCAGTTGATGGAGGCGCAGGCCATCGCGCCGGTTGCCTGCGTGCAGAACGCCTACAACGTGGTCGAGCGGACCGATGACGACCTGGTCGACCTGTGCGCAGCGGACGGAATCGCCTTCGTGCCCTTCTTCCCGCTCGGCGGCTTCACTCCTCTGGTCGCCGACAGATTCGGAGTCCTGTCCACCGAGATGGGGGCCACCACCATGCAACTGGCGCTGGCCTGGCTACTGCAGCGGTCACCGGCCATGTTGTGCATTCCCGGCACGTCCAGTGTTGCGCACCTGCGTGAAAACATCGCCGCGGGCGAGATAAGAGTGACCGCCGAACAACTCGACGAACTGGACCGGCTCTCGCTCGAATAGAGGCGCGCCGGATCGGTGAACTGCCGCGATTCACACAGCCGACGCACAGGATAGGCCTAGGCTGGGCACACGGGCAGGGATCATCCTCGGACGATGACAACAAGCTCGTCGGTTGCTGCACTGACCCCGCGGGACAACGCTGCGACGGGCGACAACGGACGTCGTCCAGACCCTGGGCGGGGCAGTCTGCGCGGCCCGGACGGGCGGGCCATCAGGGTGCTGGTGGTCGACGACGAGCAGACCCTCTCCGAGTTGCTCAGCCTGGCGCTCCGTTATGAGGGCTGGGACGTCCGGACCGCGGCGGACGGAGCCTCGGCGATCGTCGCGGCCCGCGAGATGCGCCCGGACGTGGTCGTGCTGGACGTCATGCTCCCGGACATGGAAGGGCTCGAGGTGTTGCGCCGACTGCGCACCGACTCCGACCGCACCCCCGTGTTGTTCCTGACCGCTCGCGATTCGGTCGAGGACAGGATCGCCGGATTGACGGCCGGTGGCGACGACTATGTGACCAAACCGTTCTCGATCGAGGAACTGGTCTTGCGGTTGCGCGCGCTGCTCCGCCGCTCTCACGTGGCCATCAGCGCCGATTCATCCAGGATCACGGTGGGCGATCTGACTTTGGACGAGGATTCGCGGGAGGTCCACCGCGGTGACGACCTGATCAGCCTGACGGCGACGGAATTCGAGCTGTTGCGCTTCCTGATGCGCAATCCGAAACGGGTGCTGTCCAAGGCGCAGATTCTAGACCGGGTCTGGAATTACGATTTCGGCGGTCAGGCGAACATCGTCGAGCTGTACATCTCCTACCTCCGGAAGAAGATCGACTCCGGCCGGGAACCGATGATCCATACGATGCGAGGATTCGGGTATGTCCTCAAACCCGCGGCCTGAAGCGGGCGCTCCGCTTTTGGCAGCTGACACCCTTCGTGCCAAGCTGCGCCGGCCGATGACATTGCGCGGCAAGCTCGTGGTCGGCATCGTCGGCCTGATCGTGCTGCTCAGTGCGGTGATCGGGATCGTCACCGAACTGGTTCTCAGCCAGTATCTGGTCGGCCAGCTGGATCACCGTCTGCTGATCAATTTTCAGCCACGGAACATCATCGAAGGCGACGACGCCGCCCTGCACCGGTTGCCGCCGCCGTTCGCCGGGTGTGAGGCAACGGGGTCGTCCGCGCGCGGGTACCAACCCGACGGGGCATTGTTCGCGCTCCTGCTCAACGGCACCTTCGTCAACGGAACAATTCAGGCGAGCGCGATGAGTTGCCTGCAATTGACGGCCCAGGACGCCGCGGGCATCTCCGGGCTCACCAATGCCGATGGAATTCGAACCATCGCCATACCCGGCAGGGGAAACTTCCGGGTCGTGGCCAGCCCGATGGATCCCCAGAACGGTCGGGTGTTGATCACCGGCGCCTCCCTCGAGGAGGTCACCAAAACCCAACAGCGCCTGGCCGAGGTGATGGCATTCGTTGCGGGCGGAGTCATTCTTCTCGGCGGGGCGCTGGTTTTTGTGATCGTCCGGCGCGCCGTGCGGCCGTTGGAACGGGTCGCCGACACTGCCCGGAAGGTCGCCACCCTGCCTCTTCACAAGGGTGAGGTGGATCTCGGTATCCGAGTGCCGGAGGCCGATACCGACCCGCGCACCGAGATCGGTTCGGTAGGCGCCGCGATCAATCAGATGCTCGGCCACGTCTCGGGTGCGCTCACCGCCAGACAGGCTTCAGAAATGCGGGTACGGCAATTCGTTGCCGACGCCTCGCACGAACTCCGCACCCCACTGGCCGCCATTCGCGGGTACGCCGAATTGGCTCGTCGCGGTGAATACGACCAGGCAGCCGTCTCGCATGCGCTGGGGCGGGTGGAATCCGAATCGTCGAGGATGACCACGCTCGTCGAAGACCTGTTGCTCCTGGCCAGACTTGATTCCGGCCGGCCACTGGCCCGGGAGGATGTCGACCTGACAATGCTGGCCGTGGACCGGGTCTCGGATGCAAGAGTTGCCGGACCCGACCATCGCTGGAAGTTGGACCTGCCGGAAGAACCCGTCACCGTCACCGGCGACGGCGCACGACTCCACCAGGTCCTGGCGAATCTGCTGGCGAACGCCAGGACCCACACACCGCCCGGGACAACGGTGACGACTGCGATTCGTCGGGAATCCTGCGGTGTCGTCGTCACCGTCGTTGATGATGGGCCGGGCATAGCGCCGGATCTGCAGGCGGAGATCTTCGGCCGGTTCGTCCGGGGTGACACTTCCCGCTCGCGGGCCGCAGGTTCGACCGGGCTGGGCCTGGCCATCGTCGCCGCCGTGATTTCCGCACACGGCGGTACGGTGACGGTAAAGAGCGAGCCGGGCCGAACCTGCGCCACCGTGCTGCTGCCGGACCACCACGACGCACCTGTCCCGGCAGTCCCAGTGGGCACCCAGGCAGCCGCGCGGATTTCGCTGCTGCACATTCGCTGACCTGCCCTGATCACTGCCCTGACTCCTCACAGGGACCGCACAGCGGGAGCGAGTGACCCGCACAGCGCACCCGGCGAGAGTTCGGTGCATGAGGACGCGAACCTACGAACTGACTCCCCCGGCCGGCAGCCCGCTGCTCGACCCGACCGCAGCTCTGCCGGAACCCTTGCAGGATCATGCAACGGTCGCCGGCCCGGAATCCGAAGTGGGCCGTGGCGAGCTGATCGGAGTGACCCTCCTCGACGTCGTCATTCCGGTCTACAACGAGGAGGCCGACCTGGCCGAGGCGGTGGTTCGGCTGCGTGACTATCTGCTCGACTCGCTCCCGTACAGCTTCCGGATCACCATTGCGGACAATGCCTCAACCGACGCAACCGCCGAAATCGCGGATCGACTGGCGGTCGAGCTGGCCGAGGTGCAGGCCATCCACCTGGCCGAAAAGGGCCGCGGCCGGGCGCTCAAAATGGCGTGGGGCGAGTCGGACGCGAAAGTCCTCGCCTACATGGACGTCGATCTGTCGACCGACCTGGCGGCGTTGCTCCCCCTCATCGCGCCGCTGCTCACCGGGCATTCCGACCTGGCCATCGGGACCCGTTTGCACCGCGGGTCCCGGGTGATTCGCGGCAGCAAGCGCGAATTCATCTCCCGCTGCTACAACCTGATTCTGCGGGGCACGCTGGCCGCGCACTTCTCCGATGCACAGTGCGGGTTCAAGGCCATCCGCGCCGACGTCGCGGCCCGGGTCCTACCGCTGGTGCAGGACAACGGCTGGTTCTTCGACACCGAGATACTCGTGCTGGCAGAGCGTCTCGGTTTGCGTATTCATGAAATCCCGGTCGACTGGGTCGACGACCCGAACTCCAGCGTCGACCTCGTCGCCACTGCTGTCACCGACCTGAAGGGCGTGTGGCGAGTGGGCCGCGCGCTGGCGCTGGGTCGGCTCCCACTGGCCGACGTCCGGGCCCAGCTCAGACCGACCCCACTCGAACCGATCACCCCGGGGGTGCCCACCGGAATGACCAGACAGGTGATCCGGTTCGCTGCTATCGGCGTCATATCGACGCTCGCGTACCTGCTGCTGTTCGAGGCGTTCCACACCTTCACCGGTGCCCAGCCGGCAAACTTCCTCGCACTCGCTCTGACGGCGATTGCGAATACCGCCGCCAATCGTCGTTTCACCTTCGGTATCCGGGAAAGATCCGGCGCAATTCGCCATCAGGCGCAGGGATTCGGAATCTTCCTGCTCGGCCTGGCGATCACCAGCGGTTCACTTGCCCTGCTGCACCTGCTGTCGCCAGTGGCCGGGCATGCGGCTGAACTCATCGTCCTGATTGCCGCCAACCTCGTGGCCACCGTGCTGCGGTTCCTGCTCATGAGGGGCTGGATCTTCCGGCGGTCGGCCCAGGCGACCTCGGGATGAAGGCGCCCATCGGCTGCCGGCAGAGCCCGCGGTTATCCGAATTCCCCGACCATCCAGTGAAAAGGCAGCGATATCGATGACCACCACCGAGCACATCAGTGTCCCAACGGATACGGTCCTGGACCCCGGCTCACAGCTCACCGGCCCGGGCACCGGGCTAGTGCACGACGGCGGAGCTTCCGCCGTCCCCCCACCTCCGCAGACCCGCTTCCGACGAATTGTGCTGGGTCCGCCGGGCGACCCTTCCTGGGCCAGGCCCGCGATCTGGCTGCTGCTGCTGGGCGTAGCAGTCCTGTACCTGGTCAACATCACCGCGTCCGGTTACGGCAACGACTTCTACGCGGCCGCCGTCAAGTCCTCGACCGAGAGTTGGAAGGCCTGGCTGTTCGCGTCCTTGGACTCGGGTAACGGCATCACCGTCGACAAACCGCCGGCGGCGATGTGGATCATGGGGCTGTCCGGTCGGATCTTCGGGTTTTCGTCGGCGTCGATGCTGATCCCCGAGGCCCTGATGGGCGTCGGAGCTGTCGCGGTGCTGTACGCCGCGGTCAAACGGTGGGCCGGACCGGAAGCGGGCCTGCTGGCCGGCGGCCTGCTCGCGCTGACCCCGGTCGCGGCGATGATGTTCCGTTACAACAACCCGGACGCGCTGCTCACGCTGCTGATGACGGTCGCTGCGTACTGCGTGATCCGCGCCATTGACGCTCAGGTCCCATCCAAGGTTCGATCCCGCGCGCTGACGTGGTTGCTGTTGGCGGGCACCGCCATCGGCTTCGCCTTCCTGACGAAGATGCTTCAGGGCCTGCTGGTGCTTCCCGGCCTCGGGGTGGCGTACCTGATCGCTGCACCGCGCTCGCTGTGGACCCGGATCTGGCATCTCCTTGCGGCTTTCGGCGCTGTCATCGTGTCGGGTGGCTGGTTCGTCGTGCTGGTCGCACTCTGGCCTGCCTCATCCCGGCCCTACATCGGCGGTTCGACCGACAACTCCCTGTGGGAGTTGGCGATCGGCTACAACGGCCTCGGCCGGATCTTCGGGAACACCGGGGGCGGGGGCGCTGCCACCGGCGGCCAACCGGGTGGCGGTGGTTTCGGCGGCGGGATGTTCGGCGGCGCAACGGGAATCACCCGAATGTTCGGGACCGCATTCGGTTCGCAGATCTCCTGGCTCCTCCCCGCTGCACTGGTGGCCCTGGTCGCTGGGCTGATCGCGGCAGGGCGGGCGGTTCGCACCGATCGACTGCGGGCAGCGATGGTGCTCTGGGGTGGCTGGACGATCGTGACCGCGGTCGTGTTCTCGTTCATGCAGGGCACCACGCACCCTTACTACTCGATTGCGCTGGCCCCCGGTATCGCGGGACTCGTTGCCGTCGGTGGCCGCGAAATGTGGCGCAGAAGGAACAACGTCATGGCCCGGAGCGTGCTCGCCGCGATGATCGCCGTCACCGCCGTGTGGTCGTTCTACCTGATGCAGCGGGACGCCCCGACCTGGAATGCGTGGCTGCGGTACGTGATCCTGATCGCCGGCGTGGCCGGCGCGGTGCTGCTGGCAGTGTCGGCCGCCCGCCTGAAGAAACTGGCTGTGGTGGGCCTCGTCGTCGGATCCGCGGGCGCCCTCGCCGGCATGACTGGCTGGACCATGAACACCGTCTCGAAAGGCTACGACAGCGCCACTCCGACGGCAGGACCGGCATCGGCGGCCGGCGGCTTCGGTGGACGGGGCGGGGTGCCGAACCTGGCCGACCTGCCGGCCGGCTTGGCCGCACAACTCAGGGAGCAGTTCGGCAACGGGCCCCTGCCGTCCGGCCTCGGCGCCGCGGGCCAGGGACCTGCGGGTTCGGCTCGTTCGACACTCGCCGGCGGCGGAGCGGCAGCAGGCGCCGGTCGGGCCGGCTCGGCCGACCCCGCGGTGGTGAAGCTGCTCGAAGCCACCTCCACCCGCTGGGCGGCAGCGACCAGCGGTTCACAGTCGGCGGACCTCTACATCCTCGCAACGGACAAGGCAGTTCTAGCGCTCGGGGGATTCACCGGGAGTGACCCGTATCCGACGCTCGATCAGTTCAAGACATATGTCGCAGCCGGTCAGGTCACCTACTTCCTCAGCGGAGGCGGCGGTTTCGGCGGTGGTGGTTTCGGCGGCGGCAGGGGCGACGGCGCTGCATCTGCGGTCAGCACCTGGGTCCAGCAGAACTTCAAAGCTACGACGGTCGGTACGGCGACGGTCTACGACCTGCGCTCACCGATCACCAAAGCCTGACCTGATGACCACGATCACACCCACCGAAGCACATTCGATCGACGCCCCTGCCGACGGTCGGTTCCCGATCACCGAAGCACGGAAAGCGGCGCGGGCTGCCGACGGTGGGTTCCCGATCACCGAAGCACCGGAGGCGGCGCGGGCTACCGTCGTGCGAAAATCCTGGCCGGTGCGACTGTGGCGCGGTCCCGGCGCAGATCCGCGGTGGGCCAGGCCGGCGCTACTGGGCCTGCTCGCCGGCACGGCGGCGCTGTATCTGGTCAATCTGACGTCGTCCGGCTGGGCAAACGCTTTCTACTCGGCCGCTGCGCAGGCCGGTTCGGTGTCGTGGAAGGCGTTTTTCTTCGGTTCGTCGGACGCTGCCAATGCGATCACTGTCGACAAGACACCCGGTGCAATCTGGGTGATGGTGATTTCGACCCGGATCTTCGGGGCGAATTCGTTCGCGGTGCTGCTCCCGGAAGTGTTGATGGGCGTCGCCACCGTCGGCATTCTGCATTCGACTGTCAAACGGGTGGGTGGCCCGCTCGTCGGCCTTGCGGCTGGGGCAATTCTCGCGCTGACACCTGTTGCGGCACTGATGTTCCGCTTCGACAACCCGGATGCCCTCATGGTGCTCGGACTTGTCGCCGGCGCTTGGGCGATGACCAGGGCCGTTGCCGATGGCCGGACGAAATGGCTGCTCTGGTGTGGGGCTTTCATCGGGGTCGCCTTCATGGCCAAGATGCTTCAGGCATTCCTGGTTCTGCCCGGCTTCGGGCTGGCGTACCTGATCGCCGGGCCACCTCGGCTCGTCCGTCGAACGTGGCAACTGCTGGCCGCAGCCGGTGCGATGCTCCTCGTGGGCGGATGGTGGCTGCTCGCCGTCTGGCTGTGGCCGGCCGCGGATCGCCCATTCATCGGTGGGACGCAAACCAACTCGGTCACCGAACTCATCATGGGCTACAACGGTTTGGGCCGGCTCTCCGGAAACGAGGTCGGCAGTGTCGGTTGGCAGGACCAGAGTTCGGCGATCAAGCTCTTCGCTTCCCAGATGGGCGGCCAGATCTCGTGGCTGTTACCGGCGGCCGTGTTCGCACTGCTGGCGGGATTGGTTCTCCGCGGACGGCAACCCCGGACCGACGTCATCCGTGGATCGCTGGTCCTCTGGGGCGGTTGGCTGTTGGTCACCGGTGCGACGTTCTCCGCGATGCACGGAATCATCCATCCCTACTACACAGTTGCCCTGGCCCCGGCCATCGCGGCCCTCGTCGCGATCGGCGGTCGGCAACTCTGGTCCAGGCGCGAATCGGCCGCAGCCAGGGGGGTGATCGCCGGGGTGATCGCCGGGACAGCGGTCTGGGCAGACGTTCTGCTCGCCCGTACACCTTCCTTCCTGCCGTGGCTTGGCCCCGTCGTGCTGGTCCTCGGATTGGCCACCGCCGGACTGGTGGTCTGGCTGGGTCTGGTCGAGAAGCTGTCGGCAGGGCCCGGCCGCGCGGCTGTTGCGGCACTGGCCGCGGTTTCCTTACTGGCCGGCCCGACCGCCTACACGATCGACACCATATCCACCTCTCATACCGGGGCTCTACCGTCGGCCGGGCCGGCGACGGCTGGTGGCTTCGGCGGATTCGGCGCCCGGCTTCCGGCCCCATTCGGTGGCCAGAGCGGCGCCGGCGGATTCGCACCGCCGGGTTCCGCGGCCACTGGCGCAGTCACGGCCGGGGGTGGTGGTGGCCTCGGTGGTGGTGGCCTCGGTGCTGGCGGCCTCGGTGCTGGCGGCCTCGGTGCTGGCGGGCCCGGTGCTGGCTTCGGTTTCGGCGGCCCGAGTGGCTTCGCCGGAGGTCTGCTCGGTGCACCGAATCCCTCCGCCGAACTCGTCGCCACCCTGCGCACCGGCGGCGGTTATACCTGGGCGGCAGCAGTTGTCGGGTCGAACAATGCCGCCGGGTATCAACTGGCCGTGAGTCTTCCGGTGATGGCGGTCGGCGGGTTCAACGGCACCGACCCGGCCCCGACCCTGGCCCGGTTCGAGGCAATGGCCAAAGCGGGCCAGATCCACTACTTCATCGCCCGCACCATAGGCGGCGGTAGGCCAGGGACAGCCACCACCGGATCGACCGCATCCAAGGAGGTTGCGACCTGGGTTGCGGCGAACTACACAGCGACGACGGTCGGCTCTGTCACCATCTACGACCTGAGCCCGGTGGCCAGGCCGGCGTCCTGAGAATGGCCGACAACGTCGATCAGAACAATCTCGCTCATCGTCTTGACCCTCACGTAACGTAAGGCCGCATCGTGGTTCCTGTCCGGGTCAAGACGGCCGGGACCTCGTCAGCGGAGTTCAGCGGGAGAGAGCATGGGAATGTCGGTCGGCCGGGTGGCAGATCTGGCGGGGGTAACGGTCCGGGCGTTGCACCATTACAGCCAGATCGGTCTGCTCGAGCCACAGGACCGCAGCGCTGCCGGTTATCGCATTTATTCCGAGGCGGACCTCCAGCGTTTGCACACCGTGCTTTTCTATCGGGAACTGGGCTTTTCACTCGACGAGATTGCGACCATCCTGAGCGAGCCAGGCGCCGATCCCGGGGCTCATCTGCAGCGTCAACTCAAATTGTTGAAAGCTCGGATCGCCAGGCTCGACAAGATGGTTGCTGCCGTTGAAAAGGAAATGGAGGCACGTGCGATGGGTATCCAACTGACGTCCGAGGAGAAATTCGAGATCTTCGGGCCCACCTACAGCGAGGACTACGAGACCGAGGTCGAGCAGCGATGGGGCGACACGGAGTCGTGGGTCCAGTCGCAGTCCAGAACGGCGAAATTCACCAAGCAGGACTGGATCGGGGTCAAAGCCTCAGGCGATGATCTGAACCGCCGGCTGGCCGAGGCGATGAGCGGCGGCGCCGCCCCGGACAGCGTGACGGCAATGGATCTGGCCGAAGAACATCGACTCTCCATCGAGACGTTCTACGACTGCCCATATCCGATGCACCGCGGGCTCGGCGACATGTACGTGACCGACGAGCGGTTCACCAAGACCTACGAGGACGTCGCGCCGGGCCTGGCGACGTGGGTGCGCGACGCCATTCACGCCAACGCCGATCGTCACGCCGATCGTCAGCAGCCGTAGGCGATCCGGCCCGCGGAGGGCCTGAACGCGGCCCCGACCGAAACGCCCAAACGCGGCCCCGCGCGGATGAAGTGGGACTCACCGGCCACTCCGGCCCCAAACGGTCACAGTTTGTCCGCGCTGGCGATGATGATCCGCGCGGGCCATGATGATCCGCGCGAGCGCCCCCGCGGGGTGAGCGGTGGACGGATCCGGGTGCCGCCCACCCCGTCACGATGCGCTCGGCAGTGGTGACCGGGGTGGGTGCCGGGAGTGCGGCTTTCGCCAGTAGATTCGGCAGGACAGACGGCTCGGGCGGGCGGACGGTCGCGGCGGTCGCCGTGGCTGCCCACCGGCAGGGCGCACCCGTCACCTGACGAAGGGAACCCGCATGTCCGAGGTCGATATGTCCGAGGTCGAGCCAGCCGTGGTCGAGCCGGCACCGGCTCCTGCCGAAGACGGCACAGCGGAAGCAGCGCCCACCCACGAAAACGCGACCAAGCAAGCCACGGCGCACGCATCGGCGCCTGAGCCGCACCAGGCCGCCCCGGCCGCCCCGCCGTCACCCAACGGAGTGCAGGGAACGCCGGCCCCACCCGACTCGGACGGTCCCGGCGGGCGGATCAGCTACCAGGACACTTCGCTCGAACTCAAGCTGATCAAAGCCACCGAGGGCTCCGACGGGCTGGAAATCTCCAAGCTGCTGGCCACCACCGGCGTGATCACCCTGGATCCCGGGTTCACCAACACCGGGTCGACGACCTCCGCCATCACCTACATCGACGGTGACGCCGGCATTCTGCGGTACCGGGGTTATCCGATCGAACAGCTGGCCAAGTCGTCCACCTTCACAGAGACCAGCTACCTGCTGATCTACGGGGAGCTGCCGAGCCGCGACAATCTCGCCACGTTCACCTCCAGAATCAGTCGGCACACCCTCCTGCACGAAGATCTGAAGCGCTTCTTCGATGGGTTCCCGCGGGACGCGCACCCGATGCCGGTGCTGTCCAGCGCGGTCAGCGCCCTGTCGACGTTCTACCAGGACTCGCTGGACCCGTTCAACCCCGAGCAGGTCGAGCTGTCCACCGTCCGGCTGCTCGCCAAACTGCCGACGATCGCCGCTTATGCCTACAAGAAGACGGTCGGTCAGCCGCTGCTCTACCCGGACAACTCCCTCGGTCTGGTCGAGAACTTCCTCCGGATGTCGTTCGGTTTCCCGGCGGAGCCCTACGAGGTCGACCCGAAGCTGGCCAAGGCCCTGGACCAGCTGTTGATCCTGCACGCCGACCACGAGCAGAACTGTTCGACCTCGACGGTGCGGCTGGTCGGGTCGGCGCACGCCAACCTCTTCGTCTCGGTCGCGGCCGGCATCAGCGCCCTGTTCGGGCCGCTGCACGGCGGCGCCAACGAGGCCGTGTTGCAGATGCTCGGCGCCATCCGCGCTGACGGCGGCGACATAGACACCTTCGTGAAGCGGGTGAAGGCGAAGGAACCCGGCGTCAAGCTGATGGGCTTCGGTCACCGGGTATACAAGAACTACGACCCACGGGCCGCCATCGTGAAGGAGACCGCCGACGGCATTCTCGAGTCGCTCGGCGCCCAGGACGAACTGCTCGATCTGGCAAAGCAATTGGAAGAAGTTGCGCTGCACGATGATTACTTCATCGAGCGCAAGCTCTACCCCAACGTGGACTTCTACACCGGCCTGATCTACAAGGCGATGGGTTTCCCGAACAAGATGTTCACGGTGCTGTTCGCGCTCGGCCGGCTGCCCGGTTGGATCGCGCAGTGGCGGGAAATGATCAATGACCCGACGACGAAGATCGGCCGCCCGCGGCAGGTCTACACCGGGTACACAGCTCGCGACTATGTCGAGCCGAACGACCGCTGACGTTCACCCAAAACGGGTGCCGACCCCATCGACTCCGAGGTTCACACCATTCCCGCCCTGCTCTGGTTCCGACGCGACCTTCGCCTTGCCGATCACCCCGCACTGCTGGCGGCGTTCGCCGACGGAGCGGTCCTTGCGGTTTTCATTGCGGACGACACGTTGCTGTCCGGGTCGGGGTCGCCCCGCCGGGCCTTTTTGGCCGGATGCCTGGCGGCGCTGTCGGACTCGATGGGCGGCCGGCTGCTGATCACCACCGGGCGGCCCGAGGAGGTGCTGCCCAGGCTGGCCGCCGAGATCGGCGCCGATCGGGTGCACGTCTCGGCCGACTACGGTCCCTACGGTCAGCGGCGTGACGGTCGCGTCGAAAAGGCTTTGGGCACAGTCGGCCTCGCGCTCGTCCGGACCGGTTCGGCCTATGCGGTGGCGCCCGGCCGGATCCGGAAGTCCGACGGCTCGCCCTATGCCGTGTTCACCCCGTACTTCCGGGCCTGGGCCGAACACGGCTGGCGGAAGCCGGCAGCGTCGGGCAGTCAGGTCGACTGGATCGACCCCGCGGCGGTCGACGTTCCGCGTATCGGAGCCGGGGAACTGGCCGCCGGTATCCCCGACAGCCTTTCCCTGCCGGAACCGGGCGAAGCGGCCGGGCAACGGACCTGGAACGGCTTCCTGCATTCGGCGGTCGGCGGTTACGACGACGAGCGGGACCGGCCTGATCACCCTGGCACCAGCCGACTCTCGCCCTATCTCAAGTGGGGCTGCATCCACCCGCGGACGCTGCTCGCCGACCTGGCCTCCTCCCGCACCTCCGGCGCGGCCTCCTACCGGCGGGAGTTGGCCTTCCGGGAGTTCTACGCCGATCAGCTGTTCCACCGACCCGAGAGCCTGACCACCTCGATCGATCCGCTGATCGACCGGCTGGAGT
Organism: Mycobacteriales bacterium; assembly: GCA_038204125.1. GTDB lineage: Bacteria > Actinomycetota > Actinomycetes > Mycobacteriales > Nakamurellaceae > Nakamurella. The sequence goes on from JBBRDH010000029.1 coordinate 34,229, forward strand.
GGGACAGCGGACCGCTCGCCGAGGAACGGTTCGCCGCCTGGCAGGCCGGCCGGACCGGTTATCCCTACATCGACGCGGGGCTGCGGCAACTCCTTGTGGAGGGCTGGATCCACAATCGGGCCCGGATGGGCGTCGCGTCGTTCCTGATCAAGGACCTGCACCTGCCGTGGCAGCGCGGCGCCGCCCATTTCCTCGAGCACCTCGTCGACGGGGATGTCGCGTCCAACACCTACGGCTGGCAGTGGGTGGCCGGAGCGGGCGCGCTGGCCGCACCGTTCTACCGGGTGTTCAACCCGCTGGGCCAGGGCGAGAAGCACGACCCCGAGGGCAATTACGTCCGCCGCTATGTGCCGGAACTGGTTGGCATCGCAGGCAGGGCCGTGCACCGGCCATGGGAGCTGCCGGGCGGGCCGCCGGGCGGCTATCCACTGCCGATCGTTGATCATGCCGCGGAACGGACAGAAGCGTTGCGGCGCTGGGGGGAACGCGCCAACCGCTGACCACTGGGGCCCGGCCGCGCACTCTTAGAATCCGAGCGGACGGAGCCCCCAGGACGCGTTGAACCTCTCCCCCGGCTCCAGGTCGAGCAGGCCGAAACCGTTGTTCAGCGCGTCGGCCGAGCAGGTCATCGGTTCGATCGCCACGGCCGTACGTTGGTCGGCAGAGTCCGGGCCCGGGAAGTTGCCCGGGGTGAACACCTGCACCCAGCCGAACGCCGGCTCCGCCCAGAGCTCGACGCCGGTCCCGTCCGGTGCGTCCAGCCGGTGCCGGTGGAGACCGTCGGCGAGTTGCAGGTCGGTGAACGCGGTGTCGGCGGCCAGGTCACCGATCCGGGCTCCGGCCCGCAGGTCCAGCGGGCCACCGATCACCGGCTCGAGCCCGGTCGGGATCTTCGCCTCGTTCGTCACCGCGCGGGTGCCGGCAGCAACCGTCAGCACCAGGTCGGCGGCCGGGTGCTCACCGACCCGCAGGTACGGGTGCGAACCGACCCCGAACGGGGCCGCGTCGGCGCCGATGTTCCTCAGCCCGACCGTCACCCGCAATCCGTCGTCGGTCAGGGCATAGGTCACGTCCACATCGATCGAGAAGGGATAGCCGTGCTGCGGATAGATCTGGGCGGCAAGGGTGACCGACTCCGGTGTCCGGTCGACGAGCTCATAGACGGTGTTCCGCAGCAGACCATGGGTGGCGTTGCCGTGCGCCGGTTCGGTCAGGTCGAGCTGCATGACCTTGCCGCGGTACGTCCAGCGACCGCCGGCTACCCGGTTCGGCCAGGGCGCCAGCAGCAACCCGCAACCCATCGGCGCAGCGACGTCGTCCGCCCAGGTCTCGGTGAATGAGATACCGCCGACCGAGAATTCGCGCAGCACCGCCGCCACCTGGCCCACCCTGACCACTGCCGGGCCCCGGCGAACCTCGAACTGCCGGCCGCTCACCGGCCGAATCGTCGCGCTCACCGGAGGCCGGTGAACTGGGAGATCGCCCGACCGAACTGCAGAAGCCGCTGCATCTGGGCGAGACCGCCGTCGGTGACCGACTTGGAGAACCGGTAGGTCTCCACGTATTGCACGGTGCGGGTCTCGTTCGCCTCGGTCAACTCCGTCATCGACCGCTCCGGTGTCTGCGTCGAGAGATACAGCATCACTGCGTGCATGGTCCTGGATCCGTCCGGCTCCGCACGGAAGCGATTGCGCAGGCCCTGATCGACGATCGCCGCCAGCGGGATCGTCCGGACGGAGGAGGAGAACATCTTCACCTCGGGCTGCTCCTCCTCGGCCTCGTCGTCGCCGTGCCAGAGGATCAGCCGCTTCCCGTCGGTGACCGCCACCTCCTGCCACAACGATTCCCCCCAGGCCTGGGTACTGGACACCCGCTCGCAGGTGAACGCCTTGGCGGCCCCGGGATCCAGTACCCCCCACAGCGCTTCGAGCGCTGCGTCCGCGTCGCGGATGTAGGCCCGGACAGCGTCCTCGAGCACTGGGTAGGGCGCCCAGTCCTGCGGGACATGCTGCTGCCTCGGCCCGTTCGAGGGTGGGTATGACATTTCCGGCTGCCTCCAGAACAAGGGTCCATCGGCCTCGCGCCGACCGGAACCCTTCCGGCCGGGCCTGCGCCGCCGTAGTGATCCTGCCCTATCTGTCGATCGGAGCCGAGCGCCGTCGGACCCGGGCGCGAACATCGGCGCTGGAGCACAGTTCTGACCAACCGGACCACGAAATGCGGCGAAATCAGTACCGACGATGCGCCTGCCTCCCACCTACCGGCCTGCAGCGGCAGCGGCAGCGCAGGCGGCGGCGGTACGCTACGCCTGGTTCGTTACTGCCCGGCCCGCCGACAACTGCCCTTCCTCGTCAGGCGGTCCGCAAACTCCACCCACCATGCTCCCCTCAGGGCCGCACGGATGCGCAACTCTTCGCGCAGTGTTACCGATCCGACGATTCGACCGGAAGGTTGTCCCCAATTACCCGTTCGCGGGCAGCTGACCCTCCGGGGATCGGGCGTCGTAGTCCCAGAGCGAGCGGCCGAACCAAGCGGCGACGACGGTCAGCACCACACAGAGCAAACCGCCGGCGACCACCGCGAACGCCGTGGACGTGGCATCTGCCACCACGCCGTGAACCAGATCCGCCAACCGTGGGCCGCCGGCGACCACGACCGTGAAGACTCCCTGCAGCCGGCCCCGCATCTCATCTGTCGCCGCGGTCTGCAGCAGTGACGACCGGTACACCGCGCTGACCAGGTCGGACCAGCCGCCGATGGCCAGGAACAGCACCGCCAGCCAGAGCAGCGAAGTGGTGCCGAATGCGGCCATCGACAACCCCCAGAACACGATCGCGACGAGGATCGCGACCCCCTGCCGCCGGACCCGCTGGATCCAGCCGCCGGTGAGACCGCCCAATAGCGAGCCGATCGCCAGCCCGGCGTTCAGGACACCGAGTGCGACACCGCCGCCGGGTGGTCCACCGAAGGTGTGCTCCGCCATCGCCGGGAACAGCGCCCTGGGCATCCCGCAGACCATGGCGATGATGTCGACGACGAACGTCATCAGCAGCAGCGGCTGCGACCGGAGATAGCTCAGCCCGTCACCGACTTTCGCCCGGCCGGTACCCGACTTGGTCGGCGGGATGGCGGGCAGCCGGATCACTGCGTAGAGCACGCCGGTCAGGGTGAGTGCGTCGAGGAAGTACAGCCACGGCAGCCCGATCACCGGGATCAGAACGCCGACCAGCAGCGGCCCGACGATCACACCGGTGGCGAACACTGTCATGTTGAGCGCGTTGGCTGAGGGGACGAGTTCGACAGGGACGATTCGCGGTAGCACCGCGCTCCGGGTGGGCTGGTTGACGGCAAAAAAGGCCTGCTGCAGGGCCAGCAGGCACATCACCAGCCATACCGCGCGGGAGCCGGAGAACGCGGCCAGCCACAGTCCAAGGCTGGTGACGGCGATGCCGGTCGAGGTGAGCATCAACAAGTTGCGGCGGTCGTAGGTATCGGCCACTGCGCCGCCGAGCAGGCCGAACACGACCAGTGGCACCAACGCCACCAGCGAGGCCAGGCCGACCAGCGCCGAACTGCCGGTGAGGTCGAAGATCTGCTGCTGAACCGCCACCGACGTCAGTTGGGAACCAACGACCGTCACGATGTTCGAGACGAACATCCGGCGATACGGCGCAATGGCGAGTGGCCGGGTGTCCGGCACGATGCGCCGAATGGTCGCCAAGAAGCCCGCCGACCCGCTCATCGGGCCTCACTCCGGGGCGCGGCACCCGGGGCTGCCGAACTCAAAGCTGACCCACTCACAGGCGCGGCACCTGGGGCTGCCGCACTCACGGGGCCAGTCGCTCGATCACCCAGTCCCCCTCGACCCGGCGGAAGCGCAGCCGGTCGTGCATCCGCCCGGAACGGCCCTGCCAGAACTCGACGGTGACCGGGTCGATGCGCCACCCACCCCAGTGCGGAGGGACGGGTATCTCACCTTCAGCGTCCCGGTCGCCGTACTGCTCCTCGACGCGCTGCTGGAGCAGGTCGAGCTCGTCGCGGCCGGCAACGACGGTCGACTGGGGGCTCGACCAGGCGCCGATCTGCGAAATCCGTGGTCGGCTCTGCCAGTAGGCCGCAGTGGTGGCCCCGTCCACCCGGTGTACCCGACCGGCGACGTGGACCTGGCGCTGCAGCGCGAACCACGGGAATGTCGCAGTGGCCCATGGGTTTTCGTCGAGATTATGACTCTTGAGCGAGGTGTAGTTGGTGTAGAACACGACCCCTTCGGCCGACACCTCCTTGGCCAGGACAGTTCGCGAGGTGGGTACCCCGTCGCGGCCCGCCGTGCCGACCACCATCGCATTCGGCTCGGCGACACCGCCGGCTACTGCCTGATCCAGCCAGCGGCCGAACTGTGTCACCCAGTCGGGCGCCAGGTCGGCCTCGTCGAGCCCGGCCAGCGTGTAGTTCTCCCGCATTGCGGCGAGATCTTGAAGCGTCATTTCTTCTGTCCTGTCAGGCCGATTCGTTCGGGCATGTTGCCCGCGTACAAATTTAGCCGCGGAGCCGTGAGCAGTTCGCCCCTACTCCGTGAGCAAGGCCACGCCGCCCGCACTGGATCGCAAGCCGTTCCGGGAGGACAGTTGCGCACAAGAGGCCGACCGTGAACGGTGGTTTGCGGCAGCGGCGGTGGGTTCCCGGCGTGCCCGTTCTGGAGCGCCCATATGGCGCAAGAGTTGTTGTCAGCGGACTTTCCGACCGGATTTGTCCTGACCCAGATTTGTCTGACCCAGATTTGTCCTGACCCAGATTTGTCCTGGCCCAGCGTTCCTCATTGTGGAGGTCTCCGAGATGATTCAGACGATCAAGACCCAACCGATCACCCCGCCCGCGACCCACAGTGCGACACCCGCCGGGAAGGCGTTCGTCCCCGGCCTGGAAGGTGTGGTGGCGTTCCATACCGCAATCGCCGAGCCCGACAAGGACGGCGGCTCACTGCGGTACCGGGGGGTCGACATCGAGGGCCTGGTCGGCCGGGTCGGATTCGAGGACGTCTGGTCGTTGCTCGTCGACGACGCCTTCGGTGCCCGACTGCCCGTCGACCTCTCGGCATCCGCTTCCCGGTCCGGCGACGTTCGGGTCGACATCCAGGCCGCGCTGCCTTTGCTGGCGCCGGGCAGGGGATTCGGCCCGCTGTTGGACGTCACCGACGAGCAGGCCCGCGAGCACCTGGCCGCCACCACGGCGGCGACGCTGGCCTACGCCGCCCGCTCCGCTCGCGGCGACCTGCCGGAAGTCCCCGAATCGCTGTTGACAGGGTGTCCGACCGTGGTCGAGCGCTTCATGACGATGTGGCTGGGCGAGCCGAGTCCCGAACAGGTCAGGGCCATCGACGCCTACTGGGTCTCCGCCGCCGAGCACGGGATGAACGCCTCCACGTTCACCGCAAGAGTCGTAGCGTCGACGGGCGCCGACGTGCCGGCCTGCTTCACGGCGGCCGTTGGTGCGATGTCCGGCCCACTGCACGGCGGCGCACCGGCCCGGGTTCTCCCGA
>JBBRDH010000030.1:0-39023 GCA_038204125.1 Mycobacteriales bacterium
AGCGGGCGGCGTCATGGCGGCTTTACTTTACCGCGCCGGTGGTGATGCCCGAGATGAGCTGTTTCTGTCCAGCGATATAGACGATGATGACCGGGATCACGGCCAGGGTGGAGCCGGCGAAGATCAGTCCCCAGGCGTTGCTGTGCTCGCCCTGGAAGGCGGCGATGCCGAGCGGTAACGTCCTCTTGCTGACATCGGTGATGACCGTCAACGCCCAGATGTACTCGTCCCACGCTCCCAGAAAGGCGAAGACGGCAGCGGTGGCCAGCGCAGGCCGGGCCAGCGGCACGTAGAGCTGAAGGAACTTCCGGACGACACTGGCTCCGTCCACCGTCATCGACTCGTCGAGTTCACGGGGGACCCGCTCGAAGAAGGCCCGCAGCAGGAAAGTCGTGAAGGCCACTCCGCCGCCGGTGTAGAACAATGCGAGCCCGTTGAGCGAGTCGGTCAGGCCCAGGTTCTTGGCCAGTACGAATTGCGGAACGATGACCACGATCCCGGGAATCATCAACCCGGCCAACAAGAGCGAGAACACGAAATTCTTCAGGAAGAAATCGAAACGGGCGAACGCGAAAGCCAGCATCGCCGAGATCACCACGATGGCAATGGTGGTGATGACCGCGACGTAGAGCGAGTTCAGAAAATAGACACCGAAGCTGTTGCTGGACAGGGCGTCATTGTAATTCGCGGTGGTGAAGTTGAGGGGAATCAGGTGCGGCGGGGTTGGCAGGGTCGCGGTATTCGGTTCGAGTGAGGTGGTGACCATGATGACAAAAGGCAGGATCATCATGATGGCACCGATCGCCACGACCGCGATCCGGGCCGTCAGCCATCCGTTGAAGCCGCGTTTGTGCGACGGCCGCACGATGACCGCCGGGGCGGTCGGTGGTTTCAGCGTCGTGCTCATCGCGCGGGCTCCTTCTTCTCACCGAGGAACTTGAACTGGATGAAGGAGATGATGAAGATGATGATCGCCAGAATGAACGACATGGCTGAGGCGTAGCCGAAATCCAGGAACGAGAACGCTTGTTTGTACATGTACGTCAGTGGCACTTCAGTGGTGCCGGCCGGGCCGCCGCCGGTCATGAGCAGCACCGACTGCAGCACGTTGAAGGCGCCGATCACCTGTAGCACCAACACGAACAGGAAGGTGCCGCGGATGCCGGGCAGAGTGACGTTCAGGAACTTCTTCCAGGCGTTCGCCCCATCCAGGTCGGCTGCCTCGTATTGGTCCTCGCCGACTCCTCCGAGTGCGGCCAGGAATACCACCAGGCACCAACCCATGTTCTTCCAGATGCCGAGCACTGCGATGGCGATCAGGCCGGTCCAACGTTGCTCCAGCCACGGCACCGGGCTGCTGGTCAAGGGCAGAAGGTCGGTGATGGACCAGTTGATCGCGCCGCCGTCGGTGGTGAACAAGAATTTGAACAGCAGCGACACCACCACCCAGCTGGTCACCACCGGGATGTAGAACAGCACCCGGAACGTGGTCCGGCCGGGCATCTTTTTCTGCAGCAGGATCGCGAAGAACAATCCGAGCGCCATGGTCAGCGGCACCGTGAGTAACAGGTAGACCCCGGCATTCGTCATGCTGGTCCAGAATTGGGCGTCGCCGAACGCCCGGGTGTAATTGTCCAGGCCGATGAACGTGCTGGCGTCGGTGGGCAGCACCGCCCATTTGTAGAAACTGATCTGCAGCGAACGGAGCAAAGGGTAACCGATGATGGCGATGTAAAGAATGAGCCCGGGCGCGGCGAACGCCCACGGGATCCACCAATGTGCAGCGCGGCGGCTCGCACCGCCCCGGCTGGGTGTGAAGGCCCGCGCCGGGGCGGGGGTCACCTCGGGGGTGGCTAGGGAGGTGGTCACACCGATCAGCCCTGGGCCAGCAGCGTGTCGATCTGCCCCGCTGCGGCATCCATGGCCGCCTGGGCGGTCTGCTTACCTTGGAACGCGAGCTGGGACTGCTTGGTGAAAATGTCGTCGACCTTGGCCCACTGCGGGGTGGCCGGCCGCGGCTTCGCGGTCTTCAACTGGGTCAGATACTCCTGGTAATAGGGCTGAAGGCCGGCCATCTGAGAGGACAGGGCGCTTTCGGCAGAGAGCTGGCCGACCTTGCCCATCGCGATCTGCGCCTCGTCGGAAAGCATGTACCGAATGAATTCTGCGGCGAGTTGCTTGTTCTGCGACTGCTGGGTCATCACGATGTCCTCTCCGCCGACGACGCTGATGCTGCCACCGGCTCCGGAGAACATGGGCGAGGTCTGCGGTTTGAAGTCCTTGAAGGTGGTGGCCAGGTTCGGGAACGTCCAGGGTCCGTCGACGATGGTCGGGTAGATGCCCTTCCCGAGCCCGGTGGCGTTGTCCACTCCACCGGTCCCGCCCAGAATGATCTGCGGGATTGCTTTCGCGTTGTACATGTCGATCAGCATCTGCAAGGCGGCCACGGATTTCGGGCCGTTGAGGAATCCGGTGGCCTTGCTGACCTCCGGGTTGGTCATGTCGCCGCCGTTGGACCAGATGAACGGCAGAATGTTCCAGCCCCCGGAACCGCCCTCGGCGAAGATGTACTTTCCGCCGCCGACCTTGGCCGAGGCGGCCTTCAATTCATCGAGTGTCTTCGGGACGGTGTTGACGCCGTCGGCGGTCAGCGCCTGCTGGTTGTAGACGACCACTTTGGTGTTCGTGTCCAGTGGCAGACCCCAATACTTTTCCTTGTATTTGTTGGTGGCCAAGGGCCCCGGATACATCTTCTTCGAATAGGTCTGGAAGTCCGGCATCGCCTGATCCAGCGGTGTCAGTACACCGAGCTTGGCCAATTCGGGCACGGTCACGATGTCGGCTCTGATCACGTCGGGCAGGCCGCCGCCGGCCACGCCGGTGACCAGTTTCTGGTGCATGTCGGCCGAGGGGACCTGGACGGCGGTCACCGTCGTGCCGGGATGCAGCTTTTCGAAGGCCGGGATGAGGGTCTTTTCCAGCGTGGTGACCTCGCCGCCGCCGGCGCTGTAGGCGTGCCAGAAGACGACCTTGCCGGATACGGCCGCTCCGCTGGTGAGGGTCGGCACGGCGGTGGGCGCCGAACCGCCGCCGCTACCTCCGGTCCCACACGCTGTCAGAGCCGCCGCGAGGGCGATCACCGGGAGGACCTGGGTTCTCTTCACGATTTTGTTTCCCTTTCCGGGAGTGAGGGTTTCGATGGCCGGTGGAGCAGGTTGTTTCCCGCGGGGGCCTCGGCCGGGCCAGATTCCGTATCGGTTTTATACATGATCTTTATTAACTCTTTTGATCAATCTGCGTAGGGCACTAGTCTGGCCAGGAACGCCCCGCGATGTCAAGAGGTGTCAGCGTGAAAGCTCGAGACTCATCCGCCACCGCACCCCTGTTGCGGCGGATCAACGCGTCCGCGGTGCTGGACTACCTGACGGCCGCCGGCGCGGTGACCGGCACCGAGGTGATGGCCGCGACCGGGTTGTCCCGCCCGACGGTGCACACCCTGTGCGATCACCTCATTGCCCTGGGATGGGTCACGGAGCTCGACGGGCGCCGACCTGAAGGGAACGGCCGGTCCGGCCGTCCCGCCCGCTGCTATCAGTTCAACGCGCTGGCTGGTTACGTCCTGGGTATCGACCTCGGCGAGAACAAGGTGTCGGTGGTGCTGAGCGACCTGCGCGGCGATCCACTGGCCACGACGACAAGCGAGTTCCCCAGCATCGACATCTCAGCGCGTGATCGGGTAGTACTGACCCGCAGGGCCGTGCGGGTCGTGTTGAAGTCGGCCGGCGTGGACAGATCTTCGGTCTTCGCGGCGGGGATGGGAGTCGCGGCTCCCGTCACCACCGGCGGTCACCTCCTGGTATCGAACGACTATCTACCTGGGATGGCCTCGCTGGACCTCGTGAAGAGCGTCGGCCAGGGTTATGCGTGGCCCATCCTGGTGGAAAACGACGCCAATCTGGCTGCTCTGGGGGAACGTTGGCGCGGAGTGGCGGCCGGCGTCGACAACCTGATCGTCATCCTGGCGGGCGAAAGGCTCGGCGCCGGCCTCTATCTGGGTGGCCAGCTCATCCGCGGTCATGATGGCGGCGCCGGCGAACTCGGCTTTCTCGAGATGGTGGAAGGCGTCGGCGGCACCGAAGGCATCGGTGCGGTGGCTCGAATCCAGGGACGCACCGCGGTGGCTGCCGCGGTCCTGGCCCGTCAGTCGGCCGGACCCGACCGAACCGACGGGCAGCCCCACTCGCTGCTCGCTCTCGCCGGCGGCGATCCCGCGCGGGTCACCGGCAACCTCGTCACGGCCGCGGCTCGGGCCGGAGACCCTGTCGCTCTGGAGATCCTGGATGGCATCGCGGAACGAATGGCCCGGGTCGTCGGGGTGCTGGCCACGATGTTGAATCCGGAGATGGTGGTGATCGGCGGGCGTAGTGCTGACGTATTGGAGCTGATCCACGACAGGATCCTGGAGCATCTCCCTCCATTCACGAAAGAATCGCCGCGGCTCGAGCCGACCCGGCTGGGCGACCGGGGGGTGCTGTGGGGGGCGGTCAGGCTCGCTCTCGACCACGTTCAGGCCCATGTGTTCGACTCGTTGACCGAGCTGCTGCCGGCCGAGAACCACCCGTCGCTTCCGCTGACCCGGGAAGCCAACCGATGAAGGTCGAGCGGGTTCGGGTTCGGCTCGGCTTGGCGCCCGGCGGGGTCGTTCGAATTGGAAGTCATCCGCCTTGGGTGTCCCGCAATTGGTCCGGTACGAAGTGTTCGTCGCGCCATTCAGAGACGGGCGGCGGCCTGAACAGGCAGGACCTGCGGTGGCTGCCCTGACCCCGTCGTAGAGTTTCTACGACTGGGTACCGGCACTCGGACTTGGAGGGCGGCGGCCCGGACCAGGCCGACCCGCTCGGCCCTCCGGTGTTCACTACCACTAGGTTCGCCTTCCGTTTCCCTTCGCGCTCGAGGTGGTCAGTTGACAGGTTCGACGCTCGACATTCATCCCGACATCGCCGATGCACTCGCCGCCGGGCGCCCGGTGGTAGCGCTGGAGTCGACGATCCTGGCCCATGGGCTACCCGTCGGGGACAACCGTCGGGTCGCCGACGAGATCGAGGACGCGGTCCGCTCGGCCGGAGCGGTTCCGGCCACGATCGCGGTGCTGGACGGCGCCGTCCGGGTCGGACTGCGATCGGATCAGCTCGACCTGCTCTGCACATCCACCGACATCGCCAAGCTGTCGGTGCGCGACCTCGGCCCGGCCATTGCGCTGGGCCGCGACGGCGCCACCACCGTCGCGTCGACCGCTGCGCTGGCCCACCTGGCCGGGATCACGGTCTTCGCGACGGGCGGCCTGGGCGGCGTACATCGGGGCGCGGCAACGACCTTCGACGTCTCCGCCGACCTCGGGGTGCTGGCCAGGACGCCGAGTCTGGTGGTCTGCGCGGGGGTCAAGTCGATCCTCGACGTGCCAGGAACACTCGAATATCTGGAAACCCTGTCCGTCCCGGTGCTCGGCTACCGGACCGACGCCTTCCCCGGCTTTTACCTGAGCGACTCCGGCCACCCTGTGCCGTGGCGGGTGGAATCACCGGAGCAGGCGGCCGCCGTGGTGCTCGCCCGCCGGGCACTGGCGACCGACCCGGGGGCCGTGGTGCTCGCCAATCCGGTGCCGATCGCCAGGCAGCTCGACCGGGATCTCCACGATCGGACGCTGGCCGACGCACTGGTGATGCTCTCCCGCGATGGCGTGACCGGCAAGGACGTGACACCCCGGCTGCTCGAGTACTTCCACGCCCACACCCACGGCGAAAGCCTGCGGGTCAACGTCGATCTCGTGCTCGCGAACGCGGCGCTCGCCGGCCAGGTCGCGGTCGCCCTGGCGCTGGCGTCCGCTCCGGAGCCGCGATGAAGACCCCGGCCCGGCAGCCTGCGATTGTCGATCCGCCACCAAGCGATAGGGCAGATGGCCGCCCCCATCTCCGGCCACATCTCCGGCCACATGTCCGGCCACATGTAGTAGTGGTGGGCGACGTCGGGCTGGACATCGTGGCGCAACTGGCCGGTCCGGTCGTTTTCGGCCACGACACCCGGGCGCGCGTCACCGTCGCCCCGGGCGGGGCCGGCGGCAACACGGCCGCGTGGCTCGCGCGGGAGGCGGTCGACGTGTCGCTGATCGCCAGGGTCGGGGACGACGAAGCCGGCCGGACCGCCGCCGCCGAACTGGGCGCCGCCGGGGTGAGCTGCCGGTTCGCCATCGACCCCGAACTTCAGACGTGCGCTGTCATAGTGCTTGTCGACGGCGCCGGCGACCGGACCATGCTCGCCGACCGCGGTGCCAACGCCGCCTTCTGCCTGGACGACGTCGACTTCCCGGTGACGACCAGTCGCGCCCACCTGCACCTGTCCGGCTATGTGCTCCTGGACGCAGGATCGCGACCCGCCGGGTTGGCCGCTCTCGAGCAGGCCAGGGTCGCCGGCTGGACCACCTCGGTCGACCCCCAGGCGGCCGTGCACGTGGCGGCCGCAGGCGCTGATCGCTTTCTGGAATGGGTGGCCGGCGCGGACCTGTTGCTGCCCAACGATGCCGAATTGGCCGCACTGGGCGGCGCAGCGGCCGTGCTGCGCAAGGTCGGGGCCGTGGTCGTCACGCACGGCGCGGTCGGTGCTTCCTGGCTCACCCAAGACGGCGAATGGACCGTTCCGGTACCCCGGGTGCACGGCACCGACAGCACCGGAGCCGGGGATGCATTCAACGCCGGCTTGCTGGCAGCCTGGCTCAACGGGGCCAACCCCGAAGCCGCGCTGGGCGCCGGAGTCGCCGTCGGGACCGCCGCGGCGCAGCGGGTCGGCGCCCGACCCGCGCCATCCGGCCGGTGACTAACCGGCCGGTGAGAGCCCGACCGAGGTGGGCTCCCGTCAGCTGAGCCGCTCGATGATCATCGCCATCCCCTGGCCGCCGCCGACGCACATCGTTTCCAGGCCGATGGTCTTGTCGTGGGTACGGAGGCTGTTCAGCAGGGTAGTGGTGATCCGCGCGCCGGTCATCCCGAACGGGTGGCCCACCGCGATGCTGCCGCCGTTGACGTTCAGCCGGTCGATGTCGATGCCGAGCTCCCGGTAGCTCGGAATGACCTGCGCGGCAAAGGCCTCGTTGATTTCGACCAGATCGATGTCGTCGATGGTCAGGTTCGCCAGGGCAAGCGCCCGCCGGCTCGCCTCGACAGGACCCAGACCCATGATCTCGGGCGAAAGCGCTGACACGCCGGTCGAGATGATCCGGGCGAGCGGGGTGATGCCCAGTTCGGCGGCCCTGACGTCGCTCATCACGATCAGTGCTGCGGCGCCGTCGTTCAGCGGGCAGGCGTTGCCGGCGGTCACCGTACCGCCGGGCCGGAACACCGGTTTCAGCCCCGCCAGACCCTCCACCGTCGTGCCCGGTCGCGGGCAGTCGTCAGCACTGACGACGGTTCCGTCGGACAGGGTCAGCGGAGTGATCTCCCGCTGCCAGAATCCCTCTGCGGCGGCCTTTTCGGCGAGATTCTGCGAGCGGCAGGCAAACTCGTCCTGGTCGGCGCGGCTGACCGACTTCAACTGCGCCACATTCTCCGCGGTCTGACCCATCGACACATAGGCGTCGGGCAGTTCGCCGTCCACCCTGGGATCGGACCAGTCGCCCTCGGCACCGGCCGCACGACGCTCCGTCCGGGCCCGGGCCGTGGCGAAGGTTGGGTTCGGCCAGGGATTCGAGTCCTTCGCCCGCGGGTCGGCCCCCGGGTCGACCGGCGGGTTGTCCGAGCTCCCCCTGATCGACCGGCTCACCGCCTCCACGCCTGCCGAGACGAACACATGACCCTCACCGGCCCGGATCGCATGCATCGCCATCCGGGTGGTCTGCACGCTCGAGCTGCAGTACCGGGTGATGGTCGTACCCGGCACCGTGTCCCACCCCAGCGAGACAGCGATCACCCTGGCCATGTTGAAGCCCTGCTCACCGCCCGGCATCCCGCAGCCCAGGATCAGGTCGTCGATCGTCGTGGGGTCCAGCCCGTCCACCGAGGCGATGGCGGCGGCCACCATCTGCGCGGTCATGTCGTCCGGCCGCATTTCTCGGAGCGACCCCTTGAAGGCGCGGCCGATCGGCGAACGAGTGGCGGCGACGATGACGGCTTCAGGCATTGGTTGGCCCTTCTTCTTGCTATCGGTGGGTCTGGGATGTGTTGGGGCGGCTGGCATGCGGCCTGCCGGATATTGCTCCGTTCCGGGGTGACGACGCGGCACCCGGCTCGACCGTCCAGGTGTCCCGGCCGGTCAGCAGTGCGGCCAGGTCCCCCGGCCCGGAACGTGCGGCCGCCGCCGCCAGCTGATCGACCATTGCCCCGTCGTAGGTCGGCCGGACGACGTTCCGGAAGATACCGATCGGGGTGTCCGCCAACGTCTCCGGGTTCGACAGCCGGGACAGCGCGAACGCCTGCGTCGGATCGGCCTGCTCCGCATCGTGGACGACCAACTGCGAAACTCCCTCTGCCCCCATTGATTCGACGTCGACCACCCGGAGTCGACCGCCCGGATCGGCGACCACGCCTCGACTCCCGTCCGGGCCGAACCGGATCGGCCGGCCCTGTTCCAGCCGAATGGTCACGTCGTCGCGGGTCGCCGAATCCTTCATCGGATCAAACGCGCCGTCGTTGAAGATGTTGCAGTTCTGGTAGATCTCGACCAGCGCGGTGCCCTGGTGTGCGGCCGCCGCCTGCAGCACGGAGGTGAGGTGCTTCCGGTCCGAATCGATGGTCCGGGCAACGAATGTCGCCTCGGCGCCGATGGCCAGCGAAATGGGATTGAAGGGTGCGTCGATCGAACCCATCGGCGAGGACTTGGTGAGCTTTCCGACTTCTGAGGTCGGCGAATACTGACCCTTGGTCAGGCCGTAGATCCGATTGTTGAACAATAAGATCTTGATATTCACGTTCCGCCGCAGCACGTGGATCAGATGATTCCCGCCGATGGACAGCGCATCACCGTCCCCGGTGACCACCCACACCGACAGATCCGGCCGGGTAGCAGCGAGACCGGTGGCGATCGCCGGCGCCCGACCGTGGATGGAATGCATTCCATAGGTGTTGACATAATAGGGAAGCCTTGCGGCGCAACCTATCCCGGAAATGAAGACGATGTTCTCCCTGGGTATTCCCAGCTGCGGGAGGAATCCCTGGACGGCGGCGAGAATGGCATAGTCCCCACAGCCCGGGCACCAGCGCACCTCCTGGTCCGTCTTGAAATCCTTTGCCGTCAATGGCAGGTCAACTGCTTTCATGCCCCACTCCCCTGTTCCCGGCCGAGGGCACCGCCGGGGTATTCCCGGCCGAGGGCACCGCCGGAACCCACCTGGGTCCGGACGATCGATCCTTCGGCTGCCGAGCGGATCGCGGCCACCAGTTCGGCGATCCGGAAAGGCAGGCCGCGCACCTGGTTCACCCCGATGGCGTCGATGAGGAATAGCCCGCGCAGCAGCAGCGACAGTTGACCGAGGTTCATCTCCGGTACCACCACTGTCGAATACGAACGGAGCACTGATTCGAGGTCGGCGGGGAGCGGATTGAGATGGCGCAGGTGGGTCTGGGCGATCCGCAGTCCGCCGGCCCGCAGTACGCGGACGGCTCCGGTGATCGGCCCGAAGGTCGACCCCCAGCCCAGTACCAGGACATCCGCGCTGCCGGACGGATCGTCGACGACGAGCGGCGCAAGGTCCGCCGCGATACCCGCCACCTTCGCGGCCCTGGTGCGGACCATGAAGTCGTGATTGGCCGGGTCGTAGGAAATGGTCCCTGTGCCGTCGGCCTTCTCGATACCGCCGATGCGGTGCTCGAGCCCCGGGGTACCGGGAATCGCCCACGGGCGGGCCAGGGTCTGTGGGTCACGCAGATAGGGCCAGAAGTCGTCACCCGAATTGGGCTCGGTGGCGAACGGCACCCGTAGATCGGGCAGCGAATCCACGTCCGGAATCTGCCACGGCTCCGAGCCGTTCGCGAGATAGCCGTCGGAGAGCAGGAAAACCGGTGTGCGATAGGTGATCGCGATACGCACCGCTTCCATTGCGGCGGCAAAGCAGTCGGACGAGGACTGGGCGGCGATCACCGGAACGGGGGCCTCCCCGTTGCGCCCGAACATCACCTGCAGCAGGTCTGCCTGTTCGGTCTTCGTCGGCAGGCCGGTCGATGGACCGCCACGCTGCACGTCGACGACGACCAACGGGAGCTCGAGGGCGACGGCGAGCCCGATCGCCTCGCTCTTCAGCGCGATGCCCGGTCCGGAGGTACTCGTCACACCGAGCGAGCCGCCGTAGGAAGCGCCGATAGCGGCGGACACGCCGGCGATCTCATCCTCTGCCTGGAAAGTTCGGACACCGAAGTTCTTGAGTGCCGACAATTCGTGCAGGATGTCCGAGGCCGGGGTGATCGGGTAGGTGCCGAGGAACAGTGGCAGCCCGGCCCGCTGGGCGCCGGCCACCAGGCCGTAGGCCAGTGCCTGGTTGCCTCGGATCGTCCGGTACCTCCCCGGCGGCAGCGGCGCCGGTTCGACTTCGAACTGGACGGCGAACGACTCGGTCGTCTCGCCGTAGGACCAACCCGCTTCCAGAGCGAGGAGGTTGGCCTGCAACACATCCGACTTGGACTTGAACTTCGATTCGAGAAATCTCCTGGTGCCCTCCAGCGGTCTGGAATAGAGCCAGGACAGCAGGCCGAGAGCGAACATATTGCGCGCCCGCTCCGCTTCCTTGCGGTGCAGGCCGGTTTCCTTGACCGCGTCCACGGTCAGCGTCGTCAGCGGCAGCGCGTGCACCTGGTATTCCGACAGTGAGCCGTCGTCCAGCGGATTGGCGAGATAGCCGACCTTGGACAGGTTGCGGGTCCGGAATTCGTCGGTATCCACGATCAGCGTGCCCCCGCGCGGCAGATCGGACAGATTGGCTTTCAACGCAGCGGGATTCATCGCCACCAGGACCGTCGGGTTGTCCCCCGGGGTGACGACGGCGTGATCGGCGAAGTGCACCTGAAACGCGGATACTCCGGGCAGAGTGCCTGCGGGAGCCCGGATCTCGGCCGGAAAGTCCGGCAGCGTCGAAAGGCCGTTCCCGAACGCGGCGGTCTCCACGGTGAACCGGTCGCCGGTGAGCTGCATGCCGTCGCCGGAATCACCGGCGAAGCGGACGGTCACCGTCGACAGGGTTTCGATCGGCTTCGCGGCAGGGGCGTGGTGCTTCGGCGTCAGGACTGAGGCCTGCGCTGCAACGTCCGGCGACGACGGAACCCGCGCCGTCATCCGGAGGTGCCCGAGCGTGCGTCCCTGGGTGCGAACATGGCCGATGGGAACGCCCCGGCCGAAATGATCGCCCGGGCCAACCGGCCGGCGATGCCGATCAGCTCGTCGGTGTCGTCGGGCCCCAGCAACTCCCACGGCCCGGCCGCCATCTTGTCGGTGTCGGCCTCGATGCTGGAGCGCAGGTCGTTCCCGGCCGCGGTCAGCGCGCCCGACCCGTCCAAGAGCCCCCGCTGGCGCAGGGCGTGAGAGGCCGTTTCCCACTGCTGCACCGACCAGAGCCGGAGTTGCTGGGCTGCCTCGATGGTGAAGCCGCGACCGGTCGCCGTGTGGCTGACCAGCGCCTCGATCCCGGACAGACCGGCCCGGACCAGGGCGGCAATGTGTCCGTCGCCGCGGTGCTCCCGAAGCAGCGTGGCCGCATGCCACAACTGCAGGTGTGGCAGGTCCGGCCAGGGCAGACCGGCGTGGCCGGCGAACAGCGCCCGGCCTTCCAGACCACAGGCTTGGCTTGCCCGCCGGGCCAGTTCGGCGGCTCGAACCATCTCCGGCGACTCCAGCTCCGCCGGCCCGAGCAGCCGGGTCAGGGCCCGGTCGGCGACCCGAAGCCGGGCCTTCAGCACGACTTCCGGGCCGGCCAACGACCAGGCCCGCGGAATATGCCTGGCCACCAGTTCGACGTTGAAGTTGTAGAACGTGGCGGCGACCACCTCCGGCCCGACGGCCCCCATAGCAGCGCTTCGCGACGCGAAGTAGCCCATGCGACCGGGGCGTAGACCAGCGGCGACATACTCCTCGTCACCCTCCGGCACGAAGTACACGAATGAGTGGATGGAGTTCAGGGACCGCGACACCCGGCCGGTTCGGGCCAGCAGGTCCCGGTCGGTCATGCCACCGGTCACCGGACCACCGGTCACCGGACCACCGTCAGCACCGGTCACCAGACCACATTCAGCACAGTCACCGGTCCACCGTAAGCCCAGGGCGGGCCGAGGGGCGCAACGGTGGGCGCTGGCTCAGTCGCCCTCGACGACGTCCCGCGCTGCCGGCGGCAGGGCACGTTCGTAGTTGATCGTCCCGGGGATGACGATCTGCCGTTTGCGGGCGGGTCTGTCGTTCGCGATCAACACGGCCATCCAGGGCAGCGGAATGGAGATCACCAGCAAAGTGATCGCGAGCCAGGGGATGTGATAGGCCGCGGTGGCTGCGATCAGCAGCGGGATGCGCATCGACATCATCAGCAGGTAGCGCCTGCGGCGGCCGCGGAGCTGTTCGTCGTACGACGGCTCGGCCGCCGTGATCAGCGGCGGGTCCAGCCGGCGGGACGGTATTGCTTCAGGAAGTGACATTTTGTGCGTCCCCGCTGCTTAAGATTGCTACCGGCCAATGACCGAGTCGAGGCCGGCGCTGCTGCCGCGCCCATGCTGGCGCTCACCAAATATTCGACCTGAGATGGCCGATCCGAGCCCTCGTAGGCTGTCCGCCGCCGTTCAGCTGCGGCAGATAGGCCCGAAGGCGACGGTACTCCGGCGGGTCGTCGACGCGGGGGTGCCGCACCTGTGACGCCCGCCCCACCCACCGGGCGCGGCGTTGGGACTCCACGGTGATCCGAGCACCCGTTTCGTCATCCGGGCAACAGATCCTGGGCTCAGCACGGGGTGCTCAGCTGGCACAACAGTGCTCGGACGCCCGAACGGGAGGGCGTCAACGGTGACTCCTGCCGGCAGCACCCTTCTTCCGGGCGCCCGCCGGAGCCGCTGCCGCAGCAACCTTCTCGGGAACAACCTTCCCTGCAGGCTCGGTATCCGCTTTCGCGGCTGCCTTGGCGGCCTTCTTGGCGGCCCGCACCTCGGCCAGCGACTGATCATCCACCACGTCGGCGACCGACAGCCTGGTGTCGGCGTCGCCGTAGCGACCGGCGGCCTCGCGCCAACCCGGCGGGGTGACGCCGTACCGCTTGCCCAGCAGCGCGACGAACATCCGCGCCTTCTGGTCCCCGAAGCCGGGCAGGTCGGCGATCCTGGCCCGGAGTTCGGATCCGGTCGGTACGTTGGCCCAGATATTGCCGGCGTCGCCCTGGTAATCGCGGACCAGTAGCTGGCAGACCGCCTGCAGCCGACCCGCCATCGATCCAGGGAAGCGATGCACCGCCGGGGTTCGCGCGCAGATCTCGACGAATTTCTCCGGGTCGGCGGCGGCGATCGCCCGCACGTCCAGTCCGCCCATCCGCTCAGCGATCACGGCTGGACCGCCGAACGCCTTCTCCATCATGATCTGCTGGTCCAGCACCATCCCCAGCAGCAGGGCGTTGGGGTCGGTCGCAAGCAGCTGATCGGCCGCTGGGTTCCCGGTCAGGAAGAAGGTCGCTGGATCCACCATGAGGACAAGCTACCGGTCACGAGCGAACCTTCGATCCTGCCGTTGGCCGGAAGAAGTGGTCGAGTGTCCAGCCTGCCAACCGCGGATTGACGAGCAGCGGAGTCCACCCGGGATCGGCGACCGTCAAGCGGATTGCCGTCCGTGTCCGCCAGCTGGATGGTTGTCACCGGCCGCCAGGTGACGTGCGACAACTTGGCCCGCCAGGCCGTCATCAGGGCATGCCTCACCGTCATGTCGACCGCGGCGAACATTCGGGCGGCATCGGCAATGTCGAGTCCAGGCGTCGCGGCCTGATCCCTGAGCGCGGCATTCACTTGGGTCACCGAATTGCCGGAGGAGAACCGGGCGGTTGCGCTCTGATCGGGCGTCCGCATGATCGACGTGGCCGAACCGACGCATTGCACCTCGGCGAGGTCCGCGCGTAGCGGACGGACGTGAGGGCGGGCGGCCGTGGAGCGAACTGCGTCGCGCTTCGAACCTGTGACGGCTTCACCCCGCCGAGCCAGGGCACGGCCATCGGCGCAAGGGCCGGCGGGTTGGTCGCCACACCCCCGGTCCCGGCGGTGTCGTGAAGAGGATCGGTGCATTGCGGCCGTCATGGTCGCGAAGAGCGATCAACTTCTGGGCCACTACCTCACCGAATGCGACCCCCCGGGTCTTCGCGGCGCCATCCGCCATTGCCGACAACGATGTGGCCAGAACCGCATCCAACGCAGCCTGTGCTGCAAGGAAATAGGCGCAGAGAATTTTGTGTGCCGCCGACGGCGGCGCTGCGGGCCGAAGCGTCTCTTGGTGCGCGGACATCCACCTGGTAGGGCGCGTACCCGCCCGTCACGCCGATCACCTCGTCAGACACGGCAGGATGGACGAAACCCAGGTAGAGGGGCCATTCCTGGGAGCGCGACTCGCGTCGCCGGCCAAGTCGAGACAGTGATAGCATTCCAATCCGGGAACACCGATCCGGATTCGACGGGCGCGGCCTTCCCGCGGCATTCGCAGTGCCCCACTGGTGATCTTCACAAGCAGGACAACCCCCAGCCCACCCTCGGCGAACCGGGGGGTTCGGTGGCCGCGAGCCCGGATTCTGATCGGCGTACAAACCCGTCGTTGCGTCCCCCCTCTACTCGACGCAAATGCCCTTGCGCGGAGCGCAACGACGTGCCTGTATGAACCGGGGTGGGAACCCAATGACAAAGGCCTCGTCCGATGCGTCCGGACTTGCAATAGCAGACCGATCCAGATGACATGGGCCGACGAACCTCCAATGCAAACGATCATGCCGAACGAAATTGAATGGGCAGAGCAACGCCGAATTTGCAATAGCCGACTACCCAGACCCACCCCGACGGTCTCCGGTCTTAGGCTTTGCCAATGAGCACATCCCGGGAAAGCCCCGTCGACCGCCGATTGAGTTCCGCCCAACCGCTCTCGGACGATGGCGTGGTGGACCGACTCGGCCTGGACATGCGGGCTGCGGGCTATTCGACGTCGGGCGTGCAGGAGTTGCTGGGCGAGAGTGCACACCGGGCGCTGGGCCGCGGCGAGCGGTGGCCCGCACTGCGAGCGACCGCGGACGGCAATGCGCTCGGCACGCTGATCCGAGTGTTCATGCTGGGCACGACCGAGTCGGCAGCCGCCGCCCAAATGGCCTTGCCTGCAACCGGACTCGACGCAGCGATCGGCGACGGGTTGCTGGAACGCGACGGCGACGACGTGCGGGCCGCGCTCGACGTCCGCCCGCACGCCGACGACGCGAACGAATACCTGGTGGTGTCAGACCTCGATTCCGACACCCGCCCCGGCCCGGTCCGGCGGAACCACGTGCTGGGAATCGGCGCGGCATCGGTGTCGCTGGCCAGGGCGGTCATCCGCCGACCGGTGGGCCGCACGCTCGATCTCGGTACCGGCTGCGGAATCCAGGCTCTGCACGCGTTCTCGCACAGCGATTCGGTGCTGGCCACCGACACCAACCCCCGGGCGCTGGCCCTGGCGGCCGCGACGGCCAGGCTCAACGGGCAACGGTGGGACCTCCGGAAAGGGTCGCTGTTCGAACCGGTGGCCGGCGAACGGTTCGACCTGATCGTGAGCAATCCGCCGTTCGTCATCGGACCCGGCACCCAGGACTACATCTACCGGGATTCCGGCATCGTCGGTGATGGCCTCTGCGAAGCGCTGATTCGCGGCATCCCGGCGCACCTTCACCCTGGTGGCACCGCCCAGCTGCTGGCCAACTGGATCGTCCGGGACGGCGCGGACTGGCGGGACCGGGTGGGCAGCTGGGTGTCCGCCACCGGCTGCGACGCCTGGGTCGTGCAGCGCGAACTGGCCGACCCGACGGAGTATGTATCGCTCTGGCTCATCGATGCCGGCGAGCGGGGGCCGGCGGCGGAGCGGGCAGCGGCGGGATGGCTCGACTATTTCGCCGCCGAACACATCACCGGGATCGGCATGGGGACGGTGACCCTGCGACGATCCGACTCCCGGGATCCGGATGTGTCGCTGGACGAAATCACCGGCGCGGGCGAAGAAGTCACCGGCGACGAGGCCGACGCATTCCTGGCCCGGCGAAGATGGTCGGCGGGTATCGGCGACGCCGAGTTGATCGGCACCTCGCTGGCCCTGGACCCGGCGGTCTACCTCGAGCAGCGCAGCCTGGCCGGCCACCAGGGCTGGGCGCCGGTGCTGCGGATACTCCGGCGGCCGGGCGGTCCTGGCGCGACACTTCAGGTCGACGAGTGGGGGCAGGCACTGCTGGCCGGCTGTACCGGGGCCCTTCCGCTCGGGACGTTGATCGAATTGCTGGCCACCGCCCACAGGCTGGATTCTGCAGCCCTGACCCGGGCAGTGCTCCCGGCGATCCGGGTTGCCCTGATCCGGGGGATCCTGC
Organism: Mycobacteriales bacterium; assembly: GCA_038204125.1. Taxonomy (GTDB): domain Bacteria; phylum Actinomycetota; class Actinomycetes; order Mycobacteriales; family Nakamurellaceae; genus Nakamurella. The sequence continues at coordinate 16,571 of JBBRDH010000030.1, forward strand.
ACCCGGTGAGCTGACCACCCGCGAAATATGGGCACCGCCGGACGCCGGTCGGCAGGATGGCAGCATCAGCGGCATGCGCGCAGTGGTCAGCCGGGTCAGCTCCGCCAGGGTGGAGGTCGACCGAGCCGTGGTGTCCGAGATCGGCGTCGGTCTGCTGGTGCTGGCCGGCGTCACCCATTCCGACGGCCCGGCAGCGGCCGCGGCGATGGCCAGGAAGCTGTGGGGCCTCCGAATCCTGCGCGATGAGCAGAGTTGTGAAAGTACGGGCGCGCCACTGCTGATTGTGAGCCAATTCACCCTGTACGGCCAGACCAGAAAAGGACGGCGACCGAGCTGGGTCGATGCAGCCCCGGGACCTGCTGCCGAGCCCGTGCTCAGCACCCTGGCGGCCGAACTCCGGGCACTGGGCGCGGTCGTCCAGACCGGAGCTTTCGGCGCCGACATGGCAGTGACCAGCGTGAACGACGGCCCGTTCACTGTCATCGTCGAGCTCTGACCTGGTCTTCTACCAGCACCGGGTGCCGTGTGGGAGACGCCGCCGACTCCGACGAGCAGTAAAAGGCGTTCCCATGCCGTTCCCATGCCAGGCACAGCCGGCGTATCGGCCGGGCGGTGTTAGGTCTGAAGGGCAACCGAAGCCATCCCGGGGGGCCGGGCAAATCCGCCGGGGCTTTTCAGATATCGGTTCGATGAAGGAGCGGTCCGCGCAGCCATCGGCTCCGAACCGGGAACGAAACCCTGGTACGTAGCGTTTCAAACGATGTCGGCGCCGAAGCCAACGGCTATCCGACGTCTGCAATGAAGGGAGCACCACACATGACCGCTTCCCCAACGGTACACACTCTCGAACTGGCTGCGCCGGAAGCGGCCGGGTCGGTCACCACGCTCGTGCTCCCGGCTGCCCCCGACCTGAAAATCGGCGTGGAAGTCAGCAACGGAGAAGTCGAAGCACCCGAGAACGACGCCACCGTCGCGTACGACGCAGCGGGTGTGGACGACTCCGAGGACGATGCTCGCACCGAGGGCGCCGAGGAGACCGACGTCGTGATCGTCCCGGCTACGGCGAAGGCCAGAGCGGCGGCTCGGGAGGCCGAGGATCTCGATGCCCAGGGCCCGTCCGCCGACCTCGTCCGGGTCTATTTGAACGGCATCGGAAAAACCGCGCTGCTCACCGCCGAGCAGGAGGTGGACCTGGCCAAGCGGATCGAGGCCGGGGTGTTCGCCGCCCACAAGCTGCAGACCACCTCCCGGCTCTCGGGCCAGCGCAAGGCCGACCTGCGGGCCGTCGTCCGCGCCGGTAACTCGGCGCGCAACCACCTCCTGGTGGCCAACCTCCGGTTGGTCGTCTCGCTGGCCAAGCGCTACACCGGCCGCGGGATGCCGCTGCTCGACCTCATCCAGGAAGGCAACCTGGGGCTCATCCGCGCAGTCGAGAAGTTCGATTACACCAAGGGTTTCAAGTTCTCGACCTACGCAACCTGGTGGATCCGGCAGGCGATCTCCCGTGGGATGGCCGACCAGGGACGTACCATCCGGTTGCCCGTCCATCTGGTGGAGCAGGTCAACAAGCTGTCCAGGCTCAAGCGCGAATTGCACCAGCAGCTCGGCCGGGACGCGACGATGGCGGAGCTGGCCGAGGAATCGGGCATCCCGGAGGAAAAAATCGCTGACCTGCTCGACCACGCCCGTGACCCGGTCAGCCTCGACATGCCGGTCGGCAGCGACGAGGAAGCGCCGCTGGGCGACTTCATCGAGGACTCCGAATCCACCTCCGCAGAGGCGCACGTGGTAGCCAGTTTCATGCACGAGGACATCAACAAGGTGCTGCACACCCTCGACGAGCGTGAGCAGTCGGTGGTGCGGTTGCGGTACGGCCTGGACGACGGCCGACCTCGCACCCTCGACGAGATCGGCCGGGTCTTCGGCATCTCCCGGGAAAGGGTCCGGCAGATCGAGCGCGACTCGATGGCCAAACTCAGGATGGGCGAGCGTTCGGAAACTCTGCGGGCCTACGCAAGTTGAGCCATACCGATTCCGATCTGACGGTGTAAGGCTCCGCACCTCGCCGGCGATGCGCCAAGGATAGTTTGACCAGTGGCTGACGGACGGCCACCACGATCGGCGGTCGGGAAGATCGCACTCGAGAAGGGTCGGGCACGCGAAAGTGCGCCCGGCCCTTCACTTTTGCCCTTCCCGGCACACCGGGGCGGCCGCTCAGCGCAGCCGGCGCCGCAGGTCCGGCCGGCCTGGCGGGGCGCCGATTCTCGCTACTCCTCCGGTCACCCAGATTCCTCCTGGACCGGCCATCACCGGCTGCAGCTGGAGCTCGGAGAGTTCCGGTATGTGGTCGGCCAGCGCCGAGAGCCGCCTTGCCAGGTCGGCGAGCGCAGCCACGTCCACCGGCGCCGTTCCGCGGTAGCCGTGCAGCAGCGGAGCCGCCCGCGGCGCTCCGATCAGGTCGGCAGCGTCCAGGTCGGTCAGCGGCACCGCCTGGTAGGCCCGGTCGTCCAGCAGATCCGTCGCGACCCCGCCCACCCCGAACGACACCAGCGCGCCGAACGACGGGTCCGAGGTGATCCCGAAAACAGTGGCCACGGTTACGCGGTCGGCCGGCGCCATCGCCTGCACGTAGACCCGCTGGGCGCCGTTCGCCCGCAGCGCCGCATGGGCCGTCTCGACGGCGGCCGCGTCGAGAAGCGCGAGGCGGAGCCCCGCCTGATCCACCCGGTGCCGCATGGCCTGGTCGACGGCCTTGAGCGCGACCGGATAGCCGATCCGCTCGGCGCATCCGGCCGCTGTCGCCCCGGTGTCCACCACGCAGTACTTTGCCGTCGAAATACCAAAGCAGGCAAGGAGTTCCACCAGCTCATCGTCGGAGAGCGACCGGTCGCGGGGGTCGGCGGCCCGCATCCGGTCGACCGCGGCGCGGGCCCTTTCGGAGTCGGGACCGCCGACCGCGTCGGTCGTGCCGACGGGCCGGCCGAGCCACTGCGCGTATCGGACGGCGTGCGCGAGCGCGGCCACCGCCCGTTCCGGGGTGGCATACGAGGGCACCGAACCGCGGCCCGCGCCGCCGTCGGCATCCGGCACCGCGAGCCAGCCCGCGAGGCCGTCGACAGCCAGGAATGTGGTGACCACCGGCACCCGGGCGCCGGCGACCGCTGCCCGCAAGGCCTCGGCGTGGGCCCTGCCGACGATCGCGACCGGCGGCACGAAGACCACCACCACCGCGTCGACGTCTGTCCGCGACACAGCGACGCTGACGGCTGCGGCCAGGTCGTCCGGGCTCAGGTTGACCCCGAAGTCGACCGGCACCTCGTCCACCACCGCCAAACCGGCGTCGATACAGGCATCGAGCGCGAGCATCCCCAGGGCCGTGGAGTTGCCGAGGATCGCCACCCGGTTCCCGCTGGGCAGCGGCTGGTGCGCGAGCAGCTGCGCCGCGTCGAACGCCTCGGCGAGGGTGTCGGTGCGGATCACCCCGGACTGGGCGAACAGGGCGGCGACCGCCGTATTCGACACCGTTGCCGAACTGGCCGCCAGGCCAGGGCTGATCTGGGCGTGCCGACCGGACTTCACCGCGATGACCGGCTTCGTCCGGGCCAGCGTCCTGGCCAGCCGGGCGAACTTGCGGGGATTGCCGAACGACTCCAGATACAGCAGCACGACCTCGGTGCGATCGTCGGACTGCCAGAACTGAAGCAGGTCGTTGCCGGAGACATCCGCCCGGTTACCGGCTGAGACGAACGTGGAAAGCCCCATCCCCTGGGCTGCCGCGGCGGCCAGGATAGCGATGCCCAGCGCGCCGGACTGGCAGAAAAAACCGATCCGGCCCGGTGCCGGCAGCACCGGCGCCAGGGTCGCGTTCATCCGAACGGCCGGGTCCGTGTTGACCACACCCAGACAATTCGGGCCGACCACCCGCATCCCGTTGGCACGTGCCATGGTGACCATCCGCCGCTGCGCTACCACCCCGTCATCGCCCGAATCGGCAAAGCCCCCGGTGACGACGACCAGCCCGCGCACCCCCTTGGCCCGGCACGACTCCAACACGTCTGCGACCGACGAGGCCGGCACCGTGACCACCGCGAGATCCACCGGGTCGGGTATGTCGATGACGGACGCGTAGGCCCGGACGCCCTGCACCGAAAGGGTTTCCGGATTGACCGGATAGATCGGGCCGGTGAAGCCGGCCCGCAGCAGATTCGTCAGCACGGCGTGGCCGAGCTTGCTGGCATCGTTGGACGCCCCGATCACGGCCACCGACCGGGGGTTGAGTAGCCGCGCGATGGACCGGGCCTCGGCCCGCTGCTCCCGGGAGATCAGTACCGCCCGGGACGCTTCGGTGGGCTCGATGTCGAAGCCGAGATCGATGACGCCGGAGGAGAACTCGCGGGTGATGGCGTAGCCGGCGTCCAGGAAGACCCGGAGCATCTGCTGGTTCTCCCCCAGGACCTCCGCGGTGAACCGCCTCACTCCCAGCTCCCGCGCCGCCGCGGCCAGGTGTTCGAGCAGGATCGACCCCAGACCGCGTCGCTGGTGGGCGTCCTCGACGACGAAGGCGACCTCCGCGGCTGCCGGGTCGCGAGGATCGCGATGGCAGGTGCCGGCCGCGATCAGCTGCCTCCCCAGCTCGGCCACCAGCGCCACCGCGTTGACCTGGTCGACGCCGGTGTATATCGCCAGCTGAGAGTCGGAAAGCCGGGTGACGCCCTGGAAGTAGCGGAGGTACTTCGTCCGGTCACTCATCCGGTCGTGCATCGCCCGGATCGCTGGTCCGTCCTGCGCCGAAACTGGGCGCAGGTGGACGACGCCGCCGTCCGAAAGCAGGACGTCGGCCTCCCAGCGCTCCGGATCTGCCGGGACCAGGACGACGGGTGGTCGAGCCTGCGGCAGGTCCGGTCGCCCCGCCCGGCCGCGCTCAGTCACTGGCTCGATCACGGGTCTCGGTCACTGGCTCAATCACGAGGGTCGAACGGGTCGAGGCCGTGCAGCGGGTAGATCCGGCCGCGGACGTCGGCGATGACCGTGTCGACCGGACCCTCGACGTGCCCGTCCCAGCGGTCGAACGGGACCCCGTTGGCCGCCCGGTCGGCCATGCCGTCGGACATCTCGTCGGAGAGGGTGGTCGGCAGTTCCACGTCTGGTCTGGCCGCCGCCGCGGTGGCCGTCCAGCCGGCCGGGATCTTCGTCGCCGGGTCGATGTCCCGGTCGAGAACCGTTGCCAGCAGATGGGTCCAGGCCCGGGGGACGACCTTGACCACGGAGTAGCCGCCGCCGCCCAGGGCCAGCCATCGGCCGTCTGCCGCCGTCCCGGCGAGGTCCCGGAGGGCACGGTAGGACGTCACCTGCCCGTCGACTGACAACCGGAGATCGGCGAGCGGATCGTCGGCGTGGGAGTCGGCACCATGCTGGGTGACGAGCACTTCTGGGCGGAACGCGTTCACCACACCGGGAACGACGGCGGTGAAAGCCCGCAACCAGTCTGCGTCGCCGGAGCCGGCCGGGACGCCGATGTTGACGGAAGTACCGACGGCGTCGCCGCTCCCGGTCTCGGTCGCGAACCCGGTGCCCGGCCACAGGGTGAGCGGCGACTGGTGGATCGACACGGTCAGCACCCGCGGGTCGTCGTAGAACGCCGCCTGCACACCGTCCCCGTGGTGCACGTCGACATCCACGTAGGCCACCCGCGCGACGCCGGCGTCGAGCATCGCCCGGATCGCCAGGGCAGGGTCGTTGTAGACGCAGAACCCGGACGCCCGATCCGCCATTGCATGGTGCAACCCGCCGGCGATGTTCACCGCGCGATCCACCTCCCGCCGGGCGATGGCGAGGGCGCCGGCCACGGAACCACCGGCGATCAATGCGGCCGCCTTGTGCATACCGGGGAATGCCGGGGTGTCGTCGGTGCCGACGCCGTGGTGGACGAGCCAGCGCCGGGCCTCCCGCGCATCATCCCCGATGCCGTGCAGCGAGGCGGCCTTCACCGCCTCGATGTATTTCGGCGTGTGGACCGTCGCCAACAGCTCATCGGAGACTGGATCGGGCCGGAATCGCTCGACCCCGGCGAGCACCCCGAGCTCCTCCGCAAGTGCCCAGGTCAGTTCCCACCGCAGGGGGTGCAGCGGGTGAAATCCACCGAGGTCGTATTCCAGCATCGCCGGATCCCAGATCACCAGCGGCGGAGGCATGTGCCCAGGCTATCGGCGCCGCCCGGTCCGTGCAGGATTCGCCGCCCTCGCGGGAGGAAGTCCCGCTGTCTCATTCGATCGGATGATTCTTCAGGTGAGCGAGCCGGCCGGTGCCGACCCGGTGGCCACCGGGCGGCCGAGCGCCAGCCAGCCGGAGTAAGAGCCCGCGTACAGCGCGATCGGCACGCCGACGATCTCACCCGCCAGGATCAGGTGACACGCGGTGACGCCCGATCCGCAGGAGGCCGCTGCGCCGGCGACGCCGGACGCGCCGACCCGGTCCAGGGCGGTCCGCAGCTCGGCCGGCGGCCGAAACGTTCCAGCCTCGGTGAGAAGCTCGGCGAATGGCAGGTTGACCGCGCCGGGGATATGGCCGGCCACCGGATCCAGGGGCTCCACCTCACCGCGGTACCGGGCCGCCGCCCTGGCGTCCAGCAGCACACCGCCGTCGCCGTTGTCGTCAGCGGCGAGTTCGGCGGCCTGCTCGGCGGATACCGAAGGCAGACCGCCGGGCCGGACGGTCACCGTTCCGCGGGCCGGGAGTGCAAGCTCACCGTGTTCGAGCGGAAGGCCGGCGCGCATCCAGGCCGCGAGACCGCCGTCCAGCACCCGGATGTCGGTCAGTCCGGACCAGCGCAGGAGCCACCACGCCCGCGCCGCCACCGAGGAGTCGTTACCGTCGTAGACGATCACCTCGGAGTCCCGGTTGATCCCGACCCTTCGCCAGACCACTTGCAGCCGTTCAGGTTCGGGCAACGGATGCCGGCCACCGAGCCCCGGCGGGGCCGCCAGGTCGGCGTCGAGGTCGAGGAACTGCGCACCCGGCAGATGGCCGGCGAGATAGCCGTCGCGGTCGACCCGGCCCGCTGCCCACCGCACATCCAGCAGCACCGGCGGGTCACGGTCGGCAGGGGCTTTGGAGGGGTCCGTCCGCGCGGCGAGCTCCGCGAGGTCGTTGGAAGGCTCCGTCCGGGCGATGACCTCGGCGACCTCGGCGACGGAGACCAGCGGCGCGACCGGATTGTGCACATCATGATGATGCACCGGGCCGAGATCCACTTTGATTGCCCGGCGCGCCCGCGCGGATAAAGTAGGACTCACCCGCCCCTCCCGTACCGAACAGCCGCATTTCACCCGTGCAGGCGAAGATGATCCGCGCGGCGGCGGCTACACCGGTGAAGGTGTAGAGGGAGTTGCCCGGGGAGCAAGCCGACGGGCTCCCGGTAAGCTCGGGCGGTCAGAAGGGGGTCGGCTTGAACGACTTGATCGACACCACCGAGATGTATCTCCGCACAATCTTCGAGCTGGAAGAGGAGGGCATCTCGCCGCTGCGCGCCCGGATCGCGGAGCGGCTGGCGCAGAGCGGTCCGACGGTCAGTCAGACCGTCGCCCGGATGCAACGTGACGGCCTGCTGATGCTCTCCGACGACCGGCACCTGGTGCTCACCGAGTCCGGCCGGGATCGGGCGGTCGGCGTGATGCGCAAGCACCGGCTCGCCGAGCGGCTGCTGCTGGACGTGATCGGCCTCGACTGGCGCAACGTGCATGTCGAGGCGTGTCGCTGGGAACACGTGATGAGCGAAGAGGTCGAGCAGCGCCTGGTCGCACTATTGGGGAACCCGCAGTTCTCGCCCTACGGAAACCCCATTCCCGGCCTGGGCCAGCTCGGGGCTGAGTCGACCGAGGTTGCCGAGACCTACGCGGACCTGATCGGGGCGGACGAGGCCGCGGTCAAAGGCGGCCGGTTCGAGGTCCGCCGGATCATCGAGATCGTGCAGAATCAGCCGGACATCATGGACGTCCTGCAGCGCGGCGGGATCATCCCCGGTGCGGTGCTGGAGTTCACCACCGACGGCAAGGCCTCGATCGTTACGAACGGCGGGTCGAGAACCCAACTCCCCGCCGATGTGGCCCACGGAATACACGTCCGCGCCGCCCGGGACTGAATCCCGCAGCTCCCGCATGATCCGCATGGACGAGGATGACGACTCCCGCCACACGAGTCCCAAATGCCCAACGTTCATCCGTGCCTGCGAAGATGATCCTCGCCAGGGTTTGGGGGATGGAGCGTAGAAGGGGTGGCCGGAGTTGGCGGGACCCGAAGGCGCGGAACGTCTCCCGGCGGCGGGCGGTCAGGAACCGTTGGCCTTCAAGTCCGCCCAGGGCAGATGGGTGCTGTTGGCCACCGTACTGGGCAGTGGCCTCGCCCAGCTGGACGGCACGGTCGTCAATGTCGCGTTGCCTCGCATCGGGAGCAACCTGCACGCCGGTCTGACCAGCCTGCAATGGACCCTCAACGCGTACACGCTCGCGCTGTCCGGCCTGTTGCTACTGGGCGGCTCACTGGGTGACCGGCTTGGTCGACGGCGGGTGTTCGTCGTCGGCGTCGCCTGGTTCACCGCCGCTTCGGTGCTGTGCGGGGCCGCCCCCAACGCAACCGTGCTGGTGCTGGTCCGCGCGTTGCAGGGCGTCGGTGCGGCGCTGCTGACCCCCGGCTCGCTCGCTATCCTGCAGGCGGTGTTCCGCAAGCAGGACCGGGCCAGAGCGGTCGGCGCCTGGTCCGGCCTGGGTGGCGTGGCCACAGCGATCGGACCGGTACTCGGCGGCATCCTGGTCGGCGTCGCCCCGTGGGGCTGGCGGCTGGTCTTCCTGATCAACGTCCCGCTGGCGGTCGTCGTCATCGTGGTCGCCCGCCGGTACATCCCGGAGACCAGGGACGAATTCGCGACCGGACCCCTGGATACGGTCGGGGCCGCATTGGCCTCGGTCGGTCTGGGCGGGCTGGTCTTCGGACTGACCGAAGGCCCGGCGCGGGGCTGGTCGCCGGTGACGGTGGCGACCACCGCAGTCGGGGTCGCCCTGTTGGCCGGCTTTCTGGTGTTCGAACGCCGGCACCCGGATCCCCTGCTGCCGTTGACCTTGTTCGCGAACCGCCAATTCACCGCGGCCAACCTGGTGACCTTTGCGGTCTACGCCGCGCTGTCCGGCGGACTCTTTCTGCTGCCGATCCAGCTCCAGGTGGTTTCGGGGTTCAGCCCGCTCCAGGCCGGCACCGCGCTGCTGCCGATCACCGTGGTGATGTTGCTGCTGTCGGCCAGGGCGGGAGCGCTCGCCCAGAAGATCGGTCCCCGCTGGCCGATGACGGTCGGGCCGCTGGTCGCCGCCGCCGGGATCGCGATGTTCGCCCGCCTCGACGCCTCGTCCAGCTATCTCGGCGGGGTGCTGCCGGCAGTGCTGGTCTTCGCGCTCGGGTTGTCGACTACCGTGGCGCCGCTGACGGCCTCGGTGCTGGCGGCGGCGCCCGATCATCAGGTCGGCGTGGCCTCCGCGGTGAACAACGACATCGCCAGGGTTGCCGGCCTGCTGGCCGTCGCAGTGTTGCCCGCGCTCGCCGGGATCACCCCGGCCGCATTCGCCGACCCCGTTCTGCTGTCCGCCGGGTTCCACCGGGCGGTGCTCATCGCCGCCGGTCTCTGCGCCGCCGGTGGGCTCATCGCGGCGGTCACGATCTCGAACTCCGGCGCCTCGGACCGGACGCCGCCGACTGCCCCGCCCGTCGGTCAGATCCCCGAGCCCAGAGTGCTGCCCCGGACCGCTGCCCCCACCTACCCGGCGTGTCCGCCCCAGGCGTGAGCCGCTGACGTCTCAGCCGGCCCCGCCGCGCGGAAATGTTGGACCGGTTGACGCGTGGGATCGACCGTTTGCGGACCACCCGTCCCGGACGGCTCTCGTCGACGCTGGATCGCGCCTGACCGACCCGAAGAGCACGCCAGGGCACGGTCGCGCTGCGGGCCGGTCCCGCGCCGAGCGGTGTGGCCAACCGGTTTGGCGTCGACGATGGTGTGGCTGGCGCCGGTGACATCACGACGGGTCTGCTCGCGACGGAACGGATCCGTGCCGTGGCTGGACGGGTGGCCGGCGAAGATCTGCGGCCATGCCGGGGCTGGACTGGCCTTGCCGCGATCCTGCTATGGGGGCTCGCCGGGCAGGGGTGGCCCGAGGCTGACCGGTAGCTCGGGGATGCTGACGATCAGCTGTCCGCCCTCCTCACGTAGCTTGATGAAAGCCTGCCCGTCGCCGAATCCGTCATGGCGAGGGCAATCGACGGCGGCCAACCACGGCCGACCGAGCCGGTCGCAAAGGACGGCGACACCCGTGTCCGCTCCTGGCAACACCTCCCTACCGCCCCGCCGGGGCACCGGCCGACTGACAGGCTGGCTGCCGCTCGCCGTGCTCGGCGGGTGCTGCCTGCTGCTCGGGGCCGTCCTGACGGCATCACCGTTCCGGTCGTTGACCGTCCTGGTGTGGCTCGTCGCCGCCGGGGCCATCGTCACCGGTCTCGGCGAACTCGCCCGCGACCGCGCCGGTCACCGTCGCCCTGCCTCGGCCGCGGTGGGCGGTCTTTTCGTCGTCGCCGGTGTGGTGGCGGCGTTGTACCCGGGCTTGACCGTCGGTGCGCTGGCGATCCTGATCGGCCTCGCGTTGCTGGTCGGAGGGCTGATCCGGACGGTCTCCGGCATCCGGCCGTCGGCACCGGGACGAGGTGGGTCGGAACCTCGGTTGCTGTCGATGGCTGCCGGTGTGACGAACATGCTCGCCGGGGCGCTGGCCGTGAGCTGGCCGGCGGTCACGGTTCTGGTGCTGGCGATTGTGTTCGGCGTGCGGACGATGCTCTTCGGGTTCACCCTGATCGCCCGGGCCCGGAATCTGCGGCGTGGGGTGTCGGGGCGCAGCCCGCGGCTCCGCCCTCGCTGGGTGCGGGCGGTCGGGGCGGCGGCGGCGCTGGCGGTCGCGCTCGCCGCTGCTGGGATCAGTGTTGCGGTTCATCGCGCGGCGCCCCCGGCGACCGGTGCCTTCTATGCCCCCGTCACCCCGTTGCCCGCGCAGCCACCGGGGACCGTCCTGCGAACCGAGGTGATCGACGGATTTCATTCCGGGGCAACCGCCTACCGGGTGCTCTACCTGTCGACCGGTTTCGACGGAAAGCCCGCGGCGGTGAGCGGACTGGTGGTGATCCCCGACGCCGAACCGGCGAACGGCGGCCGGAAAATCGTTGCGTTCACCCACGGCACGGTCGGCGTGGCAAGCAATTGCAGCCCTTCGGCGCAGGGTGCCGCTGCCACCGCTCTGATGGAAGGACTGGACCAGTTCCTGGCCGCCGGGTATGTCGTGGCAGCGACCGACTATCAGGGCCTGGGCACCGCAGGACCCCACCCATATCTGGTCGGGACTGCCGAAGGGAGGAATGAACTCGACATCGTCCGGGCGGCCCGCAATATCGCAGAGACCAAGGCAGGCAAGGACTTCGCGGTGTGGGGCCATTCCCAGGGCGGCCATGCCGCGATTTTCACCGCCCAACTGGCGGCTTCCTACGCACCGGAACTACACCTCGTCGGGGTGGCCGCGGGCGCACCCGTGCCGAATCTGATCGACCTCTTCAAGGTCAATATCGACACCACTATCGGGAAAGTGCTGATATCGATGGCCCTGCAGTCCTGGTCGGAAGTCTATTCCGATGCCCGGCTTTCCCAGATAGTGACTCCGGCGGCCCGGCCGCTGGTCCGGAAGGTAGCGACGTACTGTTTCTACGGCGAGTCGCAGATTCTTGCCACTGTGCCTGCCACGATCCTGCTGGGTTACACGTTCCTCTCGAATCCTCCCTGGGACACCGAGCCGTGGAAAACCATCGTCGATACCAACACGCCGACCGGAAACGGGATCGACGCGCCGATTCTGATCACCCAGGGCGCGGCCGATCCGATCGTCGCACCGGGGGTTTCCCAGGCCTTCGCCGAAAAGCTCTGTGCGGCGGGGATGACGGTGGAGTTCAAGCTGTATCCAGGGGTCGCGCACGTCGACGCCGGATTCCGCGCGGCAACCGACGTCGCCGCCTGGATCGCCGACCGCTTTGCCGGTAGGGCGGCCGGGTCGACCTGCGCCTGACCGGTGCGCGAGCGCGGGAAAAATTCGCCCGATGCCCGATCGCGGGTAAATTCGGCGGGTAAATTCGGCGGAGTGCCGGTCACCCGCCTCCCCGATCTCCGTCCGATCAATCCCGCGGCCCCCCCGGCCGATCAGGCAGCGGTCGGCAGGGCGAACGAACGGGCCTTGGGCCGGGCCGTCGACCTGGTCGCCGCAGGCGGGGTGTTGGCGCTGACCGGCGCCGGCGTCTCCACCGACTCCGGGATTCCCGACTACCGGGGGCCCGGCGCGGTGGTCCGCGCCCCGATGACCCACGGTGAGTTCCTATCGGGACCGGCGGCGCAGCAACGCTATTGGGCCCGGAGCCACCTCGGCTGGCGGCGGATGGGAGCTGCCCGGCCGAACCGCGGGCACGTGGCCCTGGCCGCCCTGGAGATGGCCGGACACCTGCGGCATCTGATCACCCAGAACGTCGACGGTCTGCATCAGGAGGCCGGCAGCGCCGGTGTGACGGATCTGCACGGCCGGATCGACGAGGTGGTCTGCCTGGACTGCCGGCGGATCAGCCCGCGCGCAGCGCTGCATGACCGGCTGTCGGAGCTCAATCCGTCCTTCGGCGGCGGCATCGACGTGCGCAGCGCACCGGACGGCGACGTGGAACTGGAAGACACCGACGGATTTCGCATCGCGGGATGTGCAACCTGCGGCGGTGTGCTCAAGCCCAACGTCGTGTTCTTCGGCGACAACGTCGACCGGGCGGTGGTCGGCGACTGCGCCGGCGCGGTGGAGGCGGCCAGCTGTCTGCTGGTGGCCGGCTCCTCGCTCACCGTGATGTCAGGCTTCAGGTTCGTCCGACAGGCCGCCAGGCGCGGGATTCCGGTGATCCTGATCAATCGCGGACCCACCCGGGCCGATCAGCTGATCACCTGCCGGATCGACGACGGATGCTCGCCCACGCTGGTCGGGATCGCCGCGCATCTGGGGTGGCCGATGTGACCCCCTGGTCGGGAATCGGTCGACGACCGATTTCGGCCGAACGGGCGGGACCGAGTGACCGTCGTCATGCCGCCGACACCGTGTGCCACGCCACTCCAGGTTCGCAGGTGCCGGTCGATAGGCCAAACTGCCCTATCACTGTTGCGAAGGCAGGGACCGAGGACCGATCGGTCCGTGCAGACCTGCCTCATATCGAGGTCGCCTGCGCTTCCCCCCGCTGCCGCAGCCGTACCCAGTCACACCCCCACAATGGAGACCGATGAACAAGATCGTCAGCGGCGCCACCGAAGCGGTCGCCGGCATCCCCGACGGGGCCACCCTCGCGGTCGGCGGGTTCGGCCTCTCGGGTATCCCGTGGGTGCTGATCCAAGCGCTGCTGGAGCAGGGTGCGACCGGTCTCACCGTCGTGTCGAACAACTGCGGCGTCGACGGAGCCGGATTGGGGCTGCTGCTGGAGGCGCACCGGATCGACCGGGTGATCGCGTCGTACGTCGGCGAGAACAAGGAATTCGCCCGGCAGTACCTCTCCGGTGAGTTGCACGTCGAATTGACGCCGCAGGGCACGCTCGCCGAGCGACTGCGGGCCGGCGGCTCGGGCATCGGCGCGTTCTACACCCCGAGCGGGGTGGGCACCCAGGTCGCCGAGGGCGGGCTCCCCTGGCGCTACCACCCGGACGGCACGATCGCCCAGGCTTCCGAGCCCAAGGAGGTCCGCGAATTCGGCGGCCAGCAGATGGTGCTCGAGGAGGGCATCCGCACCGACGTGGCGCTCATCAGGGCCGCGGTGGCCGATGCGGCCGGAAATGTTCGATTCCATGCAGCAGCCAGAAATTTCAACGTACCGGCGGCCATGGCCGGCCTGCTCACCATCGTCGAGGCGGAGCAGATCGTCCCGATTGGCGACATCGCCCCCGACGACGTCCACCTCCCCGGGATTTTCGTCCAGCGGGTTGTCGCCCTGACACCCGAACAGGCCGCACACAAGCTTGTCGAGAAGCGCACCGTCCGTCGGTCGGTACCGACCGGAACCGAAAGGCCCGCCATGCTTTCCATTCCGCTCGAGGCGAGCAGCTGATGTCCCAGGGGATGTCCCAGCGGAATTCATGGACCCATCAGCAAATGGCAACCAGGGCTGCGCTCGAACTCGACAACGGGCAATATGTCAATCTGGGCATCGGCCTGCCGACATTGATTCCCAATCATCTTGCGCCGGGGATGGAACTGAATCTGCATTCTGAGAACGGCATCCTGGGCGTCGGGCCCTATCCTTACGAAAGTGAAGTGGATCCGGATCTCATCAACGCCGGGAAGGAAACGGTGACAGTGCTGCCGGGCGCCTCGTACTTCGATTCGGCGACCAGTTTCGCGATGATCCGGGGCGGGCACGTGGATGTCGCGATTCTCGGTGGGATGCAGGTATCGGTATCGGGCGACCTGGCCAATTGGATGATCCCGGGCAAAATGGTCAAGGGCATGGGCGGCGCGATGGACCTGGTCCACGGCGCCAAGAGGGTGCTCGTGCTGATGGACCACGTCGCGCGCGACGGCTCGCCGAAACTACTGGAAAAGTGTGACCTGCCATTGACCGGAATGGCTGTGGTCGACCGGGTGATCACCGATCTGGGTGTGTTCGACGTCAAGGGTGATCATTTCCTGGTCGTCGAGCGGGCCGACGGAGTGAGCGAGGACGAGATAACGGCGGCAACCGGGGCGTCCGTGCGTTTCGAGAATTCCTGAGCCGACACCGGGGCTGACACCGGGGCTGACACCGGGGCTGACAACGGACCGGGCGCGCCGATGTTCTGTTTCCGGGCCCGGCCAAGCTCAGCCCAGGGCGGTGTCGAGCCGGGTCGCCTGCAGAACCGGACGCGCACCCGGCGGCAGTTCGCCGATCAGCACCACGTCTTCCGCGACGTCGCGCAGCTTCCGATTGTTGTCCTGCGAGAAGTAGCGCAGCAGGGCGAAGGCCCGATCGTTGGTCAGCCGGTGCCGGCCATCAGAATCCCGGTCGCAGCGCCGATCAACCTGCTCGTGTCGAGCCCGGCCCGCGGGTTGTCGGCCGAGGCGCGCAGGGCCGCGCGATCAATGGCCAGCGCGGTCAGGTCGGCGAAGTCGGTGGCCAGTTCCGCGTCGTCCCGCCGCCAGCGCTCCCGCTCGACGGAGAAGAACCTCAGGAAGAGCCGGCGCCGGTCGTCGGCTGCCTCCACCGGCACGGTCAGCTCGGCGCGGAATCCGGTCGCTCGAAGACCCTGTGCGCGTACCGGGACTCGGTCGAGCACAGGTGTCGGGCGGCCGGCGGCGGGGCGACCAACCGGAAGCCGGGACTGCTCCCGCTCCGTGGCTCCGGCCAACCGATGTCCGAGTCCCGCGCGGCCCCCAGCGTCGAAGCGCTGATGTCGATGTCGGTCGAGACGGTCACCTCAAGGTCACCCCCGGCGTCGCGGCTGATGAGGTCGGCGACGCTGCAATCCACCGTCCTGGCCGCCAGTTCGACCACGCGGATCATCGTGCTCTGCTGATCGGGCTGCGACGCCAGGTCCCGGGCCAGGACCAGCAATTGAGCACTCCCGCTGTCTGTCACCGCGACCTCCCCCGTCCACCCGTCCCATCGCACCTGCTGGTCCGGTCAAAAGAAGCCAGATCCAAACCCCGATTTCGAAGAGGTTTCTCTGCAAACGGGCAGTCAGGTGCAGAGATCAATACCGTCCGCCCAGCGGGTCCCAGCTCGGACGTCGCGCGCCCACGCCCGCCGACCCGATGTCCAAGTCGAGGTCAACCCGGTTGATGACGTCGCCGTCGCCACGAACCCGCCTGATCCCCGGAATCGCCGCCTGATGGGACAGCGGCGACCGACCGGTACCCGGTCAGGCCTGCCACACCGCCGCATGGTCATCAGCGAATTCGCGCCAGCCGCGAGGGGAGCGCCCGGTCGCCTGGAGTACACCGTCGGTCACCCCGGCGGCATAGCCCGGCTGGTAGACAAGCTCCATCAGTTCGCGGAGCCCCTCCGCGACCTCGGCGGGGTACCCCGCCTGGATCATGCCGCTCTTGGCCTGCTCGGGGGTCAACGGCACGACGGCGATCTCTCGCCCGAGCGCCGCTGCCACCACAGCGATCTGCTGGCGACGGGTCAGGGCCTCGGGGCCGCTGAGTTCGTAGACTTTACCCTCGTGGCCGTCGCCGGTGAGGGCGGCCACCGCCGCCGCGGCAATATCGCTGACGTCGATGGAGGCGATCGGATCGTCGGCGTTCGCAGTTGCTATCGAGCCGCTGGGAATCTGCGCAGCCCAGCCGAACGAGTTCTGCATGAAGTCGTTTGCCCTTAGAAGGGTGTGCGGCACGCCCGACTCGGCGAGCACCCGCTCGCCCTGACCGTGGACGGCGGCGAACATCACCGGAGAGTCCGGGTCGGCCCCGACCACCGACAGCTTGACGATGCTCGCACCGGCGTCGGCAGCCGCCCGGATGACGGCCGTTTCCTGCGCGACCTGGGTAGGACCGGAGGCCAGCAGGAAGACGCGGTCGACGCCGTCCAGGGCCGCGGTCAGCGACGCCGGATCGTCGAGGTCGCCGACCACCGGCATGGCGCCCAACTCCTTGACCTTCGCCCCCTTTTCGGCCGAGCGCACCAACGCCCTGACCTCCTGGCCGGTATTTTGAAGTTGTTGCAGTACTTGGCTTCCAACTGTTCCGGTCGCACCGATGATCAGCAGCATCTCAGGCGTGCCCTTCCGTCTTGGGTGGTGGTCCGGCAACGGGAGCCACGGACCTGCTCGGACGCTACTGCCATCGTCGGAAGCTGGCCAGGGCCTGCCCCGGAATTTCGCTCAAGGCATGGTGGGGGTGTGTTCGCAGGTGCGGAGGGCCGCCGTTTCAGAGTGGTCGGGCAAAGGCCGCCGAGCGGTCACAATGGGGTGAGCCGATGCCGCGAAGGGACCCTGATCACCGCCGACCGCGTCCCCACACTCCTGCCGCGCTCCCTGAATCCGCCCGGGGGCGGCCCGCAGTCTCCGAAGCTGCTGCAGCGGGCCGACGTGGTGCTGGTCGACGGCCGGTTCAGCCTGGTCAACACCAGCCTCACCCCCAGCGAGGCCACCGTCGAGGATCTGCTGTTCGTCAGGGCCGCGCTCGATCTGGCCGGGGTCGGATATCTGCTGGTCCGGGGATCCGGCAGCCGTCCGGTGCTGGCAGTGGACCTTCGGGACCGCGAGCGCCTGGCCGCGGCCCTGGTGGCGGCGGCGGCCGGCGAGCCGTTGTACGCGCGGGCAATGGAGACCGAGGAGCCGGTCGACGTGCTGATCGCCGACGGCTCGCTGACCGCCGATCGCCGAAACCGGGTCTTCAGGGTGTTCCGGCCGCGGGTGGAGCTCCGGGGCGGCCTGAGCTACGGGCACCGGACCGGCGTCCAGGTCGAACTCTGGTCGTTCCGGCGGCGTGGCACCAAACCGCCTGTCGAGAACTTCTACACCCGACGGGAGCTCATCACCGACGACCTGCAGCGGACGACGGTGACGCGCCACGGTATGAGCTGGCCGACGGTGCAGGACATGTTCGCCGATTCGCCCCACGACATCGGCTTCGACATCGATCTGGTCTTTTCCTGGGTCGACGCCGGCACGGCCGAATTCCAGCGGGCCAGGGCCAGGAGAATGGCCAGCTACGTGGTCGGTGAAGGTGATGACACCGACGCCCGTTACCGACAGCTCGACGAACTGAAATACGCCCTGCGATCCGTTCACCTTTTCGCGCCGTGGATCAGGCATATCTTCATCGTCACCGATTCCGACCGGCCGGCGTGGCTCGACGAGCATCCCAGGGTCACCGTTGTCCGCAGTGCAGAGTTCTTCGCCGATACTTCCGTACTGCCGACCCATAATTCCATGGCCATTGAAAGTCAGCTGCACCACATCGACGGCCTGTCCGAACATTTCCTGTACTCGAACGACGACATGTTCTTCGGCCGGGCAGTGGAACCCGACATGTTCTTCACCTCGGGTGGCCTCACCCGCTTCATCGAAGGTCCGAACCGCATCGGCCCGGGTGAGACCGACCACCGCAGAAGCGGTTTCGAGAACGCCGCCCGGGTGAATCGGCGACTGTTGCACCAGCGGTTCGGCAAGTTGACGACCAGGCATCTCGAGCACGCCGCCACCCCGCTGCGCCGGTCCGTCCTCCGGGAGATGGAGGTCGAATTCGCCTCGGAATTCGCCGCCACGAGCGCGAGCACCTTCCGGGCCAGCACCAACATCTCGGTGACCAACTCGCTCTACCACTATTACGCGCTGCTGACCGGCCGAGCGATCCGCAACGAGCGGGCCAGGGTCAAGTACGTCGACACCACCACGCCGGCCGGTCTGCGATCCATGAACAAACTACTGGAACGCAGGTCGTTCGATTTCTTCTGTCTCAACGACGGAAGCTTCCCGCAGGTGCCGGCGGAGGAGCGAGCCGCTGCGATCAGCCTGTTCCTGGACCGTTATTTCGCCATTTCCGCGCCCTGGGAAAGGCTGGAGATATCCGCCGGCGCCGCCGGCGACGGCGGGGGTGCGCCCGGCAGGAAGCCGGACGCGGTGAGCTGAGCAGCGGCCTGCTCGGGTGAGGTGAACCGCAGCGCCGGGTACTGCTCGACAGCCACGATCGAGTGCAGCACAGTGCTCTGATAGACGTGGATCAGGTTCACCGACTGGGCTCCGTTGATGGTCCGCATCGCGCCGGCCGGTACGGCGAGGTCCTGGGTGTAACAAGTGGCGGACGCCACCGAGACACCGATGCCGGCGAAGGTCCCGAACGTCGAGTGATGAAGGTGACCGGCGATGATTGCCCGCACGTCGGTCCCGGCCAATACGTCCGCGAGCGGATGCTGATCCCGCAGTTCCACCGGCACCGCCAGGTCGAGCAGGCTCGGCAGCGGCGGGTGGTGCATCGCGAGAACGGTTCCGTGCAGAGCGGGCGTGGCGAGTTCTACGGCCAGCCAACGTCTCTGCTCCTCGGTCACCTCACCGTGGTGCGCTCCGGGAACGGTGGTGTCCAGCGCGATCAGCCGCAGGCCCGCGATGTCGTAGACCCGGTCGACCGGCTCGTCGGTCGGCGATTCGTCGAGCAGCCCGGCCCGGAATTCAGCTCGGGTGTCGTGGTTGCCCATCACCCAGACGACCGTGGCCCCCATTCGCGCGGCGGCGGGGTCCACGACGGCCCGGAGCCGCGCGTATGCGCCGGGCTCACCCTTGTCGGCCAGGTCGCCGGTGATCACCACCGCATCCGGCCGGCTTCCCGCGGCGATGAACTGACCCAGCACCCTGGTCAGATGCTCCTGCACGTCCACCAACCCGTACAGCAGCCCCCCGGCCGGAAAATGGGTGTCGCTCAGATGCAGCAGGAAGTGCCCCGGCCGCCGGTTTTGCAACGTCGATGCGGCCATCGAAGCTCCTCGTTTCCAGCTCGGAGATCTTGCCCCGCGTTGTCTCGCGGTCAGCCGCTGTAGTCACCCGCTGTAGTCACCCGCTGTAGTCACCCATCTGAACAGACGGAGGCGGTGATGCAGCGTACGTGGAACGGCGAGCCGACGAACAGTTGATGGCAAGCAGTTGACTGCTCGCTTCCGTGGCCGTCGCTGCGTGACGGGTCATTGAGCCGGTGCGACCGCGATGACCACCGGAACCCCGTCACCGACGGTATCGGCAAGCACCCTGATCCCCTGTGCGGAGATGTGCGGTACCCGGCCGATCGAGGTGGCCAGCGTCTCCGCGGCGATCCGCTCACGACCGGCCTGCACCGCGGCCCACAGTTCGTCAGGCACGGACAGGGCCAGGCTGATCCGGTCCGACACGTCGAAACCGGCGTTCTTGCGCACCTGCTGGACCAACCTGAGCACGTCGTTGATCGAACCCTGCAGACGAAGCTCGGCCGTCAGCGAGGTGTCAAGGGAGACAAACCCGCCGCCGGGCAACATCCCCACCTTGTCGTCGCCGAGCCCGGTTCCGGCTTCCAGCTCGAGGCTGTATTCACCATCGGTCAACGCGATTCCGCCGCAGACCAGCATCCCGTCCTCAAGGGACCACTCCCCCCGTTTCGCGGCGCCGATTACCTGCTGCACGGCCTTGCCAAGTCGCGGACCGGCCGCCCGGGCGTTGACCGTCAACTTCCGGAGGACCCGGTCGTCCTCGTCGGCCAGCGCCGTCAACTCGACCGTGCCGACGTTGACCTCGTCCGCGAGGAGATCGGCGAAGGCGCGAAGTCCGTCGGGATCGGAGGTCGCGACAGTCAGCCGGGCGAGCGGCTGCCTGACCCGGATCTTCGCGGCCTTGCGCAACGACAACACGACGGACGCGATCTCCCGCACCTGGTCCATCGCCGTCACCAGCGCGTCGTCCGCCGGTAGGGCAGCCGGCGAAGGCCAGTCGGTGAGGTGCACCGACCGCTGGCCGGTGAGCCCCCGCCAGATCTGCTCGGTCGTCAGCGGCAGCAACGGCGCCGCCAGCCGGCAGACGAGCTCCAGCACGGTGTGCAGGGTGTCGATGGCATCGTCGTCCCCGTCCCAGAAACGCTGCCGCGACCGTCGGACGTACCAGTTGGTCAGCACCTCCAGAAAGCCCCGCAACGAGCCGCAGGCACCGGCGATGTCATAGCCGTCCAGCTGCCCGGTCATCGAGGTGATCAGTGTCGACGTCTTCGCCAGGATGTACCGGTCGAGGACGTCGGCCGAATCGGTCCGACGCCGGCCCACCTTCCCGGCCGCCCCGGCGTAGAGGGTGAGGAAGTACCAGGCGTTCCACAACGGCAGCAGCGCCTGCCGGACGCCCTCGCGGATCGCGGGCTCGGTGACGACCAGGTTGCCGCCACGCAGGATCGGCGAGCTCATCAGGAACCAGCGCATCGCGTCCGAGCCGTCCCTGGCGAACACCTCGTTGACGTCGGGATAGTTCTGCAGCGACTTCGACATCTTCTGCCCGTCGTCGCCCAGCACGATTCCGTGGCAGACGCAGGTGGCAAACGCGGGCCGGTCGAACAGCGCGGTCGACAGCACGTGCAGCAGGTAGAACCAGCCCCTGGTCTGGCCGATGTACTCCACGATGAAGTCGCCCGGGAAGTGGTTCGCGAACCACTCGGTGTTCTCGAACGGATAGTGCACCTGGGCGTAGGGCATCGAGCCGGAGTCGAACCAGACGTCGAGTACATCGGTGACCCGGCGCATCGTCGACCTGCCGGTCTCATCGTCGGGGTTGGGCCGGGTCAGCTCGTCGATGTAGGGCCGATGCAGATCGGTGAGCCGGACTCCGAAGTCCGCTTCGAGTTCGTCGAGCGAGCCGTACACGTCCGTCCGCGGGTGGGCCGGGTCGTCGGACTGCCAGACGGGGATCGGTGTGCCCCAGAACCGGTTCCGGCTGATCGACCAGTCCCGGGCGTTGGCCAGCCACTTTCCGAACTGCCCGTCCCTGATGTGCTCCGGCACCCAGGTGATCTCCTGGTTGAGCTCCACCATCCGGTCCCGGAACTTGGTCACCTCGACGAACCACGACGAGACCGCCCGGTAGATCAGCGGATTGCGGCACCGCCAGCAGTGCGGGTAGCTGTGCTCGTAGGTCTCACGGCGGATGAGCTGCCCGGACTTCTTCAGGTCGTCGATGATGTGCAGGTTGGCGTCGAACACCTGCATGGCCTCGTACGGGGGCACCATCGAGGTGAACCTGGCCCGATCGTCGACCGTCAGGATGGTGGGGATACCTGCTGCGGCGCAGGCGATCTGGTCTTCCTCGCCATAGGCGGGCGCCATGTGCACCACTCCGGTGCCCTCGTCGGTGGTGACGTGCTCGGCGGCGATCACCCGGAAGGCCTTCGAGGTGCCGAATTTGTCGGTGTCGGTCAGGAAGTCGAACAGCGGGGAGTACCGCCGGCCGAGCAGGTCGCTGCCCTTGAGCCGGGTGACCACCCGGTCGGCGGCGTCCGCACCGAACTCGCGGGCGTACGCGCCCAGGCGTGCCTCGGCCAGGATGTAGCGGTGGCCTTCGTGCTCGACGACCACATAGTCGAGGTCGGGGCCGACCGCCATCGCGAGGTTGCTCGGCAGGGTCCACGGGGTGGTGGTCCAGGCCATCAGCCGCTCGCCACCGGTACGGGCACGCGACTCGCCGTCACGACCTGATGCGGCCCCAGGGTCAGCGGGCGCCAGTTCGACCCAGATGGTGACGGCCGGATCCTGCCGGCTGCGGTAGACGTCGTCATCCATCCGTAGCTCGTGATTGGACAGCGGGGTCTCATCGACCCAGCAGTACGGCAGGACGCGCTGCCCCTGGTACACACAACCCTTGTCGTACAACGTTTTGAACGCCCACAGGACGCTCTCCATG
>JBBRDH010000031.1:0-38838 GCA_038204125.1 Mycobacteriales bacterium
CGAGAAGTACTGGATGGGTAAGGATCCCCATCGGGAAAAAGATCCCGGCGGCGTGGACCTGTACGTCGGCGGCGTGGAACATGCTGTGCTGCACCTGTTGTACTCGAGGTTCTGGCACAAGGTGCTGTTCGACCTGGGCCATGTTTCCAGCGAGGAGCCCTTCCGCAAGCTTTTCAACCAGGGGTACATCCAGGCCTGGGCGTATTCAGACGCCCGCGGCGCCCACGTTCCGGCGGAGGAGGTCGTCGCCGACGGAGCGGGGGGCTTCACCTTCCACGGGGAGCCGGTCAATCGGGAATACGGGAAGATGGGGAAGAGGCTGCTCAATGTCGTGACGCCGGACGAAATGTGCGACCGCTACGGCGCCGACACCTTCCGGATGTACGAGATGGGCATGGGCCCGCTGGACATCTCCCGGCCCTGGCAGACCCGGGACGTCGTCGGCTCCCATCGTTACCTGCAACGGCTGTGGCGCACCGTGGTCTCCGAAGAGACCGGGCACACCGTCGTCAGCGGCCAGGAGCCGGATCTGGAGACCCGAAAGCTGTTGCACCGCACCATCGATGGCGTGACCGCCGATTACGCCGCGATGGGCTACAACACGGCGATCGCGAAACTGATCGTCCTGGCCAACCATCTGACCAAGTCCGGCGAGCCGACACCCCGGTCGGTCGCCGAGTCACTGGTCCTGATGACCGCGCCGTTGGCACCGCACATCAGCGAGGAACTCTGGCAGCGACTGGGCCATCAGCAGATGCTGGCCTACGAGCCGTTTCCGGTCGCCGACCCGGCGCTGCTGGTCGTCGAGCAGATCGAGTACCCGATCCAGATCAAGGGCAAGGTCCGCTCCCGGATCTCAGTGGCCGCCGACGCGACCCCGGAAGCGGTCCAGTCGGCTGCCCTGGCCGACGAACGGATCGTCGAATTGCTGGGTGGGGCTGTGCCGCGCAAGATCGTCGTGGTGGCGGGCCGGATGGTCTCGATCGTTCCCTGACCTGACCTGATCCCGGTCGATCGACGGGGCCCCGCTCTCACCCGGGCAGGTCCGCCGCCGAAGCCCAGGCGAGGATCAATCCCCCGCCAGCGGGAGGTGCCCCCGTCGCAGGCGAGGATGAACGTGGCGTTTTTGGTGCGGGTGGGATAAGAGTCGTCAAGTTCGCCCACGCCTGCGAAGATGATCCTCGCAGACGCGCCGGATGTGCAGACGCGCCGGATGGGCAGCGGTGCCTGATGTGCCCCGGCGTCTGATGTGCAGCGGTGCCTGATGGGCAACCGCCCGGGTAAGTCGTCCGGCCGGCAGGAGTCGGCCCGGCAGGGATTGGCCAGCGACACCGGAGGGAGTAACAGGATGCGTATCGCGGTGGGGCAGTTCGACTCCGACCCGGATCCGGTGGCCAACGCGCAGCGGATAGCCCGGCTGGCGGAGCGGGCGAGCGGCGACGGCGCCGCGCTCCTGCTCGCGCCCGAGGGGTCGCTGGTCAACTTCCTGGACGACCCGAACGCATCGGGCCGGGCCGCGGAGCCGCTCGACGGGCCATTCGTCGAAGCCTTGCACGAGGCCTCCGCCGCATCCGGGATCGCGATCGCCGCAGGTACTTTCGTCCCCGACGAGAAGTCGGGCCGGGTGCACAACACCCTGGTGGTCAGCCGGAACGGCCGGTTACTGGCGGCCTACCGGAAGATCCACCTCTACGACGCCTTCTCGTTCGTCGAGTCCGAGACCGTGGCGCCGGGTGGCGAGAGCCCGCCGGTGGTCGAGATCGACGGCGTGCGGGTCGGTTTCGCGACGTGCTATGACCTGCGGTTCCCGGAGCTGTTTCGGGTGCTGCAGCAGGCCGGCGCCGACGTGTTCGCCATTGCGTCCGCCTGGGTCCGTGGTCCGCTGAAGGAGGAGCACTGGCTGACCCTGCTCCGGGCCCGTTCCATCGAGAACACCTGCTATGTGGTCGCTGCCGACCAGATCGGCCGGTTGGGTATCGGTCGTTCGGCGGCGTTCGACCCGATGGGCCTCCCCATGCTCGACCTGGGCACTGCCGACCCCGGATACGGCACCGTCGACGCCGACCCGGCGCGTCTGGCCGAGGTCCGGAACGCGTTGCCCTGCATCGGGCATGCCCGCTTCCGAATCGACCCGGAGCCCGGCCCGACACCCGACGCGACCTCAAATACGGTGAGCAGCCGGGTGTCCGGGCTGACCGCCGCCGGCGGAACCGCGCACCGATGATCGAAATTCCGATGATCGAAAGCCCGGTGATCGAAAGCCCGGTGCCTGAAAGTCGGGCGATCGAAAGTCGGGCGATCGAAAGCGAGGGGGGCGAGGGCGGGGTGGTCGGGGCGGAGGGCCCGATCCGGCGGTATCGCATCGTCCGCCTACAGGTGCAGACCGACCCGCTAAAAATAGGCCGGGCCCCGCTGCGCGTCTACGACCCGGCGCCGATCGAGTCGGTGCCGCGGATCGAGATCAGCCCGGCCGGCGTGGTCGGGCTCGCCGATGGGCTCGGTTCGGTGCTGGACGTCCATCACATCGACCATCCGGCCACGCGTGACCCCAAGGGCGTCGGCGGCGTCACGCTGATGGGCACCGGTGACTACGACCGCCTCCGGGCCAGGTACGGCCAGCACCTCACGGAGGGGATAGCCGGCGAGACAATCCTGCTGGACGCCCCCGGCGGGTTCGGCGGACTCGACATGCCGAGCGAGTTCACGGTTTACACCCAAACCGGGCCGC
Source organism: Mycobacteriales bacterium (assembly GCA_038204125.1). Classification (GTDB taxonomy): domain Bacteria; phylum Actinomycetota; class Actinomycetes; order Mycobacteriales; family Nakamurellaceae; genus Nakamurella. The sequence continues at coordinate 2,729 of JBBRDH010000031.1, forward strand.
TGCTGCTCACCGGTTTGGTCCCGGCCGAGCCCTGCGTGGAGTTCTGCCGATTCTGCCTGCAGCGCAACGTCTCCAGTCCGGTCGACGACGAGATCCGGCGCGCGATGAGGGATCTGGACGGCGGCGCCCGAGGTTATCGGGGGATGGCGGCAGGCTCGGCAGTCATCGCCCTCGGCGACGAGGTGACGGCGGCCTGGCGGCTCTCACCGGTCCCGCCACCGGCTCGGTAGGGTCGGCCCGTACCCGCTCGCTCGGTAGGGTCGGCCCGTACCCGCTCGCACGCGGCGGGCACCTTTGAGAGCGAGGCCTGGAGCATGAGCGCTGAGCGGCCCTCGGTCTGTTGCGTCGGCTCGCGATGACTACCTCGGGCAACGGCGCCGTTCGGCCGCCCGGCATGCACGACGTGGCCCGCCGGGCCGGGGTGTCCCACCAGACGGTGTCCAGGGTGCTCAACGACCTGCCCAACGTCCGCGCCCAGACCAGGGACCGGGTGCTGGCAGCCATTTCTGATCTGGGTTACCGCCGCAACAGTGCAGCCCGGGCCCTGGTGACGCGGCGGTCGTCGATGATCGGCGTGATCACCAGCGGGTCGACGCTGTGGGGCCCGAGCAGTGCGCTGATCGGCGTCGAGAGCGCGGCCCGGGAGGCCGGCTATTACGTCTCGCTGGTCAGCGTCCGCAGCTTCGAGGCCCCGGTGATCGGGGACGCGCTCGAGCATTTCATCGACCAGTCGGTGGAGGGTGTCATCGTCATCGCCCCGGAGGCCGCACTCTCGCACGCCGCCGACCCGCTGGTCGCCAGGGTTCCGGTGGTGATGGTGGCTGCGGACACCCAACCGGCCCCCGGGCTCCACATCACCTCGGTCGACCAGGAGGGCGGCGCCCGGCTCGCCACCCGCCACCTGCTCGGGCTCGGCCATCGATCCATCGCCCACATCCAGGGGCCCGACAGATGGTTCGACGCGATGGCCCGGCTCCGTGGGTGGAAGGCGGAGATGGCCGCGGCGGGCTGTTCGACCGGCCTGGTCACTAAGGGCGACTGGACGGCGGCGAGCGGTTATGCTGCCGGCCGGGAGCTGATCGCCGCCGCCCTGGCGAGTGGATCTCTTCCGATGGGCACGCGGCCCACCAGCACACCGAGCCCCGGGACGCCAGGCCCCGGGACGCCGGGTACCGGGAAGCGGGATACCGGGAAGCGACATTCCGGGAAACTGGACAAAGGCACACCTGGTGTCGGGCTGCTGTCCGGGGGCTCGGCGGCCAGGAAGGGCGGGTCGCCCACCTGGCCCACCGGAGTGTTCGCTGCCAACGACCTGATGGCACTGGGTCTGATCCGCGCGCTGCACGATGCGGAAATCAGGGTGCCGCAAGATGTCTCGGTCGTCGGATTCGATGACATACCGGGAGCCGCGCATTTCATCCCTGGGCTGACCACGGTCAGGCAGGATTTTCGGGCACTCGGTCGGCAGTGCATCGACATCCTGATCACCGAACTCGCGGGCGGGCACGACACGTCGGGTCCGATCGCCCCGTCCCTGGTGATCCGGGAGAGCACGGCGCCCCCGTGGCGAGCTGAGATCCGGCCCGCCTTCCGTTCGGGGCGGGCCAATCGCCCAAGGACTTGACGGGGGGCGTTGTGAACGTTAACAATGAGGCTAGCGGGGTGCCGGCGGGTTGATCGCGCCGGCCCTTCGCCCTCACTTCGGCTCGAATTCTTCCGCACTGACTTGTCGACGTCGCATTTGTCAGGAGAGGCACCGATGACCGCAGATCCCAACCCGGATCCCCAGCAGAATTTCCAGCGGGATCCCGGGCGGGCTGTGGTGATCGGCATCGACTACGGGACCCTGTCGGGGCGGGCTGTTGTCGTCCGGGTCGAGGACGGCGCCGAACTCGGATCGGCGGTGCACGAATACGCGCATGCGGTGATCGACCGGGCGCTCCCAGGTGGCGGCCCGGCGCTGCCACCTGACTGGGCGCTGCAGATGCCGTCGGACTACGTGGACGTGCTCCGGCACGCCGTTCCGGCAGCGCTTGCCGACGCCGGCGTCGACGCCGCCGATGTGGTGGGGGTCGGAACCGACTTCACCGCCTGCACCATCCTCCCGGTCACCGCCGACGGCACGCCGCTCTGCGAGCTGGACCGGTTCGCCGGCCGACCCCACGCCTATGTGAAGTTGTGGAAACACCATGCGGCGCAACCACATGCCGACCGTATCAACGATCTGGCCCGGACCAGAGGGGAGAGCTGGCTACCGCGGTACGGCGGGCTGATCTCCAGCGAGTGGGAGTTCGCCAAGGGTCTGGAGCTGCTCGAGGAGGATCCGGAGATCTATGCGGCGATGGATCACTGGGTCGAGGCCGCCGACTGGATCGTCTGGCAGCTGACCGGCAGCTACGTCCGCAACGCCTGCACCGCCGGCTACAAGGGTATCCGGCAGGACGGCGCCTACCCGTCGACGGACTTCCTGGCCGCGCTCAATGCTCGATTCACCGATTTCGTCGACGTGAAGCTGGCCGCGCCGATCGGGCAACTGGGCTCGGTGGCCGGCCGGCTGACGGCCCGCGCCGCCCAGTGGACCGGCCTGCCGGAAGGCATCGCCGTCTCGGTCGGCAATGTCGACGCCCACGTCACGGTTCCAGCCGGAAACGCTCTGGCGCCCGGCCAGATGGTGGCCATCATGGGCACCTCGACCTGCCATGTGATGAACGGCGCACAGCTCCGCGAGGTGCCCGGTATGTGCGGTGTCGTCGAGGGCGGCATCAGCGAAGGGCTCTACGGGTACGAGGCCGGGCAGAGCGGGGTCGGCGACATCTTCGGCTGGTTCGTGAAGACGGGGGTGCCCCCCGAATATCACCGGCGGGCTGCAGACGCAGGGCTGGATATCCACGCCTACCTCACCGGATTAGCTGCGGCGCAACAGATCGGCGAACACGGGTTGGTCGCGCTGGATTGGCACAGCGGCAACAGATCGGTGCTGGTCGACCACGAACTTTCCGGCCTGATTGTCGGGCAGACCCTGGCGACCCGCCCGGAGGACACCTACCGCGCGCTCATCGAAGCGACGGCTTTCGGGGCCAGGACGATCATCGAGACCTTCGACGGCTCAGGTGTTCCGGTGGAAGAACTGATCATTTCCGGCGGCCTGACGAAGAACACCATGCTGATGCAGATCTATGCGGACGTCACTGGGCTTCCGCTGTCGATCATCACCTCTGCGCAGGGCCCTGCGCTCGGCTCGGCGATCCACGCAGCGGTGGCCGCAGGGTGGTACCCCGACGTGGCAGCGGCCGCTGCCGTGATGGGAAAGGTCGACCGGGCGGTGTATCGCCCGATACCTGCGAACCGCGCGGCCTATGACGAGTTGTTCGCCGAATACACCCTGCTCCACGACTATTTCGGGCGCGGCGGCAACGACGTCATGCACCGCCTGAAGGCAATCGGCCGTGCGGCGCACCGCAAGGCTGCCGGGTCGTGAGCATCAGCGCCGACATCCGGGCCACCGTCGACAGCCTGCGCCGACAGGTTGCCGAGTTGCACGCGGAGTTGCCGAAGAACAACCTGGTGATCTGGACGGCCGGGAATGTCTCCGCGCGGGTGCCCGGACGCGAATTGCTCGTCATCAAGCCGTCCGGCGTGTCCTACGACGAGTTGACCGCGGACACCATGGTGGTCACCGACTTCGACGCGAATCTGATCGAGGGCACGGCCGCGCCGAGTTCGGATACCGCAGCCCACGCCTATGTCTATCGGAATATGGACGACGTCGGCGGGGTCGTGCACACCCACTCGACCTACGCCTGCGCCTGGTCGGCGATCGGAATTCCGGTGCCGTGCGTACTGACGATGATGGCGGACGAATTCGGCGGGGATATCCCCATTGGGCCGTTCGCGCTCATCGGGGACGACTCGATCGGCCGCGGCATCGTGGAAACGTTGCGACGCAGCCGCTCCAAGGCCGTCATCATGGCGAACCACGGGCCCTTCACCATCGGCAGGGACGCCAGGAGTGCGGTCCAGGCCGCGGTGATGTGCGAGGACGTCTGTCGCTCGGTGTATCTCGCCCGGCAGCTGGGCGAACCCGTACCCATTGCCCAGGCCGACATCGACTCGCTATTCGCCCGTTACCAGAACGTCTACGGCCAGGGGTGAATCCGGAAAGCAGCAGCAACGCAATTCGTCCGTCCGGTGGGAACGTCCACGCCGGAACACAGGTGCCCGAGGAACAGGAATGAGAGTCATGGCAAACGCCGCGGATCAGGATCGAGGTGAATGCTGGTTCCTGACCGGGAGCCAGGGTCTGTACGGGCCGGAGACACTCGCCCAGGTCGCCGATCAGTCCCAGCAGATAGCCCGGCAGCTCGGTGAGAGTGCCGAGCTGAGCGTTCCGGTCGTCTGGAAGCCGGTGCTGACCGACGCCGACGCCATCAGACGGATCATGCAGCAGGCCAATTCGGCCGACGGGTGCATCGGGGTGATCATCTGGATGCACACTTTCTCGCCGGCCAAGATGTGGATCGCCGGTCTCGACGCGCTGCGAAAACCGTTGCTGCACCTGCACACCCAGGCCAATGTGGATCTGCCGTGGGCCGAGATCGACATGGACTTCATGAACCTCAACCAGGCGGCCCACGGCGATCGCGAGGTCGGCTACATCCAGACCAGACTCGGAGTGGCCAGGAAGACGGTCGCGGGCCACGTCAGCAACCCCCGGGTGGCGGCCAGGGTCGGCTGCTGGCAGCGGGCGGCCGTCGGCGCCGCGGCGGTGCGATCGCTCAAACTCGCCCGGTTCGGCGATAACATGCGGGACGTCGCGGTCACCGAGGGCGACAAGGTGGAGGCGCAGCTCCGGTTCGGGGTGTCGGTCAACACCTACGGGGTCAACGATCTGGTCGAACACCTCGACGCCGTCGCCGACTCGGCGGTCGACGACCTGGTCGCCGAGTACGCCGATTCCTATGCCGTCGTGCCGGAGCTGTTGCCCGGTGGGGAGCGCGCGGAATCGCTGCGATACGGGGCGAGAATCGAGTTGGGCCTGCGGAGTTTCCTGACCGAGGGCGGCTTCCGCGCATTCACCACGAACTTCCAGGACCTGGGGGCCCTTCGCCAACTGCCGGGCCTCGCGGTCCAGCGGCTGATGGCGGATGGCTACGGCTTCGGCGGCGAGGGCGACTGGAAGACCTCGGTCATGCTGCATACCGTCAAGGCGATGGCGGCGGGCAGGCCCGGCGGAACGTCGTTCATGGAGGACTACACCTACGACCTCGGCTCGCCGATCCCGAAGATCCTCGGCGCGCACATGTTGGAGGTCTGCCCGAGCATCGCGGCCGTACGGCCGAAGCTGGAAATACATCCACTGGGCATCGGCGACCGGGAAGATCCGGTACGACTGGTCTTCGACGCCGCCCCTGGCCCGGCAGTAGTCCTGGGCATCGCCGACATGGGTGACCGGTTCCGGTTCGTGGCCAACGAGATCACCGTGGTGGCACCGGACCAACCGCTGCCGAAGCTGCCGGTGGCCAGGGCGGTCTGGGAACCGGCGCCGGACCTCGAGACATCGACCGAATGTTGGCTGACCGCGGGCGGCCCCCATCACACGGTCCTGTCCACCGCCGCCGGCGTCGACGAACTGCTGGACTTCGCCGACATCATGGGGACCGAGCTACTGCTGATCGACGGAGCCACCACGACCCGCAGATTTCTGCAGGAAATCCACTGGAACCAGGCCTATTATCGACTCGCGCAAGGTTTTTGACGGCGGGGGTAACCCCTGGCCAGGGAAGACTCGAATGGAACGATCGGAAATCCATTCGGTAACGGTATGGTCAAGAAATCTTGACGATAATTGGTGTGAACGTTAACATCCGGCAGGCTGATTGTGATCGCCCGTCCGGCTCGTCCCGCATCGATGTGGATGTCGATGTAACGTTCTGCAACAGCGAGAGGGTCCAGGAGAGGCGCGAATGTCAGTGACGACGAGCAGGCCGGGCACGGTCTGCTGTGCTCCCGTCACCAGAAGCTGGGGGCTGCCACGCCGAGGCGCCCATCCTCTCCCCATCACCACTTGCCCTATCTGTGCTCGTCTGGCGGCCGCCAGAGTTCACCCCACGCAGGGACGGGTCGGCCGCGGGTGCATTGGGCCGGCCCTCGTGGTTCGACCGGTCCGACTTCCGGTCAGCCCGGGAGGCTGCGGTGACGGCGGGTGGCCAGGCCCCGCCCCGGCGTGGGCCGCAGCTGTGGAAAGACCCTCATTCCAGGGCGCCCATTAACGGCGCAATGCCTCGAGCCGATCAACTGATCGACTTGCCATGCAGTGATTCAGGAGGAATTTTCATGTTCAGATCCAGAGTGCTGGCCGTTTCGGTCGGCGCCACCCTCGCGCTCGCCCTCGCGGCGTGCGGGTCGAGCACCACGGCGGCCACGTCGGCCGTGAGCTCCGGGGCCTCATCGGCCTTGTCGGCCGTGTCATCGGTCGTGTCGTCAGCCGGGGCCTCGTCGTCGGCCGACACCGGCTCGGGTAGTTCCTCGGTCGCCCCGTCGTCCAGCGATTCGGCCAGTTCCGACGTCAGCTCGGCAGCCGCCTCTTCGACCGACAGCGGCGGCGCCCCCGCCAAGGGCAGCGGCCAGCTCGTCGGCGTCACCATGCCGACCAAGACCTCCGAGCGGTGGGTCAAGGACGGCGCCAACATCAAGTCGCAGCTCGAGGCCGCCGGCTACAAGGTCGACCTGCAGTACGCCAACAACGACATCCCGACCCAGGTGAACCAGCTGGACAACCAGATCACCAGCGGCGCAAAGGTTCTCATCATCGCCTCGATCGACGGCACCGCGCTGACCCAGCAGCTGCAGACGGCGCACGACGCCGGCATCAAGGTCATCGCCTATGACCGGCTGATCCGCAACAGCCCGAACGTCGACTACTACGCCACCTTCGACAACTTCAAGGTCGGCACCCTGCAGGCCACCTCGCTCCTCGTCGGCCTGAAATTGCTGAACGAGGACGGCTCCCCCGGCTCGGCCAAGGGCCCGTTCAACATCGAGCTGTTCGCCGGATCACCGGACGACAACAACGCGACCTTCTTCTTCAATGGCGCGATGGCAACCCTGAAGCCGTTCATCGACAAGGGCACCCTGGTGGTCAAGTCCAAGCAGACCGACTTCCAGAAGGTCGCCATCCTGCGTTGGGATCCGGCCACGGCCCAGGCTCGCATGGAGAACCTGTTGACCAGCACCTACACGGGCGCCAAGGTCGATGGAGTGCTGTCACCCTATGACGGCCTGTCCATCGGCATCCTGGGCGCGCTCAAGGGCGCGGGCTACGGCACGGCCGACCAGCCGTACCCGATCGTGACCGGCCAGGACGCCGAAGCCGCCTCCGTCAAGTCGATCGTCGCCGGTGAGCAGTACGCGACCATCTACAAGGACACCCGCGATCTGGCCAAGACCTCGGTGGCCATGGCCTCCGACGTGCTGGCGGGCAAGACCCCGTCGGTCAACGACACCAAGACCTACGACAACGGCACCAAGGTCGTCCCGACCCAGCTGCTCGTCCCGGTCGTGGTCTACAAGGACAACTACAAGAAGATTCTGATCGACGGCGGCTACTACACCGAAGCCGACCTGAAGTAACCGTCACCAGTAGTCGATATTTGTAGTTGATCGGCATCTCTCGAGAATGATCAGTGTGCTCCGCCGGTTGCAGCCGATCGGCGGGGCACACTTCTTGTCCAGCCCCGGTAGTCACCCCCGGGCGTTCCACCGAGTACTTTCACTCCAGTTTCAGACCAACTTTCACACCCCAAGGGACGGCGCCCCGGACATGGCCGACACGATTCTCGAGATGCGCAGCATCACCAAGGAATTTCCCGGGGTGAAGGCGCTCCAGGACGTCAATCTGGCGGTCCGGCGCGGTGATATCCACGCGATCTGCGGGGAGAACGGCGCCGGAAAGTCCACTCTGATGAAGGTTTTGTCCGGGGTGTACCCCGTGGGCAGCTACGACGGCGAGATCTACTTCGAGGGTGAGCTTTGCCAGTTCAGCGATATCCGGGGCAGCGAAGAGCGCGGAATCGTCATCATCCATCAGGAACTGGCGCTGATCCCCTACCTGTCCATTGCGGAGAACATCTTCCTGGGAAACGAGCGCGCCGGGCGGGGCGGGATGATCGACTGGAACCGCACCAATGCCGAGGCCGGCGAGCTGCTCTCCAGGGTCGGTCTGAAAGAGAACCCGGTGACCAGGGTGATGGATATCGGGGTCGGCAAGCAACAGCTGGTGGAAATCGCCAAAGCGTTGTCCAAGAAGGTGAAGCTGCTCATCCTGGATGAGCCGACGGCGGCGCTCAACGACGTGGATTCGGATCACCTGCTGGGTCTGCTGCGCGGTCTGCAGATCGAGGGCATCACCTCCATCATCATTTCGCACAAGCTCAACGAGATCAAAGCCATCGCGGACTCGACCACCATCATCCGGGACGGCCGTTCGATCGAGACGCTCGACATGAAGGTCGGGGACACCTCAGAGGCCCGGATCATCAAGCTGATGGTCGGCCGGGATCTGGAGAATCGTTATCCGGAGCACGTTCCGCACATCGGTGAAGAAGAACTGCTCCGTATCGAGGACTGGACTGTCCACCACCCGCAGCAGCACGACCGGGTGATCGTCAGCGGCGCGAACATGAGCATCCGCAAGGGCGAGATCGTCGGCCTTGCCGGCCTGATGGGCGCCGGCCGCACCGAGCTGGCGATGAGTGTCTTCGGCCGGGCCTACGGATCCAGGATCACCGGACGGATCTACAAGGAGGGCAAGGAGATCCGGCTGCACACCATTGCGGACGCCATCGACCACGGCCTGGCCTACGCCACCGAGGACCGCAAGCGATACGGGCTGAATCTGATCGAGGACATCAAGCGGAACATCTCGATGGCCTCGCTGCCCAAGCTGTCCGCCCGCGGCTGGGTCAACGAGAACGAAGAATTCGCGGTCGCCAACAACTTCCGCAACAGCATGAACATCAAAGCCCCCACCGTCCTGTCGATCACCGGCAAGCTGTCCGGCGGCAATCAGCAGAAGGTGGTGCTCAGCAAGTGGATCTACTCCGATCCCGACGTGCTGATCCTGGACGAGCCGACCCGCGGGATCGACGTGGGCGCCAAGTACGAGATCTACCTGATCATCAACCAGCTGGCCGACGCCGGTAAGGGGGTGCTGGTGATCTCCTCGGAACTGCCCGAACTGCTCGGCATCTGCGACCGGATCTACACCCTGTCGGCGGGCCACATCACCGGCGAGGTCGCGCGCGCCGACGCGACGCCCGAACTTCTGATGACCTACATGACCAAAGATCAGCGGTCCTTGACCGACCTGCCGCCGGAGGCCGTGCAGGATCCGGACAACTCCGTGGCGCTGCCCGGCCGTTCAGCGATCGACGCACGAATCGACCAGGGGATCGACCCCGGAGCCAGACCCGGCCTGGCCACCACCGCCCCGGTTGCTCTTCCGGCCGATCCACCGGTCGGTACCCAGGCCGGCACCGGGTCCTCGCCGTTGCAACCTGTCACGCTCGACCGCCCGAACCCGACAAAGGACTGACACCATGGCATCCGACGTCTCTCTCACCAAGGCCCCGACGCCGCAGATACCGGGTTCCCCCGGGTCGGACTTCCTTTCGCGGCTACGCCGCCGCGGTCTGGGCCAGAGCGGCATCTACGTAGCATTCGTGCTGATCCTGCTGCTGTTCGCGATCATCACCAACTTCAAGATCGTCACGCCGGCCAACCTGTCCAACCTGATCAACCAGTACGGCTACATCCTGATCCTGGCGATCGGCATGGTGATTGTGATCATCGCCGGTCATATCGACCTGTCGGTCGGCTCGATCGTCGGTGTGGCAGGCGCCATTTCGGGCGTTTTTGTCGTGCGAATGGGTTATCCGGTCTGGCTGGGGGTCATTCTCACCCTCGTTGTCGGTGCGTTGATCGGCGCATTCCAGGGCTACTGGGTGGCCTATTTCGGCATTCCCGCTTTCATCGTCACGCTCGCCGGGATGCTGGCCTTCCGCGGCCTGACCCAGCTGATCCTGGGTAATCTGCAGATCTCGCCGTTCCCCTCCAGTTACCGCAACATCGGCTCCGGGTTTCTCGAGGGCTTCTTCGGCAAATTCACCGTGCCCGGTTTCCTCGGGGGCGGTCGGGCCGACATCTTCACCGTGATCGTCGGGCTGCTGTGCATCGTCGCGTTGACCATGTCGCAGTTGCGGACCAGGTCGGCCCGGCGCAAGTACCGGCAACCGGTCGGTTCGATGGCGGCCTTCGCCACTCGCACCGCGGTCAGCGCGATCGTGATCATGTACTTCGTGCTGCAGCTGTCCAAGTACAAGGGGCTGCCGGTGGTGCTGATCATCCTGGCCGTGCTGGTCCTGGTCTACGGCGCCGTGACCCAGCGGTCGGTGTTCGGCCGGCACATCTACGCGATCGGCGGCAACCTGAACGCCGCAACCCTGTCCGGCATCAAGGTCAAGTCGGTGACCTTCTGGATCTTCGTCAACATGGGCGTGCTGTCCGCGCTGGCCGGGATCGTCTTCGCTGCGCGGCTGAACCTGGCCAACCCGACCAACGGCAACACCTTCGAGCTGTCGGCGATCGCCGCGGCCTTCATCGGCGGCGCCGCGGTGACCGGTGGTGTCGGCCGGGTGACGGGCGCCATCGTCGGCGGACTGATCATGGGTGTGTTGCTCAACGGCATGTCGCTGCTCGGCATCGACCCGTCCTACCAGCAGGTCATCCAGGGCCTGGTCCTACTGGCCGCGGTCGCCTTCGACGTCTTCAACAAGCGTCGAGCCGGGTCCAGATAAGCTGCGGTGCCGCCGACCCGCAAACTGTGGGTCGGCGGCAGACCCCAGGGTGAAGTCAGGATTCCAGGGCGCCGCTGATGAACTTCTCGACGTTGTCGCGGGCCTGGTCGTCGGGAAACTGCACCGGCGGGGACTTCATGAAATAGGACGACGCAGAGATGAGCGGCCCACCGATGCCCCGGTCCTTGGCGATCTTGACGGCCCGGACGGCGTCGATGATGACCCCTGCGGAGTTGGGCGAGTCCCAGACCTCGAGTTTGTACTCCAAGCTCAGCGGCACGTCGCCGAATGCCCTGCCCTCGAGCCGGACGTAGGCCCACTTGCGGTCGTCGAGCCACGGGACGTAATCGGAGGGACCGATGTGGACGTTGCGGGCGCCGAGGTCGCGGTCGATCTGTGAGGTCACTGCCTGGGTCTTGGAGATCTTCTTGGATTCCAGCCGGTCCCGCTCCAGCATGTTCATGAAGTCCATGTTGCCGCCGACGTTCAGCTGCATCGTCCGCTCCAACAGCACCCCGCGGTCCTCGAACAGCTTTGCCAGGACGCGGTGGGTGATGGTCGCACCGACCTGCGACTTGATGTCGTCGCCGATGATCGGCAACCCGGCGGCCCGGAACTTCTCGGCCCATTCCGGGGTGCCCGCGATGAACACCGGCAGCGCGTTGACGAAGGCGCAGCCGGCGTCGATGGCGCACTGGGCGTAGAACTTCGCCGCCGCCTCCGATCCGACGGGGAGGTAGCAGACCACCACGTCGACGGCGGCCGCCCGCAGTGCCGCCACCACGTCGACCGGCTCGGCCTCGGCCTCGGTGATGGTCTCCCGGTAGTACCGGCCCAGGCCGTCCAGGGTGTGGCCGCGTTGCACCACTACGCCGGTCGGCGGGACGTCGGCGATCTTGATGGTGTTGTTCTCGCTGGACGAGATCGCCTCGGACAGGTCGAAGCCGACCTTCTTGGCGTCGACGTCGAACGCCGCCACGAAGTGCAGATCCGACACGTGATAATCGCCGAACTGGACGTGCATCAATCCGGGGACCCGGGACGTCGGATCGGCGTCGCGGTAGTACTGCACACCCTGGACCAGTGACGATGCACAGTTGCCGACTCCGACGACGGCGACTCTGATGGGATTCGAACCCATGGCGGAGTTCTCCTGTTCTGAAAGGGACTGCTGGGCGGTTGAGATTGCGGTTGGGAGTTGACATACGTGTCGCTATGTCAACCCGGTGGGGCCACGATATATGCCGGGAAGACCGAACCCGCAGTGGTGAGCAGGTCCACGTCGGTCCGTGGGTCCGGAGAGCCGGCCCCTGTGCTGACGGAGGCCTCCGGCGCCCGTCGCCCTGCTTCCAGCCGCCGGCCGATCCATTGAGGAGCCTTCGACCGCCAGGGACCATGAGCTGCTGAAGTACCACCTGAGCAGCGGTGATTGTCGATGTGGACAGCCAATCACGAAGAAAATCGGCCGCGCGTACGCTGGTTGGGTGCGGACGCAGCGAGGGTTGGTCGACTACTCCTTGCAGCGCCGCGCCGTCCTGGCCGAGGTCATGTCCGGCCGGACCAGCGTCACCGACGTGTGCGATGCCACTCCCTATCTCGTCCGGGCGGCCAAGTTCCACGGGGTACCCACTGCGGTGAGCTGCCCGCTCTGCCGCAAGGAGTCACTGACCCACGTGTACTGGGTCTACGGGGACGACATCAAACACATGGCCGGCTCCGCCCGGCAGCCTGCCGAACTGGAAAAGATGGCGACCAACTTCGGTGAGTTCTCGGTCTACCAGGTCGAGGTCTGCCGGACCTGTTCCTGGAACCACCTGGTGGCCTCGTTCGTCATGGGGTTCCGCGGCGAGCAGGAGCCGCGGAGTCGGCGCCGGGCCAGCAAGTAGCGGAGCAGCCAACAGACGGCAGCTGACAGACGGCAGCCGACAGACGGCAGCCGACAGACGCAGGACAGACAGAACCCCCCGTAGCATCCCGGGCGTGGACGAACCTGCGCAGAATGGCGACGTGTTTCCGGGCGAGCCGTTCGGCCAGTCCGACCGGGCAGCCGATCAGCGCAGTGACCCGGCCGGCGAGCCGGACTCGGCCGCCGAGGTAACTGCGGTGCGCACCGCGGTGGCGACCCTGTCGCCCCGCGACCGGGTGATCCCGACCTGGACCGACCCGACGGTCCGGCGGGCGTCCGAGGTGCTGGGCGGGCCGCTGGGCAGCCATGCCGTCGTCGGCCGCGCCCGACTGCTGACGCCGCTTCGGGTCTGCCTGCTTTTCGCGATCGTCGCGCTGATCGGCGGGTGGCTGTTCAAGGCTGCTTGCATCCAGCAGGGTCCGGACGGCGCCGGCGGCGTTTCGCTGGATCAGGGCGGCCAGCGGCCGTGGCTGACCGCCTGCTACAACGACGTGGTCCCGCTGTACGGCAGCCACAAGCTCAACCAGCAGGCGTTGCCCTACAAGGCATCCTGGACCTCCGACGACGGCTCCGTGCACTACATGGAGTACCCGGTGGTGACCGGGTACTGGATGTGGGGCGTGTCCGAGGTGGCCAACGGCTACCTCAAGCTTGCGAAAGCCATCGGACTACCACTCCCGCTGGACGTCGCCGCCTATTTCACCATCGGGGCGGTCCTGCTGGGTGCGCTCTATCTGTGGGCGGTCGCTTCGACGGCCCGGATCGCCCGGCGCCGCGTCTGGGACGTCGCGATCATGTGCCTGTCCCCGTTGCTGATCGTGCATGCATTCACCAACTGGGACATCGTGGCGATCTCCATCACCGCCGGCGCGATGGCCGCCTGGGCCAGAGGGCGCCCGGTGCTGGCCGGGGCACTGATCGGGCTGGGCACGGCGGCGAAGCTCTATCCGGTCCTGCTGCTCGGGCCACTCCTGGTGCTGTGCCTGCGATCCGGCCGGATGCAGCCGTGGCTGCGGGCGGCGGTCAGCGCGGCCGTTGTCTGGCTCGTGATCAACGTGCCGGTGATACTGGCCTATCCGGCCGGCTGGTACGAGTTCATCAAGCTCAATTCGACCCGTCCCGCGGAGTACGACTCGTGGTACTCGATCTACGCCACGCTGTCCGGCAGCAAGGTCTTCGACAAGGCGGCAAACGCGACGTCGCCGACGTTGTTGAACGTGCTGTCCCTCGGGCTCTTCGCGCTGTGCTGTCTGGCGATCGGCTGGCTCGGTCTGGCCGCCCGGCGCCGGCCCCGGTTCGCCCAGCTCGCCTTCCTGGTCGTCACGGCCTTCCTGCTGACCAACAAGGTGTGGTCACCGCAGTACTCGCTCTGGCTGTTGCCGCTGGTGGTGCTGGCCGTGCCGCGCTGGCGGCCGGTGCTGAGCTGGCAGTTCGTGGAGGCGATCGTCTGGATCCTTTTGATGTTCTCCTTCGCCGGCGTGGCCAACAAGGGGCTGTCCATCTATCCGTTCATTGCCGCCGCGCTGCTGCGGGACGCGCTGCTGCTGATGCTCGTGGTGATGGTCGTCCGTGATATCCAGCGCCCTGACACCGATCTCGTGCGGATGGCTGGTGACGATGATCCGTCCGGCGGGGTCTTCGCCGACGCGCCGGACCGCTTCGTGCTGCCCTCGATAGGCTCGCTCGTGCGACGGATGAGACGAAAGACAGGTGCGAACATGGACGGTCAGCATTCGGGGTCGGTCGACGACGGGTCGGGGAACACCGGATTCGAGGAACCCGGCCACCCACCGATGATCCTCGAGGCCTGGGCCCAGGTCGACCGTTCCGGAAACCCGTTGCCGGGCTTCGACGCGGCGTCACGCGCCCGCCGGGCCGCCGAGGCTGCTGCCCGCGAGGCGGCGGCCCCGTCCCCCCAGCACCGCGGCTCGCATCCCTACGTCCGCCCGCCGGAAGCGGGCGCCGAATCCCTCGGCGAACTGCCGTGAGCGGGTCCCGCGCCGGTTGACCACAGCCCCGCGGTCCTGGCGCGGCGCGACGGGTTCGGTGGGGTCCGTTTCCGCTGGTAAAGTCGGGAAGTTGAACCTGGCCCGCCGACGTCGGTGGGTCCTTACTGTGCCGCTTCGGCACTTTCGGGTTCGACATCCTCCTGCCACGGAAAGACCGTGGCCGACGAGTCCATAGGAGGTGCACGTTGAGCGTATCCACCGCTCCGCGTCACTACGAATTGATGCTCATCCTGGATCCCAACCTCGACGAGCGCACCGTCTCCCCATCGATCGACACCTTCCTCAACGTGATCCGCCAGGGCGGCGGTAGCGTCGAGAACGTCGACATCTGGGGCAAGCGCCGGCTGGCCTTCGAGATCCGGAAGAACCCCGAAGGCATCTACGCGGTCATCAAGGTCGTCGCGCCCTCGCCCGTGGTCGATGAGCTCGACCGGCAGCTCAACCTGAACGAGTCGGTGCTGCGGACCAAGATCACCCGTACGCCGGAGAAGATCCGCGTCCGCCGCACCCGCAACCCCAAGAAGTAGGGGATCGCAGATGGCAGGCGACACCGTTCTGACGGTCATCGGCAATCTGACCGCCGATCCCGAACTCCGTTTCACCGCGTCCGGCGCTGCCGTGGCCAACTTCACCGTCGCGTCGACCCCGCGGATCTTCGACCGGGCCGCCAATGACTGGAAGGACGGGGAGGCGCTCTTCCTGCGCTGCAGCATCTGGCGACAGGCCGCCGAGAACGTGGCCGAGTCGCTGAGCAAGGGCGCCAGGGTCATCGTGTCCGGCCGGCTCAAGCAGCGGTCGTACGAGACGAAGGAGGGCGAGAAGCGCACCGTCGTCGAGTTGGAAGTGGACGAGGTCGGTCCGTCGCTCCGCAATGCCACCGCGAAGGTCAACCGGGTCAGCCGCGGCAGCGACAGTGGCGGCGGCGGGTTCGGCGGCAGTGGATCGGGCGGCAGTGGATCCGGCGGCAGTGGATCCGGCGGCAGTGGATCCGGGGGCGGACGATCCGGCGGGTCGAGCGGACCGGCACCGGCCGACGACCCATGGGGCTCCGCACCGCCTGCGGGCGGCGGTTACTCCGAAGAGCCACCCTTCTGACCCCCGGCGCCCGACCCACAGCGCCGGACGGACAGCGTCCGATCTACAGCGACTGACCCACGGCGCCTGCTGAGCCTGACCAGCACATACGTCGACTCATCTGCAGGAATACAGCTCCGCGGAGAGCGTCGCCCGGGACGAAGGTACCGGCCTGACAGCGGGTCCACCGCACCGGCGCCCCCGCTTCGTTCCATTGCACGACCCAGTGAAGACCAACAGACAAAATCTCATCCCCGCTCGAGGGGATCTTTGGAGAACACAATGCCCAAGCCTCCGGTCCGGAAGATCAAGAAAAAGATCTGCGCCTTCTGCAAGGACAATTCCGGCCCCATCGACTACAAGGACACGAACCTGCTGCGCAAGTTCATCTCCGACCGCGGAAAAATCCGCGCCCGCAGGGTCACCGGCAACTGCACGCAGCATCAGCGCGACATCGCCACGGCAGTCAAGAACGCCCGCGAGGTCGCTTTGCTGCCCTACACCTCGACCGCCCGATAAGTCCGACCGATAAGCAGAGGAGACAAGCCAGTGAAACTCATTCTGACCACCGACGTCGCCGGCCTCGGCGCGCCGGGCGACATCATCGAGGTGCGGGACGGCTACGGTCGGAACTTCCTGCTGCCGCAGAACAAGGCGATCGTGGCCACCAAGGGCGCCGAGAAGCAGGTCGCCACCATCAAGCGCGCCCAACTGGCGCGGGAGATCCGCGGCTCCGACCACGCCAATGAGGTGAAGCAGGCGCTGGAGAAGCTCTCCGGCAAGCTGACCATCACCGCCCGTACCACCGGTGACGGCACCAAGCTCTTCGGCTCCATCACCGCGGTCGACGTCGCCGCTGCTATCAAGGCGGCCGGCGGCCCGAGTCTGGACAAGCGGGCGATCGAGACCGGCGGCCACATCAAATCGGTGGGCTCTCACCCGGTTTCGGTCACTCTGCATCCCGGCGTGACCGCCTCGCTGGCGGTCACCGTAGTCGCGGGCTGACGCTTTTTCGGAAGCGGTCCGGCAAGAGGGCGGCTGCCGAGCGCGGCGGCCGCCCTGCCGGGCGCGCCCAGGTGTTCCTGATCTCCTGATTTCCTTGGGGGGCTTCTTCTCTCAGGGGGCTTCGTCGTCCGGATCCAGGTTGACAGGGTCGGTGGTGTTGACGTCTGTTGACGGGGCCGAAGGCGTCTCGTCCGGCGTCCTGGACGCCCAGATGGCGGGTCCGATGGCGCCGCGGCCGGCATGCCAGGCGACGATGTCCAAGGCCCGCAACGGGGTGATGGCGGGCCCGCTGGCGAGGGCGGCCACCTCCGCGAAGAACTCCCGCCCGGCCGTCAGATCGTCGATGACGGCCTGTCCGAGCAGCGGTAGGAACTCCTGCCAGCGACGGCCACGTTTGGGCGCTATCGGAGCTTCATCGGCCCCCCGGTAGCAGTAGTCGACGAATCGGTCGTAGAGCGGGATGAAGGCAGGCCGCTTGCGGTGCATCACTTTTGCCAGAATCGCTCCGCGAGCCTTGACCGGCAGGTCATCGGAGTCCAGGACGGCGAACAACTCACCGAGAAGTTCCAGTTCGACGTGTCCTGCCTCCACCAGTCGGGCGTCGACCGGCACCTTGACCAGCCACCTCTCCAGATGCGGCCGGATGGCCTCCAGGGCGTAGAACGTGCGGGAGTTCATTTCCGCGTTCAGCAGGACCGGCGCCACCAGGTCCGCGTCGCTGACCAGCCAGGGGCTGCCTTCCGGACCGAAGGAGTCGTATGCCGGGTAGCCGAACCGGTCGCGGCGGCTCAGATAGTCGCCGGCCGACCGGATGGCCTGCTCGCGGTCGACCAGCACACCGCCGACCCGGAGCATCCCCCGCCCGTCCGTCGCCGTTCGCCCGGCTGTCGCCGGACCGTCGCCCGTCTCGTGTCCGGTCACGCGGACGCCCCCTGTCCGGGTTCGCCGACGCTGTGGTCCGGCCCTGGTTCGAGCAGTGCCGACCCGCCCTTTCCGGAGCGGTCGGGCCCCGACCCTGGACCAAAGGTGGCGATCAGGCCGCGGACGAAGATCGCGGTGTCCTCCCAGCGCTGCACAGCTACGCACGGGATTCCCATTGCCCTGACCGGATAGTCGTTACCGCCGGGATCGAGGCGGTCGCCGATGAACAGGATGTCTTCGTGCGACAGGCCGAGGCGCTGCTCGATCTTGTTCATCCCGTAGGACTTGTCGACGCCCTTGCGGGTGGTGTCGACGGAGGTGGAACCGCCGCTGCGGACCTCGAGATCGGGCACCCGCGCTGCGACGTACGCGCGCAGCCGCTCCTTCTTCTTGCCGGTGGGATCCCAGGCCTTCTTCGCCTCGACCGGGGCTCCCTGGCCCAGCGCCGAAAACGTGATCTGGCTGCCCCGGTCCTCGATGATGTCGCCCCAGGTCTTGTCCTCCCAGAGTCCCAGTTCGACTGCCCCTTCCTTGAGGGCGGCGATCACGTCCGACTTCTCGGTAGCGGTGAGGTCCTCGGCGTAGACCCGATGCCACTCCTCGCCGGTCCATTCGTAGTACTGCGTCCCGCAGGTCGGCATCAGGTGCAGCCGGCCCAGATCCGGCCCGCTCAGCGCGGCCAGCACCTGTTCCTGGAACTGCTCGAACCGGCCGCCGGAAATGATGCAGACCGGAACGATCCGCAGCAGTTCGACGAGCAACGCCGCCATCTCGGGATCCACCCGCGACTTGGACGGGGCGAGCGTGTCGTCGAGGTCGAAAGCGACAAGTTGCATCTTCTTCAAGGGTCTCCGATCGTCGTGGGCAGTCGTCTCCGGTGCATTTTTCGGCTCGAATTTTCGACTGGCATTCCGGCACCGAAAAGTTGGCATCGAGAAGTTGGCGTCGAGAATTTGGCTTCAAGAAGTGGGGCGTCGAGAAATGGGCGTCGAGAAGTTGGTGGCGATGCCCGAACGCATTGTCGCCGATCGCTCAGAGGCCCCGACGCCCGGCTCCGTGCCAGGGTCCCGGCCCGCCGATCGCCCACCGCTGCAACCCCCTGCCAGGCACCTTGGCACACCCCCGCCCTGCCCCGGCCACACCCCCTGCCGAACCCGCGACGGCCCGACCGGTCGACCACCGCGCGGACAGCGGGCAACGTACCGAAACGGCTACGGCAGGGTTACGAGAAGGTCACATCGAGGTCGACATCCGGTGGATGTTGCGGCTGCGGGACACGCCGGGAGGAAACGCCGGGACGAGTCGGGTAATTAGTTGTCCACCGGTCGCCGACCTTCCGCGAGGCTGCGAACTGCGTCGACGGGTCCGTCCCCCGAAGAATTCCCCAGGTTGTCCACATCGGTCAGAACGGCCCACCTGCGCAATCAACCCTTCGTCCCCACGTCGTCCCCTGGTTCTCCCCGCTGCCTGCACCTGCCGGCTTTGCGCCGGCGAGGGACCCGCCTAACGTGCATCAGGTGCCGGTCGGCCGAGCCGGTTCGGCAGGTCGATCCGGCCCGGTTCGACGGAACGACTGGACACCTCCAGAGCATCACGGGTCGGCCACTCGGGTCGGCGCCGGCAGTCGGTCACCGGGTCCGTGACAGCAGACGGCAACACGGGGTCGCGGTCGCATCCCACGCACTGTCGGGGGTGGGGGGTAGACATCGGGTAACCGACCACTGGTCCCCTCCCACCAGCGGTCCGGGGAAGTGGTCCGCAGTGGTGATCAGGGGCAGTGATCGAGGCCGGTGGTCCGGGCCGGTCATCGAGGCCGTTGGTCAGAGGTAGTCGGCAGCGCGGGTCAGCAGGGCCGGTCAGCAGGTCCGGTCGTCAGGGGAGGGAGCACGGCAGGGCGGTATGGGTGGGTACCGAGGGTGCGCACCGGGCAGCGTGAGGCGAACCGGCCGCGGCCCGTTCGACGAGGAGCAGTCGGCGAACATGTCGCGCAGTGGACAGGTAGCTCGGCACGAAGAGGGGGGTTCTGACCGGTGGCGGTGATCGACGATCGGTGGCAGGGTCCCGCTGTCGAGTCCACTCGCAGCAACGGCTTCGACCGTCAGCCGCCGCAGGACCTGATCGCCGAACAGTCGGTGCTCGGGGGCATGCTCCTGAGCAAGGACGCGATCGCCGACGTGGTCGAGGAGCTCGGCAGCATCGACTTCTACAAACCGGCGCATGCGCTGGTTTTCGAAGTCGTGCTCAACCTCTACGCCCGCGGTGAACCGGCGGACGTGGTCACAGTCGCGGCCGAACTCGACAAGTCGGGTTCGCTGGCCCGGATCGGGGGCGCCGTCTATCTGCACACGCTGACCACCGCGGTGCCGACCGCCGCCAACGCCTCCTTCTACGCCCGGATCGTCGCCGAGAAGGCGATCCTCCGCCGACTGGTCGAGGCCGGCACCCGCATCGTGCAGTTGGGCTATGCCGGTAGCGAAGGTCAGGTGGGCGGCGGCGAGGTCGACGAGATCGTCGATCGGGCCCAGGCCGAGATCTACGACGTCACGGAACGGCGGACCAGCGAGGACTACGTCATCCTCGAGGAACTGCTCCAGCCGACGATGGACGAGATGGACGCCATCGCCAGCCGGGGCGGGCTGTCGGCCGGCGTGCCGACCGGATTCGCCGACCTGGACTCCCTGACCAACGGCTTCCACCCCGGCCAGATGATCATCATGGCAGCCCGGCCGGGTGTCGGAAAGTCAACTCTCGCACTGGATGTCGCCCGTAACGCAGCGGTGAAGCATCGGCTGACGTCGGTGATCTTCTCCCTCGAGATGTCCAAGACCGAGATCACCATGCGACTGCTGTCCGCGGAGGCGCAGATCCGGCTCGCGCACATGCGGGCCGGCACGATGAGCGAGCAGGACTGGACGAAGATCGTCCGGCGGATGACGGAGATTTCCGACGCCCCGCTGTTCATCGACGACTCGCCGAACATGACGATGATGGAGATCCGGGCGAAGGCCCGGCGGCTCAAGCAGCGCAACGACCTGAAGTTGATCGTCGTCGACTACCTCCAGCTCATGTCATCCGGCAAGAAGGTGGAGTCGCGGCAGCAGGAGGTCTCGGAGTTCTCCCGGCAGATGAAGCTATTGGCCAAGGAACTCGAAGTCCCGGTGATCGCCATCTCCCAGCTCAACCGGGGACCCGAGCAGCGGACCGACAAGCGCCCGCTGCTGTCCGATCTGCGCGAATCCGGGTCGCTGGAGCAGGACGCCGACATGGTCATCCTGGTGCACCGGCCGGACGCTTTCGAGGCGGACGATCCCCGGGCGGGAGAGGCTGACCTGATCGTCGCCAAGCACCGGAACGGCCCGACGGCGACCATCTCGGTCGCCCACCAGCTGCACTACTCACGTTTCACCGACCTGGCGGTCCAGTAGCCGATTTCGGTCAGCCCGCCACCAGGCCCGGGTGGTGGATTGGCCGGCCGACGGCGTGTCCCGTCAGCAGGCGCGTCCCGGTCAGGGCTTGCCACCGACCGTCCCGGGGCTCCCGCGTGCCAGAATGGCAGTGCGGTCGCTGTACCGGCGTCGACGGTCGGCCGGTCAGTCCGATCCGGATGGAGGCGTTGGGATGTCCGGTTCATCCCCGCTCGAACCCGTCCGAGGGTTGGGCAGCGATCGAGAAAACGGCGGCCGGAGGGCGAGTGCCGATGCCCAGGACCTGACCGAGCGCCGGGACCTGATACGGGCTCTGGTCCTCAAAGACGGATTCGCCCGGATCGACGACCTGACCCGCAAGCTCGGAGTCAGCCTGATGACCATCCACCGCGATCTGGATGCCCTGGCGCATCAGGGTTATCTCACCAAGATCCGCGGCGGAGCCACGGCGAACCCGTCCGCCCTGCTGGAATCGCGGGTTTCCGAGCGGGTCACTGCGATGAAAGGTGAAAAGGCCGCCATTGCCGCCCATGCAGCCAAACTGCTCAGTCCGGGGCAGACCATCTTCATCGATGACAGCACCACCGCCATGGCAATGGTGCCC
The DNA here is from genome assembly GCA_038204125.1 of Mycobacteriales bacterium. Classification (GTDB taxonomy): domain Bacteria; phylum Actinomycetota; class Actinomycetes; order Mycobacteriales; family Nakamurellaceae; genus Nakamurella. The sequence continues at coordinate 24,526 of JBBRDH010000031.1, forward strand.
CATCTGCTCGCGGCCTCGCCGATCACCGTCGCCACGAATTTCCTGCCGGTGATCACCAGACTGGCCCAGTCATCCGGCGTGGACCTTCTCGTTCTCGGTGGCCAGTACCACCCGGTTCCCGAGGCATGTTTCGGCAGCCGGATGGTCGAAGCCGTCGGGCACCTGCGGGCCGACGTTGCCATCATGTCGACCACGGGTATCACCGGCGCCTCCTGTTACCACCGGTCGGAGATCACCGTGACGTCGCGGGTCGCTTTCATGAAGAATTCGTCGATGAATGTTTTGCTGGTCGACCATGCGAAATTCGGCCGGCCCGCCGCACATCTGCTGTGCCGGCTCAACGATTTCGATCTGGTGATCACCGATGCCGGGGTGGACGAGGAGGACCGTAAGTTTCTGCTGCAGGCCGGGATCAACCTCGAGGTGGCGGAGATGCTCGAGGGTAGTTGATCAGCGTTCCCCGGTCGACGCCCTTGTTTCTGCACCGATGGTTTCCGGGTTCGCACAATGCTCGATGGTGCCCTCACGCATAAACCGGGCGGCTGCCGCGGCCACCTTCCGGGCGGAGTTGGTCGCCACCTGGCGCGACGAGCCGGCCAGGTGCGGCGTTGCAATGACCTGCGGCATCGCCAGTAACGGCGAGTCGGCCGGCGGGGGCTCCGGGTCGAAGACGTCCAGCGCGGCGCCCGCCAGCCGGCCGGACTGTAGGGCAGCGGTGAGATCGGCGGTATTCACCAGTTCTCCCCTGGCATTGTTGATGAAGAACGCACCAGGCCGCATTTTCCCGAAGAACGCCGCATCGGCCATCCTGGTGGTTTCCGCGGTGAGCCTGGCATGCAGACTCACGATATCGCTCTGTCCGAGCAGTGAATCCAGATCCGACGGTTCCGCTCCTGAATCGGTTATCCGCGCCGCATCGGTATACGGGTCGGACACGAGAACCCTTGCGCCGAAGGCCCTCAGTAGGCGGGTGACGTGGGAGCCGATGGCCCCGAAGCCGATCAGGCCGACAGTTGCGGAGCCGAGTTCGGGACCGGCCAATTCGTAACGGAAGTATCTCCCCTCCCATTTTCCGGCCGCCAGCGCCCGTGACCCGGCGCCGATGTTCCTGGTCACCGCAATCATCAGGCCGACGGCGTACTCGGCCGCGGCGGTCAGGTTGCGGCCGGGCAGGAAGGCCACCGGCACGCCGGCCGCGGTCGCCGCGGCGACGTCGATGTTGACCGGCCCACCCCTGGTGCTGCCGATCATCCTCAGCCGGCCGGCAGCGCCGATGACGGCCGCGGTGATCGGCGCCAGGTGGGTGATGATCACGTCGACATCGGCTGCCAGGACAGCGATCTCGGCGGGATCACCGGCGGCCTCCCGGACTCCGTCGATGTCCCGGAACGGCTCGTCGGGCCAGTTGCTCCGATGCAGCACCAGGTCCAGTTCGGTCCGGCCGCCGAATTCGGCGCGGCACCGCTGCGCGATCTGCTCGGCGGTGATGAACAGGTCGCCCGCACACAGAACCCGGATCTGGGGCATGGCCACTCCTTCCGGACAGTTCTTGCTCGATACGGCTTCGTTGGCGGCCCGGAGTCAGCGCACCCGAAGGCCGGTCTCCGGGTCGAAGAGGTACACCCGGTGCGGGGGCGCTATGAAACGGATGGTGTCACCGGGCTCGAAGTCGACCCCCGGCGGCAGTTGGACCACCACCGGGCCCTCGAGACCTGCGACGGCCACGGTGATCAACGTCGACTCGAGAAGATCCTCGATCACCAGGGCCTCACCCGACAGGGCCGGTCCGTCCGCAGGCGCCAACCGCATGTCCTGCGGCCTGATGCCGGCCATCACCGATCTGCCCGCGGCGGGCGAGGTCGCCGACGATCGGACGACGCTCTCGGCGCCGATCCGGACCACCGCCTCCGAACCCGCCCGGTCGACCGAACCGGCCAGCAGATTGATCTTCGGTTCGCCGACGAAATCGGCGACGAAGAGATTCGCCGGATCGTCGAACACCTCGTCGGGCGTCCCGAACTGCTGGATGATGCCCTGATCCATCACAGCCAGCCGGTCGGCCAGGCTCAACGCCTCCAGTTGATCGTGGGTGACAACGATGGTGGTGTACCCGAACTCCCGCTGCAGTACCTTCAACTCCCGGCGGACCCGTTGCCGTGCTGAGGCATCCAGGTGGGAGAGCGGCTCGTCCAGGACGAGAACCTTGGGGTTCCTGATCAGTGCCCTGGCCAGCGCGACCCGTTGCTTCTGCCCGGACGACAGCGATGCCGGCCGCAATGGCAGCAGATCGGTCATCTCGAGCCGGTCGGCCAGCTTGTCGACCAGTTGCATCGCGTTCTCCACCTTGCGGGCCTTGAGCCCGTACGCCAAATTCTCCCGGATGTTGAGCGGGGGATACAGCGCATAGGACTCGAAACCGACACCCACGTTCCGTTTGCCGGGCGGCAGCGAGATGATCGACGAGCTGCCGATCCGGATGTCGCCGCCGGTCACCGTCTCCAGCCCGGCGATCATCCGCAGGGTCGTCGTCTTGCCACACCCAGAAGGACCGAGCAAAGCCACCAACTCGCCCGGTTCGATGTCCATGTCGATGCCCTTGACCGCCGCGAAACTGGGCCGGCCCCTGGTCATATAGGTCTTCTGCAGGTTGTCCAGCGTCAGGCTGTTCCCCGCCTGCGAGGGGGCGGCGAGCGGATTGCCGCCCGGTGCGTGCATTTTCTCGGTCACCACCGAATTTCCGGCGGCAATCAGTCCGTCAGACATCCGAACCTCCATCTTTCCCGTCGAGGCCGCCCAGGCCATCGTGGCCGCCCAGGCCGTCGTGGCCGTCCGGGGGGCGACTGACCGGTGACCGACCGACCTCCGGCTGTTGGCCCTGGCGCTGACCCTGGCGCTGGCCAGCCGACCCGACCCGCGCACTGTCCGCCAGCGGATCGGTGGAACCCTCGAACAGGTGCACGTTGGCCAAGGCGATCGACAGCTTCGCCGGTTGCCGTTCGTCGATCCTGTTGCTGCCGTCGGAGACCACGATGACGTCGGAATCCCCGACAGTGATGGACAGCTCGACCTGCCGGCCCAGCCGTTCGGCCAGGTCGACGACGCCGGACATGGTGAGCGTCGGCGACCTGCCGGCGGTCGCCTCGCCGTGGGTGGCCTCGATGTCGCCGGGCCGCATCCCGACCCGCACTCGGCGGGAGCCGCGTAGGTCGAGCCCCGGCGGCACCGGGAACCGGAGTTGACCGGCCAGCCCGACGACCTCGCTGTCGGTGATCTCGGCGTCGAAGAGATTCATCTCGGGTTGGCCGAGCGCCCTGGCCACGAAGGTGTCGACCGGCCGCAGCCAGACATCGGAGGGGCTGCCGACCTGGATCAGCCGGCCACCGCGGAGTATCCCGATCCGGTCGCCGAGCGACAGCGCCTCCTGGTAGTCGTGGGTCACGTACACCGTGGTGGTGTTGGACATCTGGCCGAGTCGTTTGAGTTCGGCGCGCATCGAGGCGCGGAGCTTGGCGTCGAGGTGGGACAGCGGCTCGTCGAGCAGATAGACGTCGGCCGGCCGCACCAGCACCCGGCCGAGGGCGACGCGCTGCCGCTGGCCGTTGGACAGTTCCCGTGGCAGCCGCTGCTGCAGGGCGTTGATCCCGAGCGTCGTGGTCACCGTGTCGATGCGTTCCTGTTGCACGGCCGGGCTGTATTTGCCGGTCCGCCCCGAACGCAGCGGCGAAGCGAGATTTTCGAACACCGTTTTCTGTGGGTACAACGCGTAGGACTCGAAGGCCATCGCGATGTTCCGTTGATAGGGCTCCACGCCGGTCATGTCGACGCCCGCGACGGTGATCACGCCGGAGTCGATCTCCTGCAGCCCGGCGATCGATTTGAGGGTCGTCGTCTTTCCGGCGCCGGAGGGTCCGAGCATGCAGAAGAATTCGCCGTCGCCGATGTCGAGATTGACGTCGGTGAGTGCGACCTTCTTGCCGTAGGACTTGTTCAGGCCGTGCACTGTCAGGTTGGCCATCAGGACTTCACCGCTCCGAACGACAGGCCCCGCACCAGGTATCGCTGGATGCTCAGGGCGAGGATGAGCGGCGGCAGCGCTCCGATCAGTGCCGCGGCTGCCGCGTGGTTGTAGAACACCTGACCGCCGCCGCCCTGATAGGTGCCGATCGCGACCGTGACGGTCTTGATCTTGGAATTGGCCAGCACCAGCGGGAAGACGTAGGAATTCCAGGCGAAGATGAACGAGAGCAGCGCGCCGGCGGCTATTCCTGGCCGCACCATCGGCAACGCCACCCGCAGGAACGCCTGGATCCTGGTGTATCCGTCGAGCAGGGCGGCCTGCTCCAGGTCGGCGGGCAGATCCTGGAAGTACGACCGCATGATCCAGACGACCAGCGGCATGGTGACCAACTGCAGCACCCAGATCAGGCCGAGCCGGGTGTCGAGCAGCCCCAATGATTTATAGATGACGAACAGCGGCAGCAACACCATCAGCTCCGGCGCGAACCGGAACGAGAGCATCTGGAACATCAGATCTTCGCTGCCGCGGTACTTCCAGCGACCTGCGGCATAGGCGGCCGGAATGCCGATGACGAGCGACACCAGGACCGCACCGGCCGAGGTGAGCAACGATTCCAGCAGACCGCTGCGCAGATTGGCCCCGGTATCGCCGGTCAGGACATAGGCGAAATTCGAATAGGTGGGGGTGAAGCTGAAGAAGGTGGCCTGTTGGTCCGCCGTCTTCTTCAGCGAAAGCAGCACCATCCAGACGATGGGAAACAGGGAGAAGGTGAACCACAACAAGGTCAGCAGCTCACCGCCGATCGCCGCCGGGGTGAATCGCCGCTGCCCGGGCATCAGTTCTCTGCGCGCCATTGTGCCTACTCCTCCGCCCCGGCCGCCCGGGCCTGGGCCTTGCCCAGCACGCCGACCAGGACTCGTGCGGTGATGAACACCAGGACCCACAGAATGAACATGTAGGTGGTGCCGCGGGAATACTGCTGGGCCTTGATCAGATCGTTGAACGCATTGATCTGCAGCGTCGTCGTCGCCACGCCGGGGCCACCGCCGGTCAGCACATAGGGAATGTCGAAGATCTTCAAGCAGTCCATGAACCGGAAGATGACGGCCACCAGGATGTAGGGCCAGATCAGCGGCAACATCAAGCGGCGGAACATGTACAGCGGACCGGCATCGTCCACGGCGGAGGCCTCGAACGGCTCCTTCGGCAGCGACCGGATACCGGCCAGCACCAGAATGGCGACAAATGGTGTGTAGATCCAGACGTCGACCAGGACCGCCGAGTACAGTGCCCGGCCCTGGGACAGCCAATTGAAATTCTCGAGGCCGAGGATGTGGTTCAGTACCCCGAAGTCGGCGTTGAACATGAACTTCCAGACCGTCGCGGCGATCGCCGGCGCGATCATCAACGGCAGGATGAGTACCTTCTCGAAGATGCGCCCGATGATCGTGGACCGGTTGAGGAGCAGAGCGACACCGACCCCGAGCAGGGTCTCCACGACGGTGGCCAGGACCGCGTATTCGATGGTGATCCAGGTCGCCTTGCCGATGAAGAACGTCGAATCAGGATTGAGCACCCTGACGTAGTTGCGAAAGCCGACCCACGGCGGATTGCGCAGCGTCTGGGCATTCGAGCCCTGGAAGGTCAGCACGATGCCCTTGACGAACGGATAGAGAATCCCGATGATCAACAGCACCGCCGGCACGGACAGCAGATAGGGACGCGCTGTCCGACGCCCCTTCGACACGACGGGGAGCTCCGCCCGCCGCGGCGACACCGGCGGAGTCTGCGGTAGCGCCGGCTCCTGGGTGATCGACGACATCGGTAATCATCTCCTCCACAACATTGACTTCTGCGGTCATTCGATCGGGGCGCTCACGCGCCCGCTGGGCGGTCAGGTCGCCGGCGTGGGCTGCCGGCGACCTGACCACAATTCGTCATCCGTTGACGACGTCGGTATTCTTCTTCGCCAGCGCGTCCAGGGTGGACTTGGCGTCCGCCCCACCGTAGATGTCCTGCAGCGCACCGGCCCAGGCCTCGGTGGTGTCGAAGAACTGGGTCTGTGGGGTGAACTGGATCTTGGTGGATCCGATGACCTTCTCGAACGTCTCCAGGTACCCGGGGTACGAAGTGCCGATGGTCTTCTTGAAGGCGCCGTCGAACACCGTCTTGCGGACGGGGTCGGCGAAGGAACCGCTGGAGGCAGCCTTGCTCAGCACCTCGGAGCTGGTGGCCCACTGGATGAAGAGCCACGCGGCCAGCTTGTTGTCGTCCTTCGCGGCCTTGTTCATCGCCAGTGACCAGGTCCAGAGATTGGTGGCGTAGCTGCCGTCCGGGCCGGCCGGGCCGGCGTCCCAGCCCAATTTGCCGGCCACCTTGGTGCCCTTGAACTTGGGATACGTCGCCGAATCCGCGTCGTAGACCATCATGGCTTTGCCGTCGGCGAGATCCTGGGTGCAGTTCGGGTATTCGTAGGTGGTCCAGCCCGACGGGCCGGCCTTCTTCGCCAGATCCGCCCACTTCTTGGTGAAAGTCACCGCGGCCGGCGAGTTCATCGTCGCGGTGTAGTTACCGTCGGCAACCGTGTAATCCTTGCCGCCCTCGCGGGTGAATTGGGTCATGAATCCCGGGTGGATCGTCGCCCATGATTTCGAGCCGCGGAACGCCACTCCATATGTGCCCGCTGCCTTGTCGGTGAGATCCGTTGCCAGCTGGATGAAATCGTCGAATGTCTTGGCCGGCTTGATGCCCTTCTTGTCGAAGACCTCCTTGTTGTAGGCCACGACATTGGTCTCGAAACCCCACGGGATTGCCCACTGGCCGCCGGTGCCCAGCGCCGATCCCTTCTTGAAATCCCACCGGGTGGAGGTGCGCAGGCCTTCGAAGATGTCCTCGAAGTTGTAGTCCGGTGAGGTCTTCGACGAATCGGTGATGTACGGGGACAGATCCTCCATCCATCCGGGCGGACCGTACTGCCAGATGAAATAGGCACCGGTCATGAACACGTCGTACGTCGACGAGGTCCCGGATAGTTCGGAGGTCAGCTTGGTGAAGTAGTCGCCCTCGGGAATGTCGTCGAAGGCGATGTTGATGCCGGTCTTCGCGGTGAAGTCCTTGAACAGTCCGGCCGAGTCGAAACTGGAGACGTAGGGATGCGGGGTCCGCAGCATCCGGATGGTCTTGCCGGAGGCCTGCTTCCAGTCGAAGGCCTTGCCACCGCCGGCGGGCAGGCTGCTCGAGGCCGCCGAGCTTCCGTCCACGCTGCTCGACGCGGCCGCCGACGCGGAGCTGGACACGACCGAGGATCCTGGGCCAGAGGAACTGGCGCCGGAGGAGGCTGCGCCGGAGGAGGCGGCGGCGGATGAACTCCCGCTGGTGCCCGCGGTCGACGAATCCGCCGCGCACGAGGACAGCAGGGGCATCGCCATGACGCCGCCCACCCCCAGTGCCTTGAACATGTTCCGGCGGGAAAGCCGCACTCCGGTGAGCGGATTGACCACTTCGTTACTCATTTCGGTCCTCCTGGATTGGTGGTCCGGCAGCTCGCCGGACGGTGGAAAGCGGGACGAACATCCGCGTTCAAGTGCTGATCAGAGCTGCTTCCAAAGGCACGTTGAACGAGAGCAGAGCGGCGGGCATGCCGGGATCACCGGTGAGGGTCAGCGTGGTCAGAGTGCCGTTGTCGAGTACCGGCAGCACTTTTCGGTAGTTGGAGATCGGAATGCCGACGAGGTGACACAGGCTCAACCTGATCAGCGTGTTGTGGGCGACTATCAGCACCCGGCGGCCGGGGTTGTCCGCGGCGATCCGCCGCAGCGCGAAGGCTCCTCTGGCGGCGGCGGCACTGGGCGGTTCGGCGTCCGGGAAATGCCCGTCCGCCGGATCCGCCTCGAACCGGGCCACGACTTCTGGTTGCTCGCTGCGGATCTCACCGATGGTCCGGCCCTCGGCGACACCGAAGTGAACTTCCCGCAGTTCCGGATCGATGACCGGCTCCCGGCCGATGGCGGCGGCAACCGGATCCGCCGTGTCCCGGGCTCTGCGCATCGGGGAGCAGTAGAGGACATCGGGTCTGGCCCATCGGGCCCACCGGGCCAAAAGCTCGGCCTGCAGATGCCCCGCTGCGGTGAGGTCGATATCGCTGGATCCGGCGTAACGGTTCTCCCGATGCCATACCGTTTGACCGTGTCGCGAAAGATACAGCGTTGCCGATGCGGCGCCGTTGGGCAGATGAGCCGCGCGATTGTCGGCGCTCACGCCGCGGCCACGATCTCGGCCGGAAGCCAGCCCCGGTCGGTGAGCGCGGTGGTGAACTGTTCGTAGGACTCCCCGAACCCGGCCCCCCGCTCGATATCTGGCTCATACGCCCGAATCAACCGCACCATCGAGGCCGCGTGCGAGCCGACGGTCCCCGGCTCGGAAGCAGCCAGAATGGCGGCCCCGAATGCCGCCTGGGACGACGCCGGAAGAACAGCGGGCCGGCCCAGGATATCGACCCGCAATTGGTTCCAGTAGTCATTGACCGTTGCGCCGCCGGTCAACCGGACCTGCCCCTGGATCGTCGCGCCGAGGCGCTGCAATCTGGCGAAAGCCAGCCGCTCGGTGAAGGCGATGCCCTGCAGGACCGCGGCAAATGCCTCCGCCTGATCGACGGGCACGCCGGTGGAGAAGCCCCGCGCCGCAGGGGCGACGAACGGGAACCGCTCGCCCTGCGCGGTCAGCGGGTATCGCACCCACCCGAGGTGTTCGTGCCCCGCCGCCTGTCGGGTCAGCTCTGTGAGATCGGACCCGGCGAATTCCTCGGTGATCACTCCGGCGCCGATGCTCGACGCGCCACCGGGAAGCCAGCCGCCGTCGGGGCTCCGATGGCCGTACACCGCGCCGGAGGGGTCGATGAGCGGTTCCACCGAGCTGCCCTTGAGAATCAGCGTGGTACCGAGCGCGCTGCTCCAGGAACCGGCGATCAGTGCGCCGGAGGCGATCTGGGCCGCGCAGCCGTCCGTCATCCCGGCCTTGACCTCGGCTCCTGCCGGTATCCCGGTGTGCTCGGCGGCCGCGGTACTGACGACGCCGAGAATGGTGCCAGGCAGAACCGGCTCGGGAAGTAGCGACGGGTCCAGGCCGAGTTGGTCGAAAACCGCTGTGGGCCATTGCATCGTAAGCAGATCGAGCCCCGTCTTGAGGGCCTGGCTCGAGTCCGTCGCGGTGGGCCGCCCGGTCAACCTGGACACCATGTGGTCGCCCTGGTGCACGATCCGCGACCCGGCTTCGATGTCGGTGTTCTCCACCAACCACAGCGCCCTGGGCAGGGCCCAGCTGCGCTGCATGGTGACGCCGAACTTCGTCCACACGCCGTGGCCGGCGACTGCTGCCCGGTCCGCCTGTGCGACCGCCCGGCTGTCGTCGTACATCAGGCCAGGAGTGCGCGGGACCAGATCCCGGCCCTCGAGCAGAATCGTTCCGGAAGTTGAATCTACCGCGACTGCTGCCAGGCGGTGGTCGGTCACCGTCGCCATCGCGGCTCTGGTTGCGGTGCCCAGCGCGGTCCACCACTCCTGCGGGTCCTGCTCGTGCCGGGGTCCGGACCGGAAGTCGGAGCGCAGCGCACATTGTCCGGAACCGAGTTCACCGCCCTGACTGTCGAGCGCGATGGCCCTGACGCCGGAAGTGCCGAGGTCGATTCCGAGGTACGCCGCGTCCTGCTCCTGGTGGTCCATCGGCTCGGTCACGGTCCTCACCTCATTGTGGCGTGCATCTCACCCGGTGGCTGTCCCGGTAGATATAACAAGCAATCGGGTAGGAAAACAAGGCTTCAGGAGATATTCATTCATATTCGATGGCGACCAACCGGCAGGGTACGCAGTCGACACACCTCCGGACGTCGACCCTGTCGTCTTCGACGAGCACCGGTCTCCGGAAGTCGCCCGCCGAGCTCGCCTTTCTGGTCGTCAGCCCGGCGTTGTGGGGACTATCACAGTGTGTTAGGTTGCTTGAGATTTATAACGAAACGAGAACGGTACTCGCAGCCGGTGCTCGTGCCGCCGGTGCTTCCGGCGCAGAGCCGTCCATCGTGAAGGGGATTGATCATGACCTCCGCGTCGCACCCGGGCTCGACGCAATCGGCCGGCCGGTCGGCCGGGACGGCCGGCGATCATGACGCCAGGGCGTCGGTGACCGGGGCCGGTCCGTCCCGCCCCGACCCGTCCCGCCCTGATTCATCCCGTCCAGATTCATCCCGTCCAGATTCATCCCGTCCAGACTCATCCCGTTCTGAGCCGTCCAGGCTTGATGGTGCTCAGCGCGCTGCCAGTCTCGCCGCCGCGGCCGGTGGCATCGCTGACGTGGTGGTGATCGGCGCGGGGGTGACCGGCGCCGGCTGCGCCCTCGACGCCGCCGGCCGAGGGCTCTCGGTCGTGTTGGTGGACGCCGGCGACATCGCGGTCGGCACCTCGTCCAGGTCGGGCAAGACCTTCCACGGTGGCCTGCGGTATCTGGAACAATTGAACTTCTCCCTGGTGCATCACGCGATCGTGGAACGCGACCTCATGGTCCGAACGGTCGCCCCGCACCTGTCCCGGCCGGCACCGTTCCTGTACCCGTTGACCAGGCACTGGGAGCGGCCCTATGCGGGCGCCGGAATACTGCTCTACGACATCTTCGGTCTGCGGGGCAAGGCTGTGCCCCGGCACCGGCATTTCACCCGCACCGGCGCGGTCGCGGAAGCTCCGGCGCTCGACGGTTCCGTGATCACCGGCGGGATCCAGTATTTCGACGTACTGATGGACGACGCCCGGCACACCCTGGCGGTGGTGAGGACCGCCGCAGCCCTCGGTGCCCACGTTATCCTCCGGGCACCCGTCGTCGACTTCGTGAAAGTTGGCGATGCGGTCCGGGGGGTCATCGTCCGGGACGAGATGACCGGGGACCGGGTCGAGATCCGCGGCCGGGCGGTGATCAATGCCGGTGGCGTCTGGTCGGCACAATTGCAGCAGATCGCTGGATCGCACACTTTCGACATCGCTCCGGCCAAAGGCGTCCATTTACTCCTGCGGGGTGATGCGATCGATTCGAGGACCGGGATCCTGGCGCGAGCGTCGGATTCGGTGATCATCGCCCGCCGCTGGCAGGGCTACTGGTTGGTCGGGACGACCGACACACCCTGGGACGGGGACCTGGGTCAACCGGTGACGGAGGCGGCCGACATCGAATACCTGTTGCGGGAACTCAACAAATTCTTGCGGACCAAGGTCGGACTGGCCGATGTGCTGGGAGTGTTCGCCGGCCTGCGACCGCTGCTCAAACCGGTCGGCAGGGGCGGGGATACCACGTCGGCCCTCTCCCGTGACCACTCGATCATTCCAGGCCCTGATGGGCTCACCACAATTGTCGGTGGTAAGTACACGACCTACCGGCTGATGGCCGCCGACACGGTCGATGCCGCCGTCCGGGCGTCCGAATGGGACAAGCCAATCCCCGGGTCGGTCACGGCGCAGCTTCCGCTGGTCGGCGCCGACGGGTATCCCGCTCTGGTCAACCGCACCGAGGCTTTGGCCGGGAAGTACCGGTTGTCCGTCTCCGACATCCGGCGACTTCAATTCCGGTACGGCAGCGAACTCGAGGACGTGCTCGCGCTCGGCGCCGACAATCCAGATTTGGTCACCCCGAGTGCCGACTGGGCCGGGTATCTGCCCGCCGAACTCGTCTACGCGGTGACCGCGGAGGGCGCCATGACGCTCACCGACGTGATGGTCCGGAGAACCCACCTCGCCATCGAACTGCCCGACGGCGGCAGTGCGGTGGCGCCGGCAATCGCCGAACTGATCGCTGGTGAGATGCAGTGGGACATCGAGGAGCAGGGGCGGCAGGTGGCCGAATTCCGGGCGGAGGTGCAGCGCGACCGGACGGCGTTGACGGCACTGCGGGCCGGCTTCGACGGCCCCCCCGGCCAGGAGCGGGCGGCGCAGGAGTGGGCGGCGCAGGGGCGGGCGGCGCCGGAGCGGGGTGCCCTGCCGGACCTGCCCGACGTCATTCCGGCGCCGACCACCGCGCCCGGTCCGCAGTCATGACCAGTCGCCGCGACCCGTCGCCGAGCGTAGTCGGCCGGGGTGATGTGGTGGGCGGGACGATCGACCGGAGCGGACCGGCGACCCGATTCGAGGCCGTCGTCTTCGATCTGGACGGGGTCGTCGCCGACACCGAACACCTCTGGGACGAAGCGTGGGCGGCTTTCGCGGCAGCCAACGGCGGCACCTGGTCGAATTCGAAATCCGTTGCCCTGCAGGGGCTCAGTGTCCCTGAGTGGTCGGCTGCGCTGGCCACGGCCGCCGGGGTTCCCGGTGAGGGGCACAGGGCTGCGCAATTCTGCATCGATTTCATCATCGCCGCCATCGACGCCGGCGACGGCGGGTTGATGCCAGGCGCCGAGGACCTGGTCCGCTACGCCGCCGCCCGGGTGCCCATCGCGTTGGCGACCTCGTCGGCGCGGCCGATCATCGACTACCTGCTGGCCCGGCACGGCCTGCACGACCTGTTCGGCGCCACCGTTTCCAGCGCCGAGGTGCCTCGCGGCAAACCCAGTCCGGACGTCTATCTGGAGGCGGCCCGGCAAATCGGGATGGTCGGCCGCCCGGTCGTAGGCATCGAGGACTCCGGCAACGGCATCCGCGCGGCCCGGGCCGCCGGCCTGTACGTGATCGCCATTCCGAACCGGCAGTTCCCCCCGGCGGCTGCGGCGCTGGCCCTGGCCGATCATGTGGCGCCGGACCATTCCGCCGCCCTCCGCCACCTGCAGGCCATCATCGGCCACCAACCACAGTAGGGTCACGTCCCCCCAGAGCATTGGCAGAGCAACAGCTATCGGTCCCAGCAGTTCGACCCGAGCAGAAGGTGAGCAGCGTGGCCCACGTCTACAACGACCCGGTCGATTTCAAGGACGACATGGTCGAGGGATTTCTGTCGGCTTATTCCCGTTATGTCGAGAGAGTGCCCGGTGCGTCCGCAGTCATGCGCCGCGGTGGTCCGCAGCGCGGCAAGGTCAGTGTCATCATCGGCGGCGGAAGTGGTCACTATCCCGCGTTCTGCGGCACCGTCGGACCCGGCCTGGCGGACGGCGCGGTGATCGGCGATATCTTCACCTCGCCGTCGGCCGAACAGGCTTACCGGGCCGGCCGCGCGCTGGAGGGCGGCGCCGGCGTTCTTTTCAGCTTCGGCAACTACGCAGGGGACGTGCTCAATTTTGCCGCCGCTTCGGAGCGGCTGACCGCCGAGGGCATCGACTGCCGCACCGTCCTGGTCACCGACGACGTGGCTTCGGCGCCATTGGCCGAGCAACACAAGCGCCGCGGCGTCGTCGGTGATTTCGTCGTGTTCAAGGTGGCCGGTGCCGCCGCCGACCGCGGCGACCCGCTGGATCGGGTGGAAGCGTTGGCGCGCAAGGCGAACGCCGCCACTGTGAGCTTCGGCGTGGCCTTCGACGGCTGCACGTTCCCGGGTAGGGACCAACCGTTGTTCTCGGTGCAGCCGGGATTCATGGATGTGGGTCTGGGCATTCACGGGGAACCCGGAATCCGTACCGTCGCGTGGATGCCGGCGAGAGAACTCGCGGGAATCCTGCTCGAACCGTTGCTCGCCGAGAAGCCGGCCGGCGCCGTTCGGGCCGCCGTCATTCTGAACGGATTGGGCGCCACCAAATACGAAGAACTCTTCGTGCTCTGGCAGACGCTGGCCGGGCTGTTCATCGAAGCGGGAATCGAGCCGGTGCTGCCGGAGGTCGGGGAGATCGTGACCAGCCTGGACATGGCGGGCTGCTCCCTGACGTTGACCTGGCTCGATCCCGAGCTCGAAGAATTGTGGAGCGCTCCGGCAGATACACCCGCCTTCCGCCGCGGCTCCATGGGTGCGCCGAGATCGTTCGCTACCGAGGGCCTTTCAGATTCGCCCGCTACCGCCGGGGATACCGAGCCATCCCCAGCGGCCGCCGCGCCGCCGGTCGGTGAGCCCTCCCGGGCCGCGGCCCGGACGGCACGGCTGGCGCTGCGGGCAATGCTCGAGACGGTGACCGCGGCCGCCGACGAACTCGGCCGAATCGACGCGGTGGCCGGCGACGGCGACCACGGCGTGGGCATGGTGCGAGGACTCAGGGCGGCCACCTCGGCCGCCGACGATGCCGGGCAGGCGGGGGCGAAGGGCGTACTCCAGGCTGCCGGCGCTGCCTGGGCGGACAAGGCCGGCGGCACCAGCGGCGTCCTGTGGGGTGCGATTCTCACTGCGGCGGGGGCCGTCCTCGGTGACCAGGA